>QZJR01000004.1 GCA_003599365.1 Deltaproteobacteria bacterium | reverse complement strand
AAGTATCTGGGCAAGGATTGGAGAGAAAAACAGGATGATCCCGATTTCTGGAAACGAGCAATGGACATTCCGGATGAGGAGCTCTGGAAGACGCATCTGTGGTTGAAACGTAAACTCATCAGTTTTGTATGCGACAGGTCCCGTAAGCGCTGGACTGAAGACAATGTAACACCAGGGCAGGTACTGACTATGGGAGCATTGTTGGACCCCGAGGTGCTTACCATCGGTTTTGCTCGTCGGTTCACTGACTACAAGCGGGCCACCTTGATCTTAAAGGATACGCAGCGTCTGAAGCGGATCGTTCAGGACCAGTCGCGGCCGGTACAGATAATATTTGCCGGCAAATCACATCCGGCGGACGAACATGGCAAATACCTCATTCAGCAGATATATCGTATAGCAAAGGATCCTATGTTTGGTGGGCGAATAGCATTTGTTGAGGATTACGACATGCATGTAGCACGGTACCTGGTGCATGGCATGGATGTTTGGTTGAACACTCCTCGGCTATTGCAGGAAGCCAGTGGCACCAGTGGTCAAAAGGCAGCGCTCAACGGTATCCCCCATTTTAGCGTATTGGACGGATGGTGGCATGAAGGTTACAATGGAGCCAATGGTTGGGCTATTGGTAATGGTCAAACATCTCCTGTGGCATCTCAAGATGACCAGGATGCAGAGGCGTTCTATCACCTCCTTGAGGAGGAAATTGTGCCCCTGTATTATGAACGTGACTGGAATGGATTGCCTCGTGGATGGATAAGGGTAATGAAAGAAGCCATCTCTTCAATCGTACCTGCTTTCTGCACAAGGCGCATGGTGAAGGAATATGTTGAAAAACTGTATATAAAAGCTGCACAGGCAAGCAATAATCTACCCCTTCCAAAAGACTAAGGTTAAGTACTTTATTAAACTTTTTCTTTCGATGTTGATCCATTATTGGCTTCTAGACCCTTTTTAAAACTCTTTGAGTTAAAAAATCTTCTACTTTAATAAGATGATATCCCCAATTCAAACCCTTCATAAGCATCATCCCTAAGCTTGGACTATGGAAACACTACTATTAAAAGACATTATCATTATATTCGGGCTATCAATTGTCGTTATCTTTATATTCCATAGAATGCGGATACCGTCAATTGTTGGGTTCCTCCTGACCGGAATGCTGGCAGGACCTCATGGACTTGCTTTAATAAAATCAATTCATGAGGTTGAAACTTTAGCCGAGGTCGGCATTGTTTTACTGCTCTTTACTATCGGAATAGAATTTTCACTGAAAAGCCTGTTACAATTTAAAAGATCGATTCTGATAGGTGGTTCCCTCCAAGTTCTGCTAACCATTCTGGCTACTTTCTTTATAGCCCGGCAACTTGGCCAGGCCTTTGGTGAATCGATATTTATAGGATTTCTCATATCCCTCAGCAGCACAGCCATTGCTCTAAAAATTATCCAGGAAAAGGCAGAAATTGAAAGTCCCCACGGGGGGGTAACCCTTGCCATCTTAATTTTTCAGGACCTTATCATTGTTCCGATGATTTTGTTCACACCTCTGGTGGCAGGGATGACGGAGAATTTGGGTGAATCTCTCCTGACTCTCATTGTAAAAGGTATTGGCATAATAGCGTTGGTAATTGTCAGCACAAAGTGGATTGTTCCCCATTTATTATATCAAATCGCCCGCACACGCAGCAGGGAACTTTTCCTTCTGAGCGTTGTTCTGATATGCCTCGCAGTTGCATGGTTGACGAATGAAGCCGGGCTTTCTCTTGGCCTTGGTGCCTTCCTGGCAGGTCTGATCATATCTGAATCTGAATACAGCCATCAGACACTGGGGAATATCCTCCCATTTCGCGATGTCTTTACCAGTTTCTTCTTTGTTTCCATCGGTATGCTCTTAAATATTGGTTTACTTCTTCAACAGCCCGGGCTTATTCTTCTCATCACCTTGTCCGTTCTGGTATTAAAAATCATCATAGCAGGTTTTGTCACGATTCTACTGGGGTTCCCCCTTCGCACTGTAATCCTGGTTGGCTTTGCAATCTCCCAGATTGGTGAATTCTCGTTTCTCCTTTCCAAGATTGGTGTTGAGCATGGATTACTAACTGGAGACACTTATCAACTATTCCTGTCCGTTTGTGTACTGACTATGGCAGCTACGCCATTTATTATGGTCTTGTCGCCTCGAATAGCGGATATTGTCTTACGGTTGCCACTGCCGGGGAAATTAAAATCAGGTCTTAAGCCTTTACCGGAGACAAACGGCGACTACAGGAAAGACCATCTCATTATAATTGGATTTGGAGTAAACGGTAGAAATGTGGCACGAACTGCCAGGGCAGGGAGTATCCCCTATGTAATCATTGAAATGAACCCTAAAACCGTAAGGGATGAGAAGTCAAAGGGAGAGATCATCTATTATGGAGATGCAACCCAGGAATCGGTGCTTCAGCACGTAAACATCAAAGAAGCCAGAATTGTAGTTGTAGCGATTAATGATCCATCGGCAACGCGCAGGATTACTGAAATTATCAGGAGAATAACTCCTAAAGTATATATCATTGTAAGAACCCGCTACCTTATGGAAATGGAACACTTATATAATTTGGGTGCAAATGAAGTCATACCGGAGGAGTTTGAAACCTCAGTAGAAATATTCACCAGAGTTCTAAAAAAATATCTCATACCAAAAGACGAAATAGAGAAGCTTACTGCTGAAATCCGATCGGGCAGTTATCAGATGCTCAGGAGTTTTTCCAACGATGCACCATCTTTATGTGATTTATCGTTCCATCTTCCGGAGGTTGAAATAAGCACTCTGAGAGTTAGTGAGAAATCACCCATGGTTGGTAAGACGTTGGCTCAGATTGAGCTCAGAAAAAAATATGGTGTCACCTTGCTGGCAATACGTCGGAACTCAAAGATAATATCCAGTCCCCATGGGGAGATGCAACTCTGGGCCAATGATGCACTTATTCTCCTTGCTCCACCAGACAAGATTAGTAAGGTTGCCGATTTGCTTTAGGATGGCGATCCGGCAGACCACAAAAGGAGATTTATGTTATCATCCAGAAAGGTCTCCCAAGACAGTTTCTGCCATTGAAGGGTCCACCTGTACAATCACTAAACCGAGGTCCTGGAAGTCTTCAGTAAGACATGCTTCCACCTCCTTCGCAATTCGATGACCCTCTGCCACGGTCAGATTCCTGTCTACCACTACGTGGATTTCTACTTGATAACGCCCGCCTGAGGTACGAACCTTCAAATCATGAACATCAACGACACCCTTCACGCTACAGGCACAGCGTCTGATCCCGTCCACGATTTCGGAATTGGGGGCCTTGTCTGTGAACTCGCGTACAGAGTCCCGCAGGACTTCTAAACCCACCTTAAGTATAAAAAACGAGACCACAAGGGCTGCATATGCATCAAGGATGTGCCATCCTGGTTTGATCATGGCTCCTCCTACTCCTATCAGCACAGCTACAGATGACAGGGCATCTGAACGATGTTCCAAAGCATTGGCTATAACTGCGGCACTCTTGATCCGTTTTCCAACATGGATTGTGTAGCGGTAGAGAGTCTCCTTAATGGCGATGGAAAGCCCTGCCCCTCCTATTGCCAGCCAGGTGGGGTGATGCTCGGTATGGTAGTAGATATTTAAAGTGGCTTCTATGCCTATATAAACTGCAGTACCCATGAGCCCCAGGCCAATAATCGAAGATGACAGGGTCTCAAACCTGGCATGTCCGAAGTGGTGATCTTTATCAGAGGTTTTGCGCCCTATCGTTAAGCCAAACAGCACCACAAAATCGGTTACAAGATCTGATGCAGAATGGGCTGCGTCAGCAATAAGGGCATGACTGTGGCCGAACAGACCTGAAAAAAACTTGAGGGCGATCAAGAACAGATTGACCAGAATTCCGATATAAGTAATCCTGTAACCAGAATGGGCTTGTGAATGACCTGGCTCTGACATCGTGTAAATAATCCTATCATTAGGAGCGAATCCTACTGATTCCTCGGATGATGATGGCTATTACTCTTCCTCACGCAGTTTTTCAAGTCCTTCATTTGACCCCAAAAGAACCAGGATGTCGCTGTCCTTCATGATGGAATTTCCTGTGGGGATAAGGTTTAAACGTTCAGGAATGAGTTCCTTGATTGCGATTATTTGAACACCATACCGATTGATAAGATCAAGCTCACGCAGGGTTTTACCCGTAAACTTCTTTGATGGAGCCAATTCTATAATACTGTAACCTTCCAGGAAAGGTAAATAGTCGAGCATATTAGGGTTGTGTAGCCTTTCAGCCAGAGAGATGGCAAGATCCCTTTCAGGGAAGAACACCTCAGATGCGCCAATCTTCTGGAGAATGCGACCATGAGCATCACTAATAGCCTTGGCAAGTATGCGCTTGACGCCGGCATCCTTCAGATTGAGGGTAACAAGAATCGAATCACTCAAAACTGAACCGATGCAGACCACTACCGCGTCCATCTCCTTTATACCGAGAGGTTCCAAAATCTTCCTGTTGGTAGCATCAGCTACTACGGCTTGGCTGACTCCGTCTTTGATTTCTTGAACCCGGTTGGCATCTTTGTCAATGGCAAGCACTTCATATCCTTTCTCATACAGGTGTGTCGCCAGATAATAACCGAAATTCCCTATTCCAATAATAGCAAATTGTCTCATCTTTTTCCTCATCCTATCATGATACTTTCCTCTGCATAGTAATAGTGAGGCATCTCGCGGCGGCTAAAAGCCAGGGCAATTAACAACGGCCCAAGACGGCCCGTAAACATAACCAAAGTGAGGACAAGCTTGCCTGCTATACTCAATCCCCCCGTGACCCCGGTAGAAAGTCCCACCGTGCCAAAGGCACTTACAACCTCAAAAAGGATTTCCAGAAATTCTCCCCTGCTTATAGTGTGAGAAACCCCCCCTATCTCTGTAATCAGAAGAATTGAGGTCCCAGCGATAACCACAACTATGCCGACCATCACAACACTAATTGCCTTCCCTACGCTATCAGCCGAGACTGTGCGACGGAACAACTGAGGTCGCTGGCGTCCCTGAAAACGGGACGTACCCAGTGCGATAATAGACATTAAAGTTGTTGTCTTTATGCCTCCCCCGCAGGAACCAGGAGAAGCCCCGATAAACATGAGTATAATAAGGATAAAAAGGGTCCCGTTAGCCATCTCCCCGATCGGTAACGTGTTAAAACCCGCTGTGCGAGCAGTCACAGACTGAAAAAAACCTGCCAGAAAACGGTATGGAAAAGACAGGGGCTTAAGGGTGTTATGCCATTCCATACCGGTAATGAGGAGGCTACCCAGGACAATCAAAACAAAACTAGCAGAGAGCACCATCTTTGAGTGAAGACTGAGACGAGACCATGCGCGGTGTTTGAATTGGAATCGTCGCTTCAACTCAAATAGAACTAAAAAGCCGATTCCTCCGCTTATAATCAGGAAACAGGTTACTATGTTTATCAACCAGTTCTGCTGATATCTGACAAAACTGTTCGGGAAGAGAGAAAAACCTGCATTACAAAAGGCGCTGATCGAGTGGAAAACCGATAAATAGAGGGAATGAAAGACCCCTCTTCCAGGAAGGAAACAGAAGAACATAATTACCAAGCCTATTGCCTCAATTATAAAAGTAAACAGGACTACATCCCGTAGAATAGAAAACAGGCCCCGGTCTTTGCTCTGAGTGAAAGCGTCCTGTATTACAGTACGCCCTGCAATAGTGGGTCGCCTTCCGACAATCAGGAGAAACAGAGTTGAAAGCGTCATAATGCCCAGTCCTCCTGTCTGGATAAGGGCAAGAACGACTATCTGCCCATAAAGGCTGAGGACACTTCCTGTATCCACAACTGTAAGTCCGGTCACACAACTTGCGGAGGTAGCAGTAAACAGAGCATCTATAAATTTTAAACCTCCATTCGTTGACGCTGATGGCAGCATCAGTAAGGCAGTCCCGATGGAAATAAGGAGAACAAACCCAATAATAGAGATGCGCGCAGGTGACTGGAGAAGTGACCGCCGAATTTTTTTAACCGGTATTTTAAAATGGTCTAAGAAAGCCGACATTTAGCCACTCTTATAGTCCATTGTTTCGTGAGAAAAAATCAGCAAAACAGATCAAATGCTCTGGCTATTTTGTCCTTATGCCATTCATTCAGATGAAAACAAGTGGACTTTTTACGAAGCCATCAGATATGGATTATGTTGTTTTGGGTTCCGAAGCGATTTGCACAGACCTCATCATTTTTGGGATCATTTTCCCACTGTCCATCTACTAAAAACCTGTATTCATACCTTCCCGGGGGAAGCATCACGGTCTTTTTCCATATACCGCCTCCATCCTTTTTCATAGGATGGGTTTTAGCATTCCACTTGTTGAAATCTCCCATTAGTATTACTTCGTTTGCCCACGGTGACTCCAATGTGAAAATGACCCTTCTCTTCCCTGTCTCCTTTTTCTGTTGTTTTTTTGCCATTTTCCTCCCTTCCCTTCATTATTAAAAATTCGTAAAACTACTCAGGCACAAAGTGGCAAAGGCACATAGGCACAAAGTCATAAGAGTAGTCACAAAAATTCAAGCTTGCCTAACCGAGCATTTTAAAGCCACTTTTTTCTCTTGAAATATATTACCATTACGACTCCTACAGTTGCCATGGCTATCAATGCGGCCGGATAGGCCCAATGAAGTTCAAGCTCCGGCATATGTTTAAAGTTCATTCCGTAGACACCTGCCATGAAGGTCAAGGGAATAAATATGGTGGCAATTATTGTTAAAACCTTCATAACCTCGTTCATTTTATTGCTGATACTGGAAAGATAGACATCGAGCATCCCGGAAACCATGTCCCTGAATGTTTCTATTGTATCCATGACCTGTATTGTATGATCATAGACGTCCCTAAGAAATATCCCTGTGGATTGTTTGATTAAGCCTGATTCCCCCCGTTCTAGGACACTGATGACCTCTCTCAATGGACATACCGACCTGCGGAAAAATATCATCTCTCTCTTTAAACGGTGGATACTCTGCAGGGTTGCCGGTACAGGATTGGTTACCAGATCCTCTTCCAATGATTCCATCCTATCGCTAACTCTTTCCAATATTGTAAAGTAGTGATCAACAACAGAATCCAACAAGGCATAGGCAAGGTAATCCGCCCCCATCTTTCTGATACGACCTTTTCCCTTCCTGATCCTTTCCCTTATGGAGTCGAAAACATCTCCAGGTCTTTCCTGAAACGAAATGACAAAATTTGAACCCAATAACACGCTTATCTGTTCTGCATTTATCTCATTGCCTTCCTTGTCAATAGAAAGCATCTTTATGACAACAAAGATGTAATCCTCAAAATCCTCCATTTTCGGATGTTGCCCTGTATTCACAATGTCTTCCAGGATAAGGGGATGTATGTTAAAATAGATTCCAAGTCTTTCTATAATGTCAACATCATGGAGACCATCTATGTTTATCCAGGTAACGGTCGGTGTATCTTTAAATGGGAAACATTCCTCCACTGTATTTACTTCTTGTTCTTGAAACTGCGCTTCATCATAGTCAACAATCGTAATCCCTGTCCTGTCAGTTTTCTTTTCCCCTATATGAACAAGGGTACCGGGGGAGAGACCAACCTTTTCTTGCCTCTTTTTAATCAGTTTAAGCATTACGGCACCTTCTCCTAATAATACAGAAACGATTTTTTACCAAGAAATCATAATTTATCCGGTGTAATATAGTCACCGTATCTTTCCCTTGCATTGTTCAATCTCTGCCTTTGTTCCTCCAATACTTCAAATACCTTTTTGGGTGTATCAGAAACCTTGGTTTCATAAATCTCTTTTATCCTATCAATCTTTGTCAGGTTTTCCGGAATTCTTATCATAAACTGCTTACCATAGTCTTCTTTGGTGTAGTCTTTTTTGAGTATATCCTTAAACAGCCTTTTAATATCCTCATACCTGGGTATCTTACCGGTAGGTGTTTCAATGACGCCAACCTCATCATGAACCCGCAGTTCCATCCATTTATACCAGACCCTCTTATCTGTTTTCTCATTTAAGAAATTCCCCTCCCTATCTTTAATAAAATAATTAACAGAAAAGATGATAGGCGGCTTTTTCAGGTCTTTGCCAAAATCCAGATTGTCTTGAATATACTTTCCTACAGGAATGGACAAAAAATCCAGATTGGACATGGGATTAAATTCCCTTACCCCTTCCTTCCCTAATGTGGCAGCGGTAGTCTCGGATTCTAATGATGCGCCTTTGGTTATTATCCCATGCGCCCAGTCAAAAGACTCTTCCACCGGCACACAGGTATCTGAATCCCTGCCTCCGTAAACTATTCCGCCTACCGGAACACCTGATGGGTCATCAATCTTCGGGTCAAGATTCTCAAATGCGTCCAAACTAATCGTAAATCTTGCATTTGGATGGGAGCATTGTATCTCTTTACCCTTTTTGTCTTTTTTTCCAATAAACCACTCCCCTGAATAGTTATAACCTTTGGGAGGGGCATCCCCATCCTTTCCGATCCAATGTATCTGTTTGTCTTCAGTAACCAGCACATTGGAAAATATGATTTCTCCCGGGCTATGAAGCCCGTTCCACTGATATGGATCATCCTTGGAATTTACCCCCATTATTATCCCGAACATCCCCTTTTCCACATTGACTGCCCTGACCTCTCCATCTTTTTGTCTGAGATATGCAATATCATCTCCCACAATCCTTTCCCCATCCAGCATCGCGGTAGAGGTCTTCCCGCAGAGGGAAGGAAATGCCCCTGTGAAATAAGTCACCCTGTCTTTAGGTCCGTGAATCCCCAGGATAAGCATGTGCTCTGTCAACCAGCCCTCTTTTGACCCCTGTCTGATTGCCAGCCGCATAGCCAACTTTTTCAATCCAATAGTGTTGCCGCCGTACTGGGTGTTGGTGCTGTATACAATATCATCATCGATATCAATATATATTCTTCGTTTATCCAGATTTTTACATACCTTCCTTTCATCGAGTTCCCCTTGAGAATGGACAAACTTGAAAAAACGGGCTTTTGACCCCTGCCTGACAAATTCTTCATAGCCTGCTCGGTAGAGGAGGAACTCACTGTGAGCCACATAACTGGAGTCGGTAAGCTGGACGCAGGGGATGGAAAACTCGGATTTGGTCGGTCCCAAACAGAAGAAACATATGTAGAGCTCTTTGCCCTCCATAATATTTTCAAGGATCTCATGGACTTCCTTTACCCCTTCATCTCTGTCCTTTGTAATTATGGTTGGGCCAAGGTCCACACCTCTAGGGACAAGGATATCGGTATGCTCTTTGTCCCTTCCCTGGTCATAATAACTGTCAAAATGAACAGTATGACCGTCAATAGCCAGTCTGCTTTCCTCACCGTTTATTATTGCCGATTCCCTTATGTATTTAGTATCATCCCCGGAATCAGTACTGACAAACACTTTTCTCGGGTTACAGTGTTCAACATATCTGGCGATGAATTGATGAAGTTCCGGATTGTCAATTCTAATCAGTTTTTGGTACCCTTCTTCCCCTAATCTGGTTTTAAGCGTGTCTATACTTTTTTTACCCATTTTCTACTCCTTTTCTAAGTCCAAAATGTCATTATGGTTTCCATTGAGACCTTTGAAAAATGCTCAATTTGTCGCTGCTAATCCGCCAGAGGCGGATGAAGCAATCCCTCTCCTACCTATGAGATTGCTTCGCCCCCACTTGTCAGGGGCAAAGCAATGACTGAAAGCGAGTTTTTCAAAAATTTACCACTATAATCTTTTTATCAGAAAATGACCCCCTTATCAATTATTTCTTTATTCTTTTCTTTTTTCTAACCGGCACATTTCCCATTTTTCAGGGCTAAGGTTATTGGATTACTGTGTTTTTTTCCTTCTTAACAGAAAAATTCTTTTTCCTCAGAAAAAAACTTTATTGTCCGGTTCCCCTTTTTAGGTTGCCCGTGGATTGCATTTATGGTATAAAAATAAGCAACCTGTCAGGAAACAGGGGTCAGAAGTCAGTAACTATAGTAAGCGAATAAATAAAGTAGCCAAGCTTGAAGGCAACATTCCTTTTACACCCTCACCCAACCCTCCCCCCTCCGAGGGGGAGGGAGAGGGTGGGGGGATTGAATGTCAACTTATTTAAGTCGTTCACTATAACTCAACAATCAGCCGAATAATGGATATACATACTGAGCTTATGAAGGAGGCACTGGCAGAAGCCAGAAAGGCAGGGGAAAAGGGTGAGGTCCCTGTTGGAGCTGTACTCATTTCCTCAAATGGAGAGTTATTGGCAAAGGCTCATAATGAATCCATTTCCAGAAATGATCCCACTGCCCATGCTGAGATTCTGGCTCTGAGGAAAGCAGGTAAAAAACTGGGGAACTATCGTATATCAAACAGTACGTTTTACGTGACTATAGAGCCCTGTATTATGTGTATAGGAGCGCTTATCAATGCCAGAATCCGTCATCTGGTTTATGGCGCCAGAGATCCAAAGGCAGGGGCAGTGGATTCTGTGTATAATATTCTACAGAATCCCAGGCTTAACCATAGAATGAAGGTTTCTTCAGGAATTTTGGAAAGAGAGTGTCGGGATATTATTCAGTCGTTCTTTAAACGACTGAGAGACAATACAAGTTAATTGCTTCGCAACAAACTTGAGAAGTCAGAAGTCAGTAGTCAGAATGGAAATAATTTCAACAAGTTAAAGGTTATAAGTTACAGATTTATTGTAGCCCACATAGTGGGGTTACGGAGAGATGGCCGAGTCTGGTCGAAGGCGATTGATTCGAAATCAATTGTCCTGAGAAATCGGGACCGGGGGTTCAAATCCCTCTCTCTCCGCCACAAAAATCAGTGAAGAGTGAAAAGTGATGAGTGGTTGGTATTTAAAAAGATTTTTGATTGAAAACTGATAACTGACCACTGTATTGATGGGAGAGATGTCCGAGCGGCTGAAGGAGCACGACTGGAAATCGTGTGTACGCTCAAAAGGTGTACCGAGGGTTCAAATCCCTCTCTCTCCGCCAGACCACTTTCTTATTAAAGTGATATTGATAACCTTTAACCAAAGATTAGTTTATCCTGAAAATGAAATCCACATGCCTCAAAGAGATACGAAGAACAAGGAAAATGTCTTTACGAGGAGTGGTAGCGACGAGGCAATCTCAGTTTAGGGAGATTGCTTCACTTCGTTCGCAATGACAGAAACTGCTGGACTTCGTGTCTTTGCGGGGCTCGCAATGACAGGAATAAGTGTATTTTCGAGTGAAAAGTGAATTTCAAAACTTAAATATTAACTACAGATTGATAGCTGGATCCTACGCAACTGAGGGTTACAAACCCCGTCAGGTCCGGAAGGAAGCAGCGGTAGTAATATCTTAGTGTGCCGTAGGGTAATCCAGCTATCATAGTTCTTTAGAAGCAAAAAGGTTTTTTTATGTCCTATTTGGTCCTGGCTCGGAAATGGCGACCTCAGTTATTTGAAGATGTGGTAGGACAAAAACACGTAACTAAGACTCTCCAGAATGCAATTGTTGGTAATAGAGTCCCCCATGCCCTTTTGTTTACCGGCACAAAAGGAGTGGGAAAAACATCCGTTGCCCGGATTCTGGCAAAAGCCTTAAATTGCCAGGATGGTCCAACTCCTGGACCGTGTAACCGGTGCCAGTTCTGCAAGGATATATCCGCCGGGGTATCCATAGACGTTCTGGAGATTGATGGGGCATCAAATACCGGCGTAGACGATGTCAGAGAACTCAGGGAAAACGTTAGATACCTTCCCTCAAAAGGCAGCCATAAGGTCTATATCATTGATGAAGTTCATATGCTCTCTAATAGCGCATTCAATGCATTACTGAAAACCCTGGAAGAACCACCTGAACATGTAGTATTTATATTTGCTACTACAGAACCCCATAAAATACCCCCAACCATACTATCCAGATGTCAACGATATGATTTTAAGCGAATCCCTGCCAGAGACATTCTTGCCCATCTGAAACTAATTGTATCAGACGAGAAGGTGCAGATCAGTGATAAGGGTTTGGCTTTAATTGCCAGGGAAGCAGAAGGCAGTATGAGGGATGCCCAGAGTATCCTGGATCAGGCTATATCATTTGCCGGGAGGGATGTTAGCTATGATGAAATTGTGGAGATTCTGGGAATCATAGATCGGAAACTGTTCTATGAGACTTCCCTTTCAATAATAGAAAGGAAGCCTCAGAGATGCCTCGATATTATTGAGGATGTTTATAATTATGGTTATGATATTAAGGAGTTTTATAAAGGTCTTCTGGAACAGTTTAGAAATCTGGTAGTGGCCAAGGTTACAGAGAACCCCTCCAGGCTAATAGACCTTCCGGATAGCGAGATTGAAGATCTTGCCACGCAAGGGGCATTAGTAGGCATCGGCGAGATTCAGCAGCTATTTAGCATCCTTGCCAATAGTGAAGAAGAGATTATAAGATCAAATAACCCCAGGTTGGTCATGGAGATGACCCTTGTCAGAATGGCTCATACAAGACCATTGCTCTCTATTGATGATATCTTGTGTAAGATTGATAACTTAGAGAGAAAACTATTAAATCTTAATAATGAGGGTAATGCTGCTGCCTATATGCCCCTGGAAAAACCGCAGTTTTCAAACCCATCCTCACAAACAGCGGCTATCACTGAAATTGAGCACTTGGAGGATACTGATGATACCCAACCTTCCGAGGCAGAATCTGGAATTAAGGGAGGGGATACTAAGGAGACATGGCTTAATCTGATTGGTTTTGTTAGGAAGAAAAGGCCTCTTTTGGCTGCCATCCTTGAACTTGGCCAATTGATAAACATGGACGATGGTAAAATTGATATAGGACTTGAAAAAAATTCTGTATTCATGGACAGTATAAATGAACCCCAGAATAAAAAGGACCTTGCAGATATTTTCAGAGAATTCTTCCAGAGGGAGATGGCGCTAAACATATCAGTCATGGTTCCTAACTCAGACTCAGCGTCCATTGCGAAAAAAAACAGTAAAGGATCTGACGAGGTTAGAAAACTGAGAGATGAGGCATTGAACAATCCAATTGTCCATGATGCCATTAACATCTTCGGAGGCAAGGTTATAGAAATAAAGACAAAGCAAGTATAAAGGTTTAAGAGTTTATGGAAGATTGCATTATGAATTTAACCTTGAACCCTGAACTTTGAACCGTGAACGGTTACTAATGGAGGTAGCGGATGTCAAAAGGTTTTGGAAATATTATGAAACAGGCTAAGATGATGCAGGAAAGGTTTGGGAAGATACAGGAGGAACTGGCCGATAAGACCGTAGAGGCTTCGGCTGGCGGAGGAATGATTACAGTTGTGGTCAACGGAAAACAGGAGCTGATTTCCATAAAGATAGACCCTGAGGTTGTCGACCCCAATGATGTGGAGATGTTGCAGGACCTTATAGTAGCCGCAGTAAGTGAGGGAATAAAGAGGTCGCAGGAGATGATGGCGGAAGAGATGAGCAAGGTCACCGGTGGGATAAAGATTCCCGGCTTAACCTAATTTAACTGTATAGGGATTTTCATTTTAAATAACTTTAGGCACTTAACTTAATCCAGAGTAAATTTAAAAGGGCAACAAGATGTCGTTTTCTTACTTTGCTGATTCTATTGATCGGTTGATAGACAGATTGAAAAAACTTCCGGGCATAGGCGAAAAGACAGCCACTCGCCTTGCATTTTATATGCTTAACTCCTCCAGAAAGGAAGCAGAGGAGCTGGCCAAAAGTATAATTGATGTAAAGGAAAAGGTTTCTTGTTGTTCTGTTTGTTTTAATTTTTCCGATAGTGATCCATGCAAAATATGTGGGAATGAAAGAAGGGATGATAAGACAATCTGCGTTGTAGAGGACCCGGCAGACTTTCTGGCAATAGAGAAGACAGGGAAATATAAAGGCAGATACCACGTATTGCAAGGGGTACTCTCACCTTTAGACGGGATCAGTCCCCAGGAGATTAGAGTAAAGGAGTTGATAGAAAGACTGCGCAGTGGAAAGGTAAAAGAGGTTATTATTGCTACTAATCCCTCTGTGGAGGGAGAGGCTACCGCTATTTATCTGGCTAAGCTGATTAAACCCATGGAGATAGAGGTGACAAGGATTGCCTATGGAATCCCTGTGGGGGGGGATATTGAGTATACCGATGTGGATACCTTAAGTAGAGCCATGGAAGGAAGAAGAGAACTATAAACAAACAATTTAAGAGAAAGGAAGACAAAAAGTGAATAAGACAAAAAAAACCATCGAAGGGAATGAAGCAGCAGCCCATGTAGCCTATGCCATGAGTGAAGTGGCGGCAATCTACCCAATTACCCCTTCAAGTAGTATGGGTGAATACTGTGATGAATGGGCGGCCCATGGACGGAAGAATATATTTGGGCAGGTCATGAAGATGGTGGAGATGCAGTCGGAAGCCGGTGCCGCAGGCGCTGTGCATGGAGCACTTTCTGCAGGGGCTCTGGCAACTACATTTACAGCATCCCAGGGCCTGCTGCTGATGATACCAAATATGTACAAGATATCCGGTGAAGTTATGCCTGCGGTTTTTCACGTTTCGGCACGTGCTATTGCTGCCCATGCCCTCTCCATATTCGGGGACCATTCGGATATAAACGCCGTCAGACAAACCGGTTTTTGTCTGCTGGCATCGTCCTCTGTCCAGGAGGTAATGGACCTGGGACTGGTAGCTCATCTTGCCAGCATTCGTTCGAGCCTTCCCTTTGTCCACTTCTTTGACGGATTCCGAACTTCATCGGAGGTACAGAAGATAGATATCATTGATTATTCCCATATAGCTGAGCTTGTGGACTGGGAGGCCGTTGATGATTTCAGAAGCCAGGCGATGAACCCGGAGCACCCACAGCTCAGGGGGACTGCGCAGAATCCGGACATATTTTTCCAGAACCGGGAGGCTGCCAATTCTTTTTACGATCAGGTTGCATACATTGTTCAGGATGAAATGAAAAAGGTGGGAGCCCTCGTAGGCCGTTCGTACAACCTTTTCGATTATGTTGGAGATCCCGAGGCAGACAGAATAATCATTTCCATGGCATCCAGTTGTGATGTTATCGAAGAAACGGTCAATTACCTGAACGGACTGGGCCAAAGGGTTGGCCTTGTCAAGGTCAGACTCTATCTCCCCTTTTCGGTAGAACACTTTTTAAGGGCGCTTCCAGCCACAGCCAGAAGGATTGCCGTTATGGACAGGACAAAGGCGCCAGGGGCTTTAGGGGAGCCTCTTTTCCAGGATGTATGCACAGTCTTCTATAACAGGGAGGATGCCCCGGTTATTGTGGGCGGCAGATATGGACTGGGCAGCAAGGATTTTACCCCTACTATGGTAAATGCCGTTTTTGATAACCTGCGATCATCTGTGCCAAAAAACCATTTTACAGTGGGTATCGTAGATGACGTAACTTACACATCCCTTGATTTGGGTGTCGAAATAGACCCATCCCCAAAGGGGACTGTGCGATGCAAGTTCTGGGGACTGGGCGCTGATGGAACCGTTGGTGCCAATAAGAACGCAATAAAAATTATCGGTGAGAATACGGATATGTTTTCACAGGGTTATTTTGCTTATGATGCAAAAAAATCCGGCGGCATAACCATGTCTCACCTCAGATTTTCGCCCCATAAGATACAATCACCGTATCTGTTAACCAAATCCGATTTTATTGCGTGCCATAATCCTGCGTTTGTGAACCAGTATGATATCCTGGAAGGGATCAGAGAGGAAGGATCCTTTCTCCTCAACTCATCCTGGAGTCTTAAGGAAATGGAGAACGAGCTTCCCGATCATATGAAGAGAACCATTGCTCAGAAAAGGCTTAGCTTTTACAATATAGATGCCGTTAAAATCGCTTCCGAACTCGGTCTGGGTGGACGTATTAACATGATTATGCAGACGGCGTTTTTTCAGATAGCCAATGTTATCCCTCCTGAGGAAGTCTTTAAATACGTGAAGGAGGCTATTAAAAAGACATACGGGAAAAAAGGCGACGAGATTGTCCGAATGAATATTGATGCTGTGGACAGAACCGTCAGTGCTTTGAAAAAGATCAAGGTTCCAAAGTCCTGGGCCAGTGCGGGTCAGGAGGCATATCTTGAAGAAGACGAGCCTGAATTTGTGAAGGATGTGGTAAGACCTATGCTTGCCCAGCAGGGAGATAAGCTTCCTGTCAGCGCCTTCAGTCCGGATGGTATTTTCCCTACAGGCACTACCAGATATGAAAAACGGGGGGTTGCCATCAATGTGCCGGAATGGCAGAAGGACGAGTGTATCCAGTGCAACCAGTGTTCTTTTGTATGCCCTCACGCTGCAATTCGTCCAGTCCTGGCCCGGGATAAAGACCTCCGCAACTCCCCCAAAGATTTTACGACTGTTGAAGGCAAAGGAACGGAATTGGAGGGATTGAGATACCGAATTCAGGTCAGCCCTCTTGATTGTGCGGGCTGCGGCAACTGTGCTGACATCTGTCCTGCCAAGAAGAAGGCTCTGGTCATGAAGCCGCTGGTCACACAAACAGACACTCAGATTCCCAACCATAAGTTTTCGACAGGGCTTCCTGTTCTAGACAACCTGATGTCAGTCTCATCGGTGAAGGGCAGCCAATTCCGTCAGCCCCTGTTTGAGTTCTCAGGGGCATGTCCGGGATGTGGTGAAACACCATACATAAAGGTTGTTACACAACTCTTCGGGGATCGTATGATGATTGCCAACGCTACAGGCTGTTCTTCCATCTATGGCGGATCTGCTCCCACCTGTCCCTACACCGTCAATGAGAAAGGACATGGTCCTGCCTGGGCAAACTCTCTTTTCGAGGACAATGCGGAGTATGGCTTTGGAATGGAGCTGGCAGTAACCCAGAGACGAGAAAAGCTGGCACAGATGATTCGGGAAGCCCTTAACCTGGATATATCAAAAGAGCTTAAGCAGGCATTTCAGGGATGGCTGGAGAACATGAATGATGCAGATAAGTCAAGGGAGTACGGTCATAAAATAGAGGGAGTTATTGAAAAATATCTGCTGGACAGTCGAGGTGCGGTGGATGAGTTAATCCTTGATATCTCAGATATGGGTGATCTTCTAGTCAAAAAATCGATCTGGGTCTTTGGCGGTGACGGCTGGGCCTATGATATCGGCTATGGTGGGTTAGACCACGTCATTGCACTGGGTCATGATATAAACATCATGGTATTGGATACTGAGGTATATTCCAATACCGGCGGTCAATCCTCTAAATCGACACCCACAGGAGCTGTTGCCAAATATGCGGCCAGTGGCAAACCTATTGGCAAAAAGGATTTGGGAAGGATAGCTATGACGTACGGGTATGTCTATGTTGCCTCTGTTGCCATGGGTGCGAACAAGAATCAGCTCATAAAGGCACTGTCAGAGGCAGAGAGCTACCAGGGGCCGTCTCTGATCATAGCCTATTCCCCCTGTATCAATCACGGGATCGACATGGGCAAAAGTCAAAATGAACAAAAGCTGGCCGTGGAATCAGGCTACTGGCCCCTCTATCGTTACAACCCAAAACTGAAAGAAGAGGGTAAAAATCCCTTTATCCTTGATTCAAAAGACCCAAAGGGTAATTTTAGAGAATTTCTTATGGGTGAGGTGCGTTATTCCAGCCTTGTAAAGACCTTTCCGGGGAATGCAAAAACGCTCTTCCAAAAAGCCGAAGGAGAGATGAGGGAGAGATACGATATCTACAAACGGATGGCAGAACAAACAGATCATATCCATGAAGATGAAAACAAAAAACTCTCTTAAAAAAGCCTCAAAAAAAGCCTTGACATCTCTTGTACTGTATGGGATGGGTTCGGGAATACCTGTGGTTATTCCTGATGTGGAGTGATACATCTTGACTTCACTCAAAGGAACAGAGAGTTTATCTTCAAAAGGAGCATTGCGTATGTCCCCCAAATCATCTGTCAAGGGAAGCTTAACTATGTCTCCCAGAGTATTTAATGTCCGATGGTTTAACCCCAGCCTCATCAAATTTCCGTTTATATACTCTACTATGCTCGTAGGCATGGGCCACAACAGACTGAAGCCTCTTTCCCTGTAGACTCTTCAGTTTATCTAGAGGCAATGTCTCCATTTCTACCCCCTTTCATTATAAACGTGTTATTGTACTAGGATTTGGCTCTCTCCCTGGCTGCTTTTATGCAAAACTTTCTATATTCTTAGCGAGCGGAATGTAGAAAATTCACATGTTTGAGCCCGCCTGTCTGCGTGCTACGCACAGGCAGGAAGGGCGAGTTTGTGAATTTTCAATGGAGCGAGCTTAGATGGGTCAAAAAATGTATGCTGAAGCGAAAAGGGGCGCTTCTTCAAAGCTCTAGAATAAGTACGAGGATATAATCATTGACAGTTATAATAAAAAACTCTATTCTTATCATTATGTTAGCTTGTAAAACCAATATCATAGGATAAAGGGATGTTTGGGATTGGAATTCCGGAATTGATAGTAATCTTTATAATTGCTTTGATATTTATAGGCCCAAAGAAATTGCCTGATCTAGCCAGGACACTAGCAAGGGGGTTAACAGAGTTTAAAAGGGCTGCCGAAGAGGTTAAAGAGGAGTTGGATATTAAAGGGGAACTAGCTAATCAAAAAGAGGAATTGTTTAAAGACTATAAAGAGATAGTAAGAGATGTTACGGAAACGGTGGGAGTCAGAGAAACTAAAGATAAGGAAGAAACCTTGGAAGCTCAGACAACAAAGAAAAAAAGGATAGAAGAAGATAAAGAGGGGACGGGAGGTAGCAAGCTAAGTGGCTGATGAAAAGCTCCCCTTTACTTCTCATCTTGAAGAGTTAAGGAGAAGGTTGATCGTCTGTTTTATCGCGGTAGGTATTGGGTTTATTGCCTCCTATGCCTTTTCAGAGAGAATATTCAAAGTTTTAATGGAACCCCTGCTAGAGGCAATGCCACCTGGAGGTACGTTAATATTTACAGGGTTGACAGAGGCCTTTTTCATTTACTTGAAAGTTTCGTTATTGGCAGGTATTTTTATTGCTAGTCCAGTGCTTCTATATCAGATTTGGTCTTTTATCTCCCCAGGACTTTATGAAAAAGAGAAGAGATATGTCTTTCCTTTTGTTGTCTTTTCAACCATCTTTTTTATTGGTGGTGCATCATTTGGTTATTTCGTGGTCTTTCCTTCTGCCTTTAAATACCTTATGAGCTTTGCTACTGAGACTATACGGCCATTACCCTCTGTCAAGGAGTATCTCTCTATATCCACAAGGTTACTTTTTGCCTTCGGGATTGTATTTGAATTGCCTCTCTTTATCTTCTTTTTAACAAAGATTGGGGTAGTTAACGCAAAAATACTGACCCATCAAAGGAAATATGCTATAGTGCTTATCTTTATTGTCTCTGCGATACTTACTCCGGGTCCGGATGCGATAACCCAGTTGATGATGGCTATTCCTCTTTTATTGTTATATGAATTGAGTGTATGGGTGGCAAAGGTGTTTGGGGAAAAATCCTAAGCCATCACTTTTTTATCCAGAGCCTATTGAATTCTCTCTCGAAAAGCTCGGCCACTCTAGCAGACGGTATGATTAGCAAATTTTCGTAATTCCATTTTTCTGCTGAAGTTGTCCAGTTATAAGATCCGGTAATGACTACCTTCCCATCAATGACGGCAAATTTATTGTGCATCAAGCCGGTCTCATCGCCTAGATTATTTCTATTGTGTCCTTTCCTGTATTTAATGTCTATACCTTTATTCTCAAGGAACCTGCCTTTGGAATAATCATCTGAAGAACTTTCCATGTCCGCAATAACCTTTATGTCTATTCCTTGTTTGGAGACCTTTACAAGCTCCCTTGCTATGCGGCCGTTTGTGAAGTTAAACATGGCTATGTGGATGCAGCTTTTGGCTCTTCCAATTTCTTCAATTATCGCCTTTTCACAGTTGCCATTAGGGCTAAAGTAAATTTTAATGCGCTCGGTTTCATCTACACCTATAGCAGAACCGGCAAACAAAAAAGTGAGTAGTATAACAACAAGGGTGGATAAGGTTCTATTTATCGTCCTTTACCTCTTCAAAGTCGGCATCAACCACATTTTCATCTGAGGGTTTCCCCGCATCTTCATCGGTCTGTGTTTTTGAGGAATCGGTGCCTGCAGCTTGAGATGCCTTGGCATACATACTTTCTGCCAATTTATGGGATGCTTTGCCCAGTTCTTCGCAGGCATTTTTGATGGCATTTGTATCCGAACCTTCCATCTCTCTCTTTACTTTTGCAATGGCGTCCTCTATGTTTTGTTTTTCGGCTGCATCAACACTGTCTCCGTGCTCTTTCAGGGTTTTTTCTGTAGTATAAATAAGGGTATCAGCCTCATTTCGAGCTTCAGCCAAATCTCTCTTATTTTTGTCTTCCTCGGAATGTACCTCTGCCTCTTTTATCATGTTCTTGATCTCTTCTTCCGTGAGTCCACTGGAGGCAGTAATCTCTATGGATTGTTCTTTTCCGGTTCCTAAATCCTTGGCAGACACATGGACGATTCCGTTAGCGTCGATATCAAAGGTTACCTCTATCTGGGGCATTCCCCGGGGGGCAGGGGGGATCCCAAGCAATTCAAATCTGCCAAGCGTCTTGTTGTACTGTGCCATTTCACGCTCCCCTTGCAATACATGGATACTCACTGCCGGTTGGTTATCTTCTGCCGTAGAGAAGGTCTGGCTCTTCTTGGTAGGGATGGTAGTGTTTTTCTCAATGAGTTTAGTGAATATACCTCCCAGGGTTTCGATACCCAGGGAAAGAGGTGTAACGTCAAGGAGGAGCACATCTTTCACCTCACCCTTCAGAACACCGGCCTGTATGGCCGCCCCAACAGCAACCACTTCATCAGGGTTTACACCCCTATGAGGCTCCTTGCCAAATATTTCTTTTACCTTTTGCTGAACCTTTGGCATTCTGGTCATTCCACCCACAAGGATAGCCTCATCGATGTCAGAGGGTTTTATTCCAGCATCTTTCAAGGCAGTCATACATGGGGGTACTACCTTCTCAATCAAGTCGTCCACTAATTGCTCCAGCTTTGCCCGTGTAAGTTTAATATTAAGATGCTTAGGACCGCTGGCATCTGCTGTTATAAAGGGCAGGTTGACATCTGTCTCCGTAGATGTGGACAGTTCATGTTTTGCCTTTTCCGCCGCCTCTTTCAATCTTTGCAGTGCCATCTTGTCCTGTCTCAGATCAATCCCCTGATCTTTCTTAAACTCACCGGCTAAGTAGTCAATAATTCTGAGGTCAAAATCCTCCCCACCAAGGTGGGTATCACCGTTGGTCGCCTTTACTTCAAAGACGCCATCCCCAATCTCCAGGATTGATATATCGTAGGTTCCTCCCCCCAGATCAAATACGGCAATCTTTTCATCCTTTTTTTTGTCAAGACCATAGGCTAAGGACGCTGCGGTTGGTTCGTTTATTATCCTCAGAACGTTTAATCCTGCAATCCTTCCGGCATCCTTTGTATCCTGGCGCTGACTATCGTTAAAATATGCCGGGACGGTAATTACTGCCTCAGTGACCTTTTCACCGAGATAGTCCTCCGCGGTCTGCTTCATCTTCTGTAAGATCATTGCGGAGATCTCTGCTGAACTGTAATCTTTGCCTCTTATATTAACCCCGGCATCTCCATTCTTTCCTTTCGAAATCTTATATGGAAGATTGGGGATGTCCGTCTGGACTTCTTTTGAATCATATTTCCTGCCAATAAGCCTCTTGACAGCAAACACAGTATTTTCAGGGTTGGTTATTGCCTGTCTTTTGGCTATTTGTCCAACCAACCTCTCCCCACTGTCCGTAAATGCAACCATAGACGGTGTTGTTCTACTACCTTCTGCATTGGTAATAACTTTGGGGTCTCCACCCTCCATAATAGCTACACATGAATTGGTGGTCCCTAAATCAATCCCTATTACTTTGCCCATATTTTCCTCCTTGCTCTATATCCATTGACTGATTGATAAACAGGCCGTTTGGCTGAAGACCGAAGGCTGAAGCATCCTAACAGTCTTCCACCTTCAGTCTATCTACCTGAGTAGTTACGCTAGTTGTTGTTTTATCTCCATTCGCCACATTTCCATTATCGGTAGCTTGTTTTACACGTGATGCAGTAACTGTAACCTTTGCCGGTCTAAGAAGCCTATCTTTTAAAAAGTAGCCCTTCTGGAACTCTGAAACAACGGAATTAGCCTCGTGCTCATCGCTTTCAACTTGCATCATTGCTTCATGCCGATTGGGGTCAAATTTTTCTCCAACGGAAGAAAAACTGATAACACCGAATTTTTCTAGACTCTTCATCAATTGGTTTAAGACCATCTCAACCCCTTCAACCAGGGGTTTTGAATTATTGGGACCAGAATTTTCCCCATGCTTTAATGCCATCTCCAGGCTGTCAACGATAGGCAACATATCCCTTATAAGGTTCTCATTGCAGAACTTTATTGTATCTGCCCTCTCTCTCTCCATCCTCTTTTTATAATTCTCAAATTCGGCCTGTGTTCGCAACAATCTGTCGAAATTTTCCGCTGCCTCTTTCTCTCTGGCCTGAAGCTGGTTTTTCAATTCTTCTTCTCGGTCTTCCTTCTCTTCTTCCTCCTCCTCTTTTGTAACCTGACTCCCTATCTCCACTTTATTGCCTTTTTTAGGCTTGCTGCCCGGTTCTTTTTTATTCATTACTTCCATCCTGATTACTGCCCCAGTTAAAGGCTTAATTCTGTTGTCCTCTTACAGGACTGACTTCTCAACTTTGTTGCGAAGCAACTGACTCGAGGTTTAGTATCTTGTATCCATTATTTTACTGACCGTTTTAGCAGTGTAATCGACTATTGGAACGACATCACAATAGTTCATCCTGGTTGGTCCAATTACCCCAAGGGTACCTAGAGCATAATCTTTCCAGGTATAAGGAGAGATCACTATACTGCATCCCTCCATTTCCTGAGATTGACTTTCTGTGCCAATAAAAATCTGGATTCCATCTGTCTCCATTGCTTTATCTAACAACTTTATCAAGATATTCTTCTCTTCAAAGGCGCGTAAAATAGTTTTCATCTTTTCCACATCACAGAATTCAGGGAATTCAAAGATATTACACTTCCCGCCTATATAGAGATCATCCTCCTGGTAGTTGCCAAAGACCTTTTGACTTAATTTTAAAGCCCTTGACAGTAAACGGTCATACATATTGCTTTCCTTTTTCATCTCATCGATGATCTTCTCCCTTACTTCGCTTAAGGTTAAATCGGTCAAGATTTCATTTAAGTATCGAGTAAACTTGTACAACTCATCTTGAGAAAGATTTTCTTCTATTTTGACAACCTTATTATGGATGATTCCTGCTTTTGAAACAAAGACAATCAGTATCTGATTCTCATTGAGTTTAATAAATTCTATGTGTTTAAATATCCTGTTATTAAATTTGGGGGCCAAAACCACTCCCGTATATCGGGAGATTTTAGAGAGAAGCAATGAAGTCTCTTTCATGACATCTGTAATCTCTAGATTTGAAGGTCGATATCCACTTTTAATGGTCTCCTTCTCTTGTTTGGTAAGCTCTCTGACTTTTAAAATACAATCTACGTAGTAACGCAGCCCTTCATCTGTAGGAATTCTCCCTGCTGATGTATGAGGTTGAGACAAAAGCCCCATCTCTTCAAGGTCTGCCATGGCATTCCTTATAGAAGCAGGGCTCAGATCCAGATTAAACTTCTTTGAAATAGTACGAGAACCAACCGGTTCACCGGTTAAAATGTATTCATTAATTATAGCATGCAGGATTTTTGTGCTTCTCTCTAATAATGCTTCAGCCATCGTCCCACCTATTTAAAAGTTAAGATATTTTATCAAGTTAGCACTCTTTGTGAAAGAGTGCTATTGTTTATAAAATAACAACCGCTACCTTTATTGTCAAGTAAAAATTTTTTGTTTTTTGATTTTTGCAGGAGGTCTGAAAACCTGTGCCTTTAGAAAAGAGATCCTTTAGAGGGTAAGAATATCTCCTTGGCCAATCTCTGTTGGAATAACAACCTCTTTTTTGAATCTTTTTCCTATTTGTGGAGAGGGCTTTATTGTAAACTGACGTTTAACCAGAGGCGCCATTACACCGGCATAATCACTATTATCATAGATAAAATCTCTTATCTTTTTGAATTCTTCTCCTTTAAATATATCTTTACTCAGTTCAACAATACTCTTTATGGCATTGTTCTTCAGTTTACAATAGAGAACAAGAGGGTTGTCCAATTCTAAAGAGTCTTTTAGCAGGCTCTTCGGGTCTAATTGCGAAATAACCCTTTCTACTACCTGGATTAAACGGGTTATCTTATCCTGGGATATAAGGGGGTTTATTTCTGCCTGAATTTGTTTTCTAATACTCTCACCATCTACCACTGATTTATTTGTTACCTCAATATATCCTTCGACAATCTCATATCTCAGTGGAGACGCAACCTTATTTCTCCACCTTTTTATTACAAAATTTTCCCTACCATTAGTCGCCTCAAAATAACTGGTTTTTAACGGTTCGGAATAGGGGCGATCGCTGATAAAAGAGGTGTTGTTTACCTTCAGCTCTTCTACTTTATGACGTTTGTGTTTCGTTATAAAAGGCTCTCTATCATTCTTTACCAGTTCAATAAAGCAATCCTTTTCCTTATCGTAATGGTATTCAACTGAGAAGTCATGTTCTGTCATCTTGATAATTTCATTACATTCGGTACATCTAAGTAGTCTACTTTCCATATAAAACACCCTCTTTCTGAGCCTGAGGATCCGGCTCCTTCTTCCTATGTTCTCTAAGCTTGTTCGAGACAAGCCTTATTATTCGAGGTTATAGGCAGTATAATCTTAAAGCTTGTACCCTTACCTAATTTACTCTTTACCTCGATATGCCCCTGATGTTTCTCTACAAAAGCCTTAACAATAGACAGTCCGAGTCCTTTACCTTTTTCCTCTTCTTTTGTTGTAAAAAAAGGAGAAAATATCTTTTCCAAATTTTCCTCTTTTATTCCACATCCTGTATCAGAAATAGTCACCTCAATAGATTGTCCATCTGAGCTAAGGTCTGTTTCAACGATTAATTCCTTATTTGTTGTCTTCTCTACGGCATGAGAAGCATTTATGATTATGTTTATAAAAACCTGCTCTAATTGAAATTTGTCTCCTCTAATTAAGGGCAAAGCATCCCGATAACACCTGCGAACATGGAACCTTTTAGTCTCCCCAAAATCCTCCAATAAATTAAGAGAATAATCCAGGATTTTCTGTACATTTATATTATCTTTCTTGTGTTCGGGTGGTTTCCCATATTTCATCAGCTGTTGCGCAATATGGTCTATTTTTTCAGCCTCTGTAAAAATGCTATCAAAATACTTATTGAAGACCTCTTCTCCTTTTGTTTTTATCAAACCCTGTTGTGCCATTCCGTATATAATCTGCAGATGGTTGTTAATCTCATGGGCAATCTTAGGGGTTAATTTGCCTAAAACAGTCAGCTTTTCAGCGTATATGAGTTGATCCTCCAGTTGTGTATGCCCCATTTTTATAACCCCTTGTATTTCCTCGTTTGGAATATTTAACGTTTGAGTCAGCATGCGGCTCAGGGTATTAACTTTGTATCTTTTAACCCCCTTTTTTACAGCCTCCTCGACTTGAGGTATATTAAAAGGTTTATCGATGTAGTCTAAGGCACCATATTTCAAGGCTTCTACCGCTGTATTCAGTCTCCCATAACCTGTAATTATAATCACCTCAATATCAGGGTTATAACCTTTTATCTCCTTTAATACTTCAATACCAGGAATTCCCGGCATCTTGAGATCCAATGTCACCAAATTTACAGGTTTTTGCTTTATGAATTCTAATGCTTTTTCCCCGTTTTCAGCAGTGTGTACATTAAAGATGGGCTTTAAGATCATTCTTAAAGATTCCCGGGGTCCCAACTCATCATCCACTATTAAAACGCTTGCTTCATCCTGCATATCAAAATCTCCATATAAAGCTTAGCAAACAGTTCTGTATTCTAAATACCAGTGTACATATCTATCATGGTACGACACAATGAGAGCTTTGAATTTTGTCATTTCGAGGAGCGATAGCGACGAGAAATCTTAATGATTTTAATCTGTTCAAGATTTCTTCCTTCGGTCGAAATGACACTGTTGGCAGTTTCTCAAAGCTCTCACAATAATTCTTTCCTGGTTATGGATATTTACTGAGGCATCGTTCATATACAGACAACGCCAGTCAGAACCGATACTATAGTGAATTAAGACAGCATAGAACATGCCGAAGTATCCTTGTAATAAGCAAAAAAGCCACTTACGTTGTGTAAGTGGCTTAAAAATAAAACAAATTTTTTGTGTAATTTACTATTTGGGAATAAGAGGAATTTATTCAGACAGACTAATAATTAACATTTTTGTACAACTTTTTGTGGCAAAGAAAGGAAACTGATTAATATTGAAAGAGATTTTCCCTTTGCCTAGATTGTACATTTTTGAACAATATACGATTGAATAGATTAGCCTGCTGTACCCTCAATACCCAATTTATCCATTTTGTACTTTAATATCCTCCTGCTTATACCCAAAAGTTCAGCAGCTCTGCTTTGAACATAATTTGTCTTCTCCAGTGTATTTAAGATAATGTCCCTTTCGAATTCTGCTTCTGCCTTTTCAAATGATAGTTTTCCTTCCAACACAGCCTCTTTAATCAAGTTTAATTTAGCATTGCCTCTGATATTGGATGGCAAATCCTCTGGGAACACCCTACTGTTCTTGGATAAAAGTGTAATTCGAGCAATAATATTCTCCAGTTCCCGAATATTACCGGGCCAGTTATATTCTATAAGTAAATCCAATGCTTCACTGGATATACTTTTTGCCTTAGCCTCTTTTTCTTTCATAATTTTACTTAAAAAATGATTTACCAATAAAGGGATGTCCTCTTTTCTCTCTCTTAAGGGCGGCAGATGTATAGGAACCACTTTTATCCTATAGTAAAGGTCTTCTCTAAAGGTTCCATTGGTCACAGAATCTTCAAGGTTTCTGTTGGTAGCGGCTATGAGTCTGACATCTACGTTTATGGTCTCCGTCCCTCCAACCCTGACCAATTCCCTCTCTTGCAAAAATCTCAAGATCTTTGCCTGGGTGGCTAGGCTGAGTTCGCTAATCTCATCGAGAAACAGGGTTCCAGAATCAGCCATTTCAAATCGGCCTAATTTCCTTCCATAGGCATTGGTAAATGCCCCTTTTTCATGGCCAAATAACTCGCTTTCTATAAGGGATTCCGGTATTCCTGCACAGTTAATGGCAATGAACGGTTTTCCCTTTCTATTGCTATTAAAGTGGATAGCCTTTGCCACCAGTTCCTTCCCTGTCCCACTTTCTCCTTCAATTAACACTGTGGTTTTGCTGTCAGCAATCTGCTTGATTGTATCGAAAATCTCTCTCATAATCCCTGTGTTACCAACAATATTCCCAAAGCTATAACCCTTATCTATCTCAGCCCTCAGTATCTTCACCTCATTCCTTAAATCCTGAGTTGAGAGGGCCTTTTTGATAATCAATCTTATTTCATCAAGGTCAAAAGGCTTGGTTATATAATCATACGCCCCTAGTTTCATGGCATGGACGGCAGTTTTAACCGTTTTTGTAGCTGTTATCATTATTACAATTATATCCTTATCTATTTCATTAATTCTCTCTAATACAGCCAGCCCGTCCATTCCAGGCATAATTATATCTAAAAGAACCAGGCTAGGTCTAAGTCCCTCAATTATCCCAAGGGCTTCCTCTCCGGTGGCAGCCGTTATAATGTCATACTCCCTGTCGAAGATCATCCTGAGAGATTCCCTGGTACCTAGTTCATCATCTACTATAAGCAGCTTCTTCATACATGCTCCACAACTATCCAAATTCACTTATGGGAAGCTTTCATCACTTTATGATCCTTCAGTCAGGGCAACAGGTAACTTTATCCTGATTGCCTGCCTGTGCTTTGCACGCTGACAGGTTACTCCCTCTTCATTAAAATTCGCTATTTCCATCATTCCAAGATTTTTATTTACTAATCTCTGGGCTAAAAATAATTCCAAATCCAGGATAGGGGGGTAGGTTGATAGAGACAAGGATGTTATTACAGGATGAGACAAAGGGATAATTATCTCTACTGCCTTATTGTTATCCATCTCTTCCAGTCTTATCAGATGGTTTACCTCTCCATGGTTAAACTCTGATACCCCTGTGGTGATTGATAAACCCTTTCCTCCAGGAGCCGTAGTCAGTATATTTGAAAAGACATTATCGAAGATATACAGAAGCTGGTCTTTATCACTCAAAACAGGGGGCAAACCCTTATCGAATTCTCTTAAAATAGCCGATTTACTTTCACCCAGATTGTATGAGTGTTTTTCCATTACCTCTCCAATCACGGTTTGAAGATCAACTGGACAAAATTTAGGCTTTGAGAATTTGGTATATCCTGTAATCTCTTCTACAAGGTTGTTTATCTTCTCTACGTTTTCTCCCACTATTTGATAAAACCGGCCTCTAAATTCTGCGTCCTCAAATCTCTCCGGTAAAAGCTGAGCAAATGTTTTTATAGAAACCAGCGGATTTTTTACTTCATGTGCCAGACTCGTAATAAGCGCCTCGAAGGAGATGTCGCTGGTCTTTAAATTGTCTTCCTGCCTGTGCGTGTCCGCACACACAGACAGGTGCAGACAGGCTTCCGGCTTTTCGTCTTCTGACGGGCTGCTGATTGTATTATCGTCAATG
The DNA here is from genome assembly GCA_003599365.1 of Deltaproteobacteria bacterium. GTDB lineage: Bacteria > Desulfobacterota > UBA8473 > UBA8473 > UBA8473 > UBA8473. The sequence goes on along the minus strand of QZJR01000004.1, from coordinate 1,290 downwards.
CCAAAGGAAAGTTCCCGGTTTGAAATAACCTCTTTATCTGCCAGGATCGCACTGCGGGTTATAACACTCTCCAGTTCTATTATGTTTCCGGGCCAGTAATAGTTTTTTAATAAATTTAATGCACCGGCAGACAATCTCTTATCCTGTAATTTCATACTTTGACTCAGGTCACTCAGGATATAGTCTGCAATAGATGGAATATCCTCCTTCCTTTCCCGTAAAGGGGATAGACTGATTGGAATGGTATTTAAACGATAAAACAGATCTTCCCTGAATTCTCCACTATTGATCTTTTCCAATATATCTCTGCCGGTAGATGCAATTACCCTCAGGTTTAAATCAAACTCCTTTTTCCCCTTTGCAGTAATTCTCTGTTCTTCAATGACCTCCATTAACCCCATCTGAATACTTAAATCCGCCTCCTCTATCTCTTCCAGAAACAATGTGCAAGGACTTTTACAGGATGCCTCTTTTTTTATTGCAAGCAGTGTGTTTACAAATGATTCTTCGGATAAATTAACACAATTGAGTTTGAAGAACTCCCCTTCACTCCTTAATCCGTTATAGTGAATCATCTTTGCTACCCATTCTTGTCCTGATCCCATTTCTCCTTTAATTAAAACCGGTGCATCATTATCAAGGGCTTTGGGGAGTATGGCCGACACCTGTTGTTCTAAAAGGGGTGACTCATAAATCTTTCGGTATTTAACAATATTTCTGGTTTTATGAGTAACTTCGGATAAGGAAGAAACGGATTCCTTTCGGCTTAATAATCTCTGAACTTTTTCTCTGACCTCATAAATACTAAAGGGCTTAAAAACAAAATCGAAATTTCTATGGTCAAAGGCATCTATAACCTCTTCCGATGTTCGATATTCCATCATCAGTAATACAGCTATATTTTGATTGTACTCGATTAATCTCTGTAAAAAGCCTATCCTGGAATCCAGTGGGTGGACTATTCCCAGAATCACAAGCTCTATATCTTCGGTATTAGCCAATGAAAAGGGATTTTCATCAAAACCTGATGTTATAATGTCAAATTTGTCTTTGAATATTATTCTAAGTGACTCTCTTACACTGAGAGAATCATCTACAACCAATATCCTTCTCATATTCTTCTCTTTTTGTAACTATTCAGCCACAGATTCACACAGATGAATGCAGATAGGTTTAAACTATTCTAGTTAAGCACAGAGGTACAGAGCAGCAAAGGCACAAAGTATGAAAAAACAATGAAACGACCCTGCTTCGCTCTGCTTTGTGCCTATGTGCCTTTGTCACTTTGTA
>QZJR01000036.1 GCA_003599365.1 Deltaproteobacteria bacterium | reverse complement strand
CAGCAGTACGTCCAGCCGGTCGATGAAGTTCTCGCGGTCTTTATCATCCGTGAATATCTTTCTTCGTTCTATCCCCCTGATCATCACATGATGTAACAATCCGGGGGTGTCTAATCGGGCTATCCTTGGCATGCTCTAAAAATACCGGCATTCTCATGCGGATTGTCGCGACATCTCTTGATATGAGAATTCCCAAAGCCCAGCACTATCTTTTGCATGTTCAATAGTCATGCTCACGATGTTGCCTTTTCCATCAATATCAATATAGATGTTTTCACTTATTTCTTTAGTCTCACTTATTTCTTTGTCAGTGAATTCAACATGAGCGGTATCCGTATCAGAAAAATATTTCACTTTCATGTTTTATTCCTCCTTGTATGATCTATCGAAAAATGCGTTATGAACGGTTTGGCCATCTTCAAGCAAGATAACTCTCAAGAATTTACCTACTTCTGATATCTTGGCCCACTTCCTAATTCTGCCGTCAGATTGCATTTCTACTTTCTCAGGCTGCTCAATAACTAATTTTATCCAATCATCTTTGATTCGGGCGCGATCCGGTCGTGTCCTCGTATATTCAAAATATTGTGTGGTCTTCATTTGCCAAATCCCAATTGTATTATCGGATATTATCGAACGAGACTGTCGAGAAACTGCGAATATATTTCTTGTGATTTGGACGTTCTTTAATGTTCATAATTTCCTCAGAACTTGTTTATTGTCCGGTTTATCTGAGAAAACAGCGTACACACCTTTGCCGCTGCCCCGCTTGCCTGAGCGACTGTCTCCGGTATGTCTTTAGGTCCCTGGCAGGTACCGGCTAAAAATACTCCCCTATTGGAGGTCTCCAGAGGCATTGAAGTCGAATCCAACTCTTTGAAAAAACCGTGGGCATCGGTCTCCAGATCGAGCATCTCAGCGAGGCGGGCATTTTGTTCCGAAGGCTCTAACGCCACTGCCAAGACCACCATATCAAACTCAATCTCACTATGCCTTCCACTCTTCGGGTCTTCAAATACTACAATCGGACTTTCAGTTACAGGATTCTCTCTTATCTCACCAGGCAAGCCCTTGATGAATTTCATCCCCTCTCTTTCCGATCTTACATAGAGCTCCTCAAATCCCTTCCCAAAGGCGCGAAGGTCATTATAGAATATCCACACCTCTGCACCCTGCTCGTGTTCCATAACCAGTCTGCCCTCTTTTATACTCGCCATACAGCAGTAGAAGGAACAGTACTCGTGGAAGTGTAAATCCCTGGAGCCGACACATTGGATAAAAGCAACCTTCTTTATATGCTTACCATCCGGTCTTAAGAGCTCTCCACCGGTGGGGCCGGATGCACAGATTATGCGCTCAAACTCCATGTTGGTAACTACGTTCTTCACCCTGCCATATCCATACTGTTCTTTCCTGGAGGCATCGAAGGTCTGGGTACCTGTAGACAGAACGATAGCCCCCACGTTTAAGGTTCGCCTCTTTGGCTCTTCTTTGAGGTTTATAGCATCCAATTTGCAGACCTTCTTACACAGTTCGCACTCAATACACTTTTCTTTGTCTATTGTATATCTCAAGGGGACAGACTGGGCAAACATCACATAAATGCACTTCCTGGACTTTAAATTCATATCCCATTCGTTAGGCAATATAACAGGACAGACCTCGACACAGGCGCTGCAACCATTGCACTTCCCCATATCCACATATCTCGGTTTTATTTCAACCTCCACATTGAAATCCCCTGCCCTGCCCGTTATGCTCTTTATGTCGGCATTTGTTATCAACTCGATGATGGGGTGTTTGCCGGCATCCACGAGCTTTGGCCCAAGGATACATATTGAACAGTCCATGGTGGGAAACGTTTTGTCGAGCTGAGCCATGACACCGCCAACAGACAGGGAACTCTCAACCACATAAACCTTGTACCCCTCTTCAGCGATATCCAGGGCAGCCTGAACCCCACCTACACCCCCACCTATCACAAGGACATCCCTGGTCATTATCTCTTTCTCGATGGTTTTCCCTCTGTCCTCTTTTAGTCTTTCTTCTATTAAATCCATGAGGTCTTTTTCATTCTTCATCTTTCCTATATCAATATATTCTATATCAGGTATCTTCGACAAAAATGCCCTTTCAAAGACATGACGGTGAATATCCTCTGAACAGGCCACAATGAATATGCGACCGAGTTTTTCTTTCTCGACACAATCATCTAAAAACCTCAATCCCCTTTGTGAACAGAGATACCTATGGGAGTACACAACTGTATCGGCTAGCTCTATACTTTTTGCAGTCTTTTCTATATCAATAGCTGAAGTTATAGACGGACATACACATAGGAAGATGCCGGTTTTAGTCATTATTCACCCCGAACATGCTCAATAAAATGTGGAAAATCCTAAATCCTAATATCGAAATCCTAAACAAGCACAAAATTCAAATGTTCTAAATCCAAAACCATTAAAAAACTCCAAATATGTTTTGGTCATTGGGATTTTGATATTTGGTATTGTTTAGTATTTCGGATTTAGAGTTTAGTGTTTGTTTAGTATTTATAAATTTGCAGACTATCGAGCAATTACCTTACCCCTTTAAATCCTTCAACTGATTTGCCATCTCTTTGGTAACCCTCTGAAACACAACCCCCTCAGCAGCGGATATCCATTCCAGCCTGAGCCTTTTTGGGTCTATGCCCTTCTTAGGCAGGCTCTTCATTAAAGAATTTACCCGTTCTTCGCACCTGTAATTACCGGATACATAATGACAGTCCCCGGGGGGATGACACCCTGAAACGAGAACCATTCCCGCACCCTTCTCAAAAGCATATAGTATAATGTCCTTACTCAACCTGCCTGAACACATGGTGCGGATTATTCTGACATTGGATGGATATTGCAGCCGGGACACACCGGCAAAATCTGCGCCGGCATAGGAACACCAGTTACAGCAGAATGCGATTATCTTCTCTCCCGAATTCTCTTCCAGTGCTGCATCTATCTGGGCATGCAGCTGTTCGGTTGTAAAGCTGAGCGCCTCTATTGCCCCTGTCGGGCATGCCCCTGCACACACACCGCACCCCTTACATGCAGCCTCAACAACCCTTGCCTTCTTTTCTCCTTCAATTTCATCTTCCATGATGGCATGAAAGGGACATTGTTTTATGCAGATCCCGCATCCAATGCATGTATCTGTATCCACCTTCGATATTAGCCCATCAAGCTTCAATCTGTCCTTGGAGAAAAGGCCGCATACCTTAGCCGCCGCCCCGCTGGCCTGAGTTACGGACTCAGGAATGTCTTTAGGACTCAGACAGGCACCAGCCAGATACACTCCGTCAATGACGGTATCTATGGGCTTAAGCTTCGGATGGGCCTCCATAAAAAAGCCGTCAGGGCTTGTCGGAATCTTCACTATTCCCTTTATCAACTCCCCATCCCTGCAATGCTCAAGCCCCACAGCCAGTACCACCATTTCAACGTCTTGAACGATTAAGTCGTTTAAAGTATCGCTGTATACACTTATCAGCAGGTTACTATCCTCTGTTTCCGACACCTCTTTGATCTCTCCCCTTACGAAAAGGACTCCGGCCTCTCTGACTTTTCTGTACATATCTTCAAACTCTCTCCTGGGTATCCTGATATCCCTGTAATACACAGTTATATCAGCCTCCGGGAAGAGGGTCTTCAGCGTCTTTGCCTGTTTTATCGTTGACATGCAGCAGATCTTTGAACAATACTGGTTCCCGTCTTCCTCCCTGGAACCAACACATTGTATAAAGGCGATTTTTGCGGGTTCCCTGCCATCAGAAGGTCTCAGGGGTTTGCCATCCGTTGGCCCCTCAGGATCCAGCATCCTCTCCAATTGAAGTGAGGTTATTACGTTCTTGAATTGACTGTAACTGTACTTTGGCTTATTCTGGGGATCGAAGGATTCAAAACCGGTTGCCACTATGATACTGCCAACCTCAAGCTCAAATTCCCCTTCTCCTTCTTCCATATCTATAGCATCTACGGGACAGCTCTCAACACAGAGACCACACCTTGTACAATTGTCCATATCTATCACATAGGTAGAAGGGGCAGCCTGATCAAAGGGAAGGTAGACAGCCTTTCTAAAATCCATTCCTGCATTGAACTCATTTGCCACCTCTACCGGGCATACAGCGCTGCATTCACTGCACAGGATACAGCTCTCCTTGACATATCGGGGGTGTTTTATGATTTTAACTTTGAAGTTGCCGATATATCCATCTACGGACTCTACCTCAGCATTTGTGAACACCTCAATATTCGGGTGGGTCATTGCCTCTGTCATCCTGGGGATAAGCAAGCATTCCGGGGATTGGTAACCTGATGATACTCCCGACAGTTGGGCTACCTTACCTCCCAGGGTAGGAGCCTTTTCGAGCAGGTATACACGATGACCTGCATTGGCTATATCAATAGCTGCCTGAAGCCCGGCAATGCCGCCGCCTATGACCAGAGCATTTTTTGTGGTAGGCACTTCTCTATCGCTCAATGGTTGGAGAAGCCTTGCCTTTGCTACCCCCATTCTGACCAGGTCCATAGCCTTTTTCGTCGCTGCCTCGCGCTCACGCATATGGACCCAGGAGCAGTGCTCCCTTATATTTACCATTTCCATAAGATATGGATTCAGACCGGCTTCTGTTACCGTTCTTCTGAAGGTGGGCTCATGGAGTTTAGGAGAACACGAGGCTACAACAACCCGATTGAGGTTGTGTTCTTTTATGTCATCTCTAATCTGGGCCTGACCGGTTTCAGCGCAGCAGTAGGTATTCTCCCTGGCTACAACTACATCATTCAAGGATGATGCAAAATCAGCCACAGCGGATGTATCTACCACCGCTGCGATGTTCTTGCCGCAATGGCAGACATATACCCCTATCCGTATCTCTTCACTCATGGAATCACCTATTGAGTCAGTAGTCAGTAGTCAGAAGTCAGAAGTGGTCTGACCCCAAATCCCGCAACTCAACCCGTTAATTTATCCACTGCATTCGACCAGGCAGCCGAAAACTCCCCCTCTTCCGCTTTCACATCCGTCCTTTTCAGGTCAATTGCCTCTTTATCACATATATTAACACATGCCCCACATAATGAGCAATACCTGTCATTGACAACAACATCTTTCCCCTTTCTGCTAATTGCCTCAGTTGGACATAGGTCTATGCACTTTGTACATTCTTCAGGGCAGAGCCTGCTGTCAATACCTATCTCTCCGGAAAATACAGGGGTTATGCTTATTGAACCATATTCACAATTGTCCTGGCAATGGGGACAGCCAAGACATCTGGCTTCATTGGGCTTTACCGATTCATCCTCTACTTTTATCAGGTCTCTCGGACAATTTTCAACGCATGAAAAACAGAACTTGGGACAGTCTTCGTAAGTATTATCGATTACTTCATCGTTTCTGCGACACCACCGGTGTTCTCCTTCCGGGTTTTTTGAACAGTGACTGGGGCATCTGCTGGTATCTATCTCTATCCTCTTTGGGAATGAAAGTACTCCCTGGTTGTCCAGAAGGATACTCTTTGGAAGATTGTTGTGGGTTAAGGTAATCGCTGATACCGGACAGAAGTGAGAGCAGACCTCGCAAAGGACACATTTCTCCTCATCAATATCAATCCTGATCTCTTTTCCATCCCGTATCACCGAGATAGCATCCTTGGGACAAACCGTTTTACATACATCGCATTTAATACAAACCAGTTTATTCAGGACCAGAGATATCTCATCCACGTAAAGCTTCAGCTTAATCTCTATCTTTTCATCTGTTTCAGTCTTTGTATTCAAAGCAATCATAGTATCTCCAGGATTAAGTATCCGTTCACAGTTTACGGTTTGCAGTTAACATTCGGCAAAAATGCTTCAAGCTTTATATAACAGCAGGCTTAAGCCCGCTGTTGTAATTACCGTGAATTGTAAACTGAGAACCGTGAACGGTTACAATATAAATAATTAAATAGAGGGATGTTGTCAATAACATTTATAGAATTTTCTGTCTTTTGAGGGCTGTGTGTACAATCAATAGCGCATCTAATATAAGGCGTAACCGCTGAAAATTCAAGGGCTGGATGGCTGAAAGGGCAGGGTATAAAAAATACTTTACTGACAGACTGAAAGGTGTTACCTTCTCTACAGATTAGGTTGGTTGTCTCTGTCTATTCATCTCCCGGGATCTTTTCCCAGGAGCGGGTTTTTGAAAAAGATAAAGAGCAATAGATGGCTATAGCAAACGACGTCCAGAATGTCATCCCAAAGACAGACTCGCCAGAGAAGATTTATGAGCTATTCCGCTTACTCGGATACCCCAAAGACAATATCCTTGACCAATCATACAAGAGGAAAATAGAAGAATTCGGGTTTGCCAAAGACGAGAGGGAGAAGGTCAAAGACATCTACACGGTCTTTAACTATGATGGCAAGCTCCAGATATTCCTCATAGAAGCCAAAGCCCTTTCAGTTCCATTTGTCAGATACCTTGCAAAACGCCTTTCAGACAGATACCTGAGATTCCTTCTGATACTCACCACAGATTACAAAGAATATACCTTTGTCTTTCCTGAGTTCGAGCTTATTGAAGAAGGCAAGCACAAACTCAAGCTGACAAAGCTGATATTCGACAGGGAACATCCCTATCATACAGACCTTCTGACCATATCGAACATCGCACTTGCAGGAGATGAAGATAACTGGCGAGATATCTGGAAAAGGTGGAAAGATGCCTTCAGCGTTGAGAAGGTAAAAGATAGTTTCTTTGAGGATTACAAGAATGCATTCTTTGAACTTCGGCAAACCTTTGAAAGACAGAAGATACCAATAAAGAGCGCCCATGAGCTTTCACAGCAGTTCCTCAACAGGCTCATGTTCCTTTACTTCATCTCAAAGAAGAGATGGCTCAATAACGACCCTAAGTTCATCAAGTGGTACTGGGAAAGATACAGAGAAGAAAAGAGGAAAGACAATGCAAAGGAGAATACCTTCTATGAAAGCTGGCTAAAGATACTCTTTCTTGAAGCATTCAACAATCAGTATAGTCACCCTCCTTACCACCCTCAAGATATTAAGAATATTCTTGCTGCAGCTCCCTATCTTAACGGTGGACTCTTTCGCAAAAACGAACTGGACGAACTCCCTTTTCATATAAGCGACAGCCTATTTGAGAAGGTTTTCAGCTTCTTTGAGAAATATAACTTTACCATTCGTGAAGACCTCCCTCTGGATATCGAGGTTGCGGTAGACCCTCAGATGATAGGTTATGTTTATGAATCCCTCTCAAACGTTGCAGAGGAGATTTACGAAAGGCAGGACTTAGGCATCTTCTATACCCCGACTATCGAGGTTGACTTCATGTGCCGGAGATCTGTGGTGGAATACCTTGCAAACCATCTGACCGAAGTTCCGAAAGAATGGATTTATCGACTGCTTTTTGATGAAGACAAGAAAGCTGTTGCCGAGCATATCGCAAAGAAGAACCTCTGGTATCGCTTCGAAGAGGTTCTTGATAATCTTGCAGTGGTTGATCCTGCCTGTGGAAGCGGCGCTTTCCTTGTCGGAATGCTCCATGTACTGGTAGAATTTTACCGGCTTATTTACAGCTACATAAAGAGGGAAATGACAGAGTTCGAACTCAAGAAGAAGATTATAGGGAACTCGCTTTATGGTGTGGACGTTATGCCCTGGGCAGTCCATTCGGCGGAGCTGAGACTCTGGCTTCAACTCGTCATTGAAGAGGATATCCCTTATGAGCAGAGAAAACTCTACCCGCTCCTTCCCAACCTCAACCTACGGTTGCGGGTGGGCGATTCTCTTGTGCAGGAGGTCGGTGGAATCAGCCTTCACATAAGGGATAGTCGGCTCTCTCCTTCTCTCAAAAGGAAGCTTTCAGCCCTTAAGATAGAGAAAGAGAAATACTATAACAATGACCATACCGCCAAATTCAAAAGTGATAAGTCCCTTCTTCAGGAAGAGCTCAGGATTTTCAGCGAGATACTGGATGACAAGATTGTGACCCTCCAGAAAGAGATACAGAATCTGGAAGGGAAAAAGCAGAAGAGCCAGATAGACATGTTTGGATACAGCAAGGACGAGGAAAAGCAAAAGACCCTTTTTGAAGGGCAGATAAAGGCAAAAAAACAGGAGATAGAGCACCTGCGGGAGACCAAAAGGAAGATACAGTCGCCCGGGCAGAAGCCCTTTGTGTGGGACATTGATTTTGCCGAGATTTTCGGTGACAAGGGTGGTTTTGATATTGTCATTGGCAATCCGCCCTATGTAAGGCAGGAGAAGATTGCTCCTCCAAACAAACTCAAGGCAGAAATAACTCTTGAGGACAAACGGGAATACAAAAATAAGCTCTTAACCTCTATACAGGCACACTTCCCTTTTATAAAGAAGATGGACAAAAAGAGCGATTACTATATCTATTTCTACTTTCATGGCCTTTCGCTTCTGAATGATAAAGGCACATTCTGCTTTATCACCTCTAATTCATGGCTTGATGTCGGCTACGGCAAAGACCTGCAGGAATTTCTCCTCAAATACTGCCACGTGAAGGCCATATACGATACTGAAACAACGAGAGTCTTTGAGCATGCAGATGTTAATACTGTAATTTCCCTTTTTGGTTCTCCAAACGTCGAACAACGCGGCAATAAATGGCCTGCCCTGAAAGAGACAGCCCGCTTTCTTATGTTCAAAAAACCCTTTGCTGAAACGATGAATACGAAAAACCTTCTTGCAATAGAGAAGACTGAGGCGATTCAGAAGACGGAAGCATACAGGGTTTATCCTGTGAAGCAAGAGGCCCTTCTGGAAGAGGGATGGGAACAGACTGAGGAAAGTCAGAAGTCAGAAGTCAGAAGTCAGAAGTCGAAAGAAAAGACTGTCGTTACGAGGAGCAAAGCGACCAAGCAACCCTCAATCCTTAAGGGTAAATTCGATTCTGGCAAATATGACGGCAACAAGTGGGGCGGGAAATACCTGAGGGCGCCGGATATATTCTTTACAATCCTTGAGAAGGGGGCACATCTAATTGAGAAGATGTCCAACTATTTTGACGGAGAACGTTACTTAAATACCGGAGGTGCCGATGGTTTTTTTATATTAACTGAAGTTACTCCTCAGAAGAATGGCCTAGCGAAGGTTCGTAATAATGCAACACTTAAGGACAAAAAGAACATTTTTTCCGGCATGATTGAGGAAAAGTACTTGATTCCAACAATAAAGGGTTATACCAAGAAGGGGAAAAAGATTGAGATAGACGGATTTGATGCATATTGCTTGGTGATTGATGATAAACCTGCCATAATAAAAGGGACATATGTTTATGAGTACATTAAATGGGGAGAGAAACAAGGCTATCACCAACGGTCAGTAACAAAATCCCAAAGTCCTTGGTACAAACCTACAAGACAAATGCTCCATTCAAGCCAAATCTTAGTGCCCAGAAGCTTCTACGATCGTCATGTGATTCATTACAACTCGAATAAGTATTTGTCTTTGCGATTTTATCGGTTGCACTTAAAGAGGGGTTCTGTCCCATTGTTTATAGCTTTCCTAAATTCTACTTACGTAGCTCTATTTTTGGAAACACTCGGAAATAGGAGTTTAGGACAAGGTGTCCTAGATTTTTTTATGGCAGATTTCCTTAACCTGCGGATTCCAATAATTCTTGATGAAACACTGAATAAACCCTTCAATGAGCTGAAAAAGCGCAATTCAAAGTCTATCTATGAGGAACTCGGAATCAACCCCGCCTGTCCTATCCGTGAGCAAAAGCCTAACCCCTTGCCTGACCGCAAAGCCCTCGACAATATTGTCTTTGACGTTCTCGGCTTGACAGAAGACGAGCGGAATGAGGTCTATTGGGCGGTTTGTGAATTGGTGAAGAATAGGCTTGAGAAGGCAAGGAGTGTGTAAGAAAAATTATTAACCTAAAGGGTTAATAATTTACTTGACATAATATCTAACCTATGGTTATCTTATTTAAAACGGTCAAGCTCGAAAAAGAGTGCAATAATAAGAATCTTCTTGTGAAAAGATTCGGTGCACGGAGGGCAAATCTTCTGAAAAGAAGGCTGAACGAGCTGCAAGCAGCTGATACACTCGATCTCTTGCGGTGTCTCCCTCAGGCGCGGTGCCACGAGTTAAAAGGCAATCGAAAAGGACAGCTCTCTGTTGATCTTGACCATCCATTTCGTCTCATATTCGAGCCGGCAGACAACCCGATACCAAAAAAAAAGGATGGAGGGCTTGACTGGACAAAGGTAACGAAGATCAGGGTTATCGGAGTGGAGGATACACATGAGTAAAGATATAAAAAGTCAGTTTGAACCTGATTATGCAGTGCCGCCGGGAGAGACGCTCCTTGAGACATTAGAAGCAATAGGAATGTCACAGGCTGAGCTAGCCAAACGCACTGGCAGGCCCAAGAAGACGATCAATGAGATCATTAAAGGGAAAACTGCAATAATACCAGAAACAGCTTTGCAATTAGAGCGTGTTCTGGGCATACCTGCAAGTTTTTGGAATAATCTTGAACGGAATTATCAGGAAACATTGGCGAGAATAAATGAGCAAAGAAGATTGCATCAGCATATTGACTGGCTGAAGAAAATGCCCCTGAATGCACTCATCAAGATGGGTTGTGTAAAAAAACATTCAGACAGGGTTCAGCAGCTTCAGGAAGTCTTAAATTTTTTTGGTGTGGCTTCCCCCGAGCGATGGGAAGAGAGGTGGATGGGTGCTCAGGTGGCGTATCGTAAGTCTCCGGTGTTTCAAGGTGACCCTTATGCGATTGCCTCATGGCTCAGAGTTGGAGAACTGATCGCGCAGAAAATTAAATGTAAACCATTTAACACATCAAAATTCAAGAATACTATTTTAAAAATTCGTCAACTTACGGTTCAACCTCCAGATGTTTTTCAACCAGAAGTTATTCATTTGTGTGCTGAAGCAGGTGTTGCCGTCGTTTTTGTGCCTGACCTTCCCAAGATACGGGCGTGTGGTGCAACATGGTGGATGAACTCAAATAAAGCCGTTATTCAACTAAGCCTTCGTTATAAAAGCGATGATCAATTATGGTTCAGCTTTTTCCATGAAGCAGGACATATACTCCTGCATGGAAAGAAAGAAGTTTTTATCGAGGGCGATGGTAAGGACTCCAAAGAAGATGATGCTGACAAGTTTGCCTCTGATATTCTGATTCCTCCAAAACAGAACAGACAGTTCATACAATCAGGAAAATACAGTAAAGCCTCCATACAAAAATTTGCCTCCGAAATTGGTATTGCTCCAGGCATAGTCATAGGAAGACTTCAACACGACGGCAAACTTCGTCATAGCTTCTGCAACGATCTTAAAAAGCGGTTTGAATGGGAAAATGTGGCAACTTAACTTTTTTCATAATGAACTCCATATAGACTCCTCCCATCCTATAGTGAATAAAAAAACTAACTAAGGTTTGACAATATCAGGAGGGTACGGCGGATAAAGGCCTGAGGATATATGTATGGCTCGAAGAATACAATTATGCCCTTATTTTGCAGAGGAAGAAAAAAGTCTTCTATTGGGTTACTGCATTTAAAGAAAGGAGAGTATAAATGAGCAAATCAGTGACTCTTCCTGAGATAAATATACCAGAGGAAGAATTAAAACTATTGCTTGCCATAAAGCTTCTTGATGAAGGTTTAGTATCTCTAGGTAAGGCATCTGAAATGGCTGGATATTCTGAAAGGGCATTTGTTGAGGTATTGTTGCATAGAGGGATAGCTCCAATAAAGTATCAAAAACCAAATCTCGAGAAAGAACTGACTAATGCCTGAATCGATCATTGTTGACACCTCTGTTTTAATAGCCCTCGAAAAAATTGAACTCCTCCGAGTCCTTTGTAAAATCTATAAGAAGATTATTTTGCCCGATGCTGTTGTCAAAGAATTCGGCAATGTAAATATTGATTGCTACTCAGTGCGAAAGGTTGAAAGCAAATTAATCAATATCTTAATGTTTGATTTAAACTTAGGAAGAGGTGAATCCGAAGTTATATCTCTTGCCTATGAGACTGATTGTAGAGCATTAATTGATGATTTAAAAGCTCGCAAGGTTGCAGAAGATTTAGGATTGTCTATTAGCGGCAGCATTGGTGTTTTGCTCAAAGCTGAAAAACTTGGACTTATAGAGAGTGCTTTTAAAAAGGCTCAAGAACTCAAAGATAAGGGTTTTTATGTTTCTAACGAATTGCTTGATGAATTATCAAAGTTCAAGTCTTAAGAACTTCAGTAAACTATACTATGATACCTAAGAAAATCATTGATAACAGCGATGTAAAGCTATCCACTTTCCTCAACAGTGTCCTTGAGGAGATTCCCGATACACAGTTTGACATCGCTACTGCCTTTTTCAACATCCAGGCTTATGCCCTAGTAAAGGAGAATATCCAGGGGGTTAAAGGTTTTAGGCTTCTTTTGGGAAAAGCTCCTGAGATACTAAGTGGTACAACTCTTGGGAATGTTCTCCTGAAGATGATAAGGGAAGAAGTTGAGGGGTTTGACCTTTCTAAGGAAAAAGATACTCTAGTAAAAGAATTCATAGTATTTCTTAATAAAGAAAATGTGGAGGTCAGACTCTATGATAAGGAATTCCTCCACGGAAAGGCATATATTTTCGATCAGCTCGTCGTTGTCGGTTCATCTAACTTTACCCCCTCAGGACTTACCCATAATACAGAGCTAAACTCTGTTTCCCTTGAATCAGAAGCCGAATATGTGAGGACGCATTGGTTTGATAAGTTTTGGAATCAGGCTGCCGATTTTAAGGCTGAACTTATCAATTTCCTTGAAGCCTCCCGTTTTGGCACCAAAGAATACACCCCTTACGAGGTCTACATAAAATCTCTCTTTGAACTTCAGAAAGAAGACATTGTCCATGAAGATGTGATTGAGAGGGAAGAAGAATATCGTCCATCTTCAAAGGTTAATCTCGCTGAATTTCAGGAAGATGCTGTGAGGAGAATCTTTACACGTCTTAAGAAATACAGGGCATGCATGGTGGCTGACTCTGTTGGCTTGGGCAAGACGTGGATAGCTAAAAGAATTATAGAGGAGTTTGGCTTTTATAAAAGAAGGAGATTCCTTATAATCTGTCCTGCACAGTTAAGAGAAATGTGGAGAAATGAAGTAAAAGACCTTATCCTTGCTGAGAGCATCCTTTCTCAGGAAGAACTTGCTTCAGCGGATTTTTTAGAAAAGGCAAAAAAGGCTGTTGGAGGAAACCTTGAAGAGGTCTCTTTAATAGTCGTTGATGAGAGCCATAATTTCAGAAATCCGCTCTCCAATCGCTGGGAGAACTTCTTTACCCTTATGATTGACCATATAACAAAAGGTAAGGAAAGACCGTACATATTATTCTTAACCGCTACTCCGATCAATAATACAATCTGGGACCTGTACTGGCAGGTAATGATTCTTATCCTAATGGATCAGAGGGCTTTTCTCAAGGAAGGGATCTCCGATATTCTAAAATTCTTCAAAGATATTGATAAACAAGGCGATCCCACGCTGCTCAATGACCTTATGAATGAAATATCAATAAGGAGGACAAGAGATTATATAAAACAGAACTATCCTGACGCAGAGATAAACGGCAGTAAGATTATTTTCCCTGAAAGGATTCTCGAAAACATAGAGTATAACCTTGATAGGGCATATCAAGGACTCTACAGTGATATTTCCCAAACAATCGGCGAAAAACTAACGATGGCCTATTACCGCCTGCTTGAATATAAAAAGGTAGAAAAGTTATCTAAGGCAGAAGAGATGGCATTAGGGCGAATGATAGCATTGGAGGGTATTTTCAGAACCATCCTTCTCAAGAGACTTGAAAGCAGTGTAGAGGCATTCAGAAAGAGTGTAGCAAATCATGTGGGTTTTCTTGAACGGTTAAAGTTATATCTTGAAAAGGGTAAGTTACTCACAAAAAAGACCTTTTATAAATATGTATCAAACCTGGATGAAGAAACCGCCGAGGAATTTTTAGAGGAACTGGAGGACATAAATCTTGAGGATTACGAAAAGGAGAAACTAATAGGGGATATAGAAAAGGACATAGAACTCTTTAATGAGATGGGTAAGAAAGTTGATACAATAAATGCGGAGGCTGACGCAAAGCTTAAGGAATTGAAAAAACGGCTTCTGGAACTGAGCAAGAAAGGGCAGGTTGTTATCTTCACGTACTATGCAGACACCCTTGATTATATTTATCAGGATGTATCTACTGACCCTCTGTTTTCAAAAACAAGCATTGAGAAGATATCCGGCAGGATAACTTCTGCCAGAAGACGTTCGGAAATTGTAGATAATTTTATGAGTGGAAAGACAGATGTTCTCATGAGCACTGATGTCCTTTCCGAAGGGATGAACCTCCAGAAGGCTCGGTATCTTATTAATTATGATCTGCACTGGAATCCTACCAGGATGATCCAGAGAGCCGGCAGAATCGACAGAATAGGTTCGCCCTTCAAGCAAATTTATGTATACAACTTCTTTCCGGAAGAGGAACTGGAAGGTCTTCTGCGCCTTGTAGAAATCCTTCAAAATAAGATAAGAAACATCGACAACTCGATCGGCCTTGACACCACCGTCCTTGGTGAAGAAGTAAACCCAAAGGTATTCGGAATCATAAGAAGATTGCAGGAACAGGATGAAACTGTCTTTGACGATTTGGAAAAAGAGGCATTCGGAGGCGGTGAAAAATTTTATCAACCATTGATGGATTACCTGAGAGAAAAGACTGTAAGAGAACTGGAATCAATTCCTCTCGGGATTTACAGCGGGCTTAAGAGAGAGATAAAGGGGATATTTTTCTACTATAAATATGGTGATGATTTCCACTTCTGGTATCTTTATGACCTCTTAACAGGGAAGATGATAAAGAATAAGACAAAGATTCTTGATTATATTTCCTGCCCTCCTGAGGAGACAAGGGTTATACCTGATTTCTTTGAAAAGGTCTATGAAGTAAATACAGAAATAGTAAAGGAGATTGAGGCAACGTACAAAGAGGTGGAACAACGGGAGGCAGTGGATCCAACACTCGGTGAATTAACAAGCGATAAGAGCAAGAAGTTTGTATCGAGTATCATAAGGGAGATGGATCTCAGACTCGATGAATACCTCATGGACTTTCCTGAGGAAAAAGAGATTGAAAAGAAATGGGAAGAGATCAAGGAAAAGTTGTTATCTGTCAGCCTTACAAAAAAGAGGCTTCAGAATCTCAGGGTACTATGGAGAGATTATAAGAACGGACATAAAAACTGGAAAAGACTTCTAAAGGACATATCAGAATTTCTTGAAGGTAAGCTTTCGATAGAGAGGGAGGAAATCGAACCCTACGATTCTCAATTTCTTAAACTTATTACTATTGATTTTGTGTCTTAATTTGAAGGATTTGACAGAGTTATGCTATAATATGGACAATAAATCTGAAAGGACGGAGGATTCTTAAAATGGAGAGTTTGTTACCAAAGGTTTTAGGAAATATATCGGGTTACCTTATGAAGTACAGGGCGGTGTCCGCTGAGGAATTGATGTGGGAGATAGATCAGGAAGTTGACAGTCTGGCTGAGGATGATAAAAAGAGGTTGGAAAAACAACTGGAAGGTGATGTAAAACAGATGATCTTTGATGGGATAACAGGAAAGATTCGCCTCTCTGTCTTCTCTCCGGATATGCATGTACAGCTTAACTACCTGGGAGAGGTATTTTACACCCCACCCACCCACAAGTACATGCCCGATGAACTGGAAAGGGGGTTTAAACGTCTTGCCAATTTGCGTTTCCCTATGGTTTCCCGGATAGTAGAAGATGCAGTAAAGGATCTGATGCGTAAATCAGGATATGAGATATCGGATATTCAGTCAGAGATACAAGGTGCCGGCAAGACCATTAAGGCAGTTAAAGACAACCATGAACTCCATCTCTTTATATTTCCCTCGATTGTATTTATAGCTGAAATTCTGGAAGCATTAAAGGGGGTAACTGCTGAACACATAGTGGTAGTTCCTTCAGAGAAAAGCCCTGCCCCCTTTGTAAACTTCATCCGGGAAAACATAGATAAACTAAAGGAAAATGTTAAGATGATGATATGGGTCGCCAATTCACTGGAAAGGACCATAAGCCCATTTATGGGGACACCAAAAGACAAGGAGATATGGAAAAATCTTAAAGACCCTGAGAGGTCACTCAAGGCATCCCAGAATTGGATTAAAGGGGCAGTAAGATCCAAGGTGCTAGACGAGGATTTCTAGTTTGTGAAGTATCTCTCCTACCGCGATAACAGCAGGGGAGTCATCCGGCAAGTCAATCAGCGGCTTCCCGTCAAGATCGTACTCTGTAATATTATGATCATAGGGTACTATCCCGGCCAGCTCTATTCCATACTTTGATGCACTCTCGCTGAATACCCTTGCCTGTTCCTCCGATGCCCTATTTAGGATAACGCATATCTTATCGAAACTTATCTCCAGACTCTCTGCCAGGTCTTTTATCAATTTTGCCGTATTAATACCCCTCTGAGTGGCATCAGTCACTATGATCATGGTATCAACACTTCTGGTTGTTCTCCTGCTCAGATGCTCCAGACCTGCTTCACAGTCGATTATTGTAACATCATAATAGCCTGAGAACTTTTCTATGGCATGTCTGAGGATGTCATTGACAAGGCAGTAACACCCAGGCCCTTCAGGGCGACCAATGGCCAGGATGGAAATTTTTGGTATCTCCGCCAGGATGTCTCGTATCTGATATTCCAGCATCAGATCCACCGGCACATCCGAGGTCGGGCCCCTTCCCGGTCCTTTAACGAGTGTCTCTCTTATGTCTCCTATGGTCTTCTTAATGCTGACACCCAATGCAGGAGGGAGACTCGTTGCCGGATCGGCGTCAATGGCCAGAATCTTCATGTCCCTCTTCTTGAGGTGTTTTATGATGATTGTGGATATCACCGTCTTTCCTGTACCGCCTTTCCCGGAAACGGCTATAACTGACTTTTTTTTTGACTTAACTAGGTCGTCTTGAGGGTTTGTCATCTTCATCTCCTTGGATTAGAGGTTAAATAATTGAGCAGCATTTTTATGGAAGATAAGCTCTTTTTCTTCAGTGTCAAGACCTATTACATCATATTTAGGCAGTTCAACAGAGTAATGGCTTCCTGTGGGGCATTCAGAGCCAAATACAAATCGCTCAGGGCCTATAATAGCCACGCCTATCTTAATGCAGGCAGGTATGAGGCACGACGTTTCGAAGAATACATTTTTGGATTGAGAGGCGACCATGACACATTCAAAGACGTGTTCCACGCACTCCCCCATGTGTCCTATGATAAAGTTAACTTCCGGGTATCTGTCAGCAAGTTGACCAATCTCCAAAGGCGATGCGCCGGGACCGGAATGAATATATAAGGGCATCTTATTCTCGATACATTTTTCTACAATAACCTCGGGCACAGAACTCTGGGGTTTGAAACCATGAAGGAATGGGTGTATCTTGAGGGCAACGACACCTTTGTCCCTGATGGTATCATCTATAGAGGAAACCTCTTCCGGGTTCCTGGGATTGACACAGTATATACCGAAGAGCCTTTCTGGAAATTTCTTAACGGCAGAAAATACCAGGTCATTTCTGAAACCCTTGTTTCTTGCTAACTCAAGGACATCAGGTCTGGCGAGAGGTAAAGGCAGTATCGGAAAGAGAATTGCTTTATCTATTCCATATTCGTCCATGTGGGCAATAAGGGCATCAACCGTATTCTCTTTCCCATTCAAGAGCATTCCACCTATGTGGGCATGAGCATCGATGATCATAAGAGTAGGTGTCCATTTTTAGGGTTTACGGTTTATCATATTCGACCTTTCCGAATAAACTACTATTAACAGAGTAAATCGTCAAGGGAAAAACCATATCTTGACACAAGGTATATGATTTGTTATGAGATTAAAAAGTGCCTAAAGTGTACAGGAGGGGGAATCTTTGAGCAAGGAAAAGATAGTTATAATCGGTTCCGGTCCTGGTGGTTATGTAGGAGCCATTAGGGCTTCACAGTTAGGTGCCGAAGTTACCGTTATAGAAAAGGATGCAATCGGCGGTACCTGTCTCAATCATGGCTGTATCCCTACCAAGGCCATTCTCGCATCCGCTGAACTCTTCACCTCTATAAAGGAAGCAGAAGACTTTGGAATTTATGTTGGTGAGGTTCGGGTTGATCTACGAAAGATTATGGAACGAAAGAATCGGGTTGTAGAAGGTCTGGGCAATGGTATACACGGGATATTCAAGAAAAGGGGTATTGGATTTATCAAGGGCACTGCAACCTTAATCTCACCAACAAGGATCAGAGTGGAATCTCCATCCGGGGCTGAAGATATAGAAGCCACAAAGGTAGTAATAGCAACCGGCTCTAAAACACTCATACTGCCCTTTGTAGATCCTGAGCAACCCGCGGTTTTAACGAGTAGACAGGCACTCAGACTGGACAAATTACCCAAGACTGTACTTATTATCGGAGGGGGGGCAATTGGGTTGGAATTTGCCTGTTTCTTCAATGCCTTAGGCGTAAAGGTTACCCTGGTTGAGATGATGGATCAGATACTCCCCAGAGAGGATAAGAGGATTTCGAGACAGATGACACAGATTCTGAGGAAAAGAGGGATTAAAATCCTTGTGAAGACCGGAGTGAAGGATGTGCTCTCTTACAGAGATGAAGGCATTACCTGTCTTTTGGACAACGGTGATGAGGTTGCAGGGGAGAAGCTCCTTATATCCATCGGAAGGATCCCCAACTCAAAAGGCATTGGGTTAGAGCACCTGGGAGTTAAGCTCGATGAAAGAGGGAATATATTGGTGGATGACAGGATGGAGACAAATATCAAGGGTATCTATGCCGTTGGGGATGTTACCGGCGGGATACTCCTTGCTCATGTAGCCTCTGCTGAAGGTATTGCAGCAGTTGAGAATGCCATGGGGATAGACTCTAAAATTGATTATTCTGTTATCCCCAGTTGCGTTTACACCTCTCCTGAGATAGCCAGTGTCGGGCTAACAGCAGATGAGGCACGGGCATCAGGAGTGGAGGTTAAAACAGGGTGGTTTCCCTTTTCCGCATCCGGTAAAGCCATGGCCATGGGGGAGGCTGTTGGTTCAGTTCAGCTGGTGGTGGAAAAGGGGACGGAAAAGATTGTGGGTGGTCAGATCATAGGGCCCATTGCAACGGAATTGATCCATGAGATTGTTTTGACCATTAAATTGGGGATAACAGCAAAAGAGTTGAGCGCCACTATCCATGCACATCCTACCCTGTTCGAGAGCGTGATGGAAGCCGCCCACAGTATATACGGAAAGGCAATCCATGTATTTTAAAATAATTTAGAGAAATTCTGAAAAAATTATCCAGATATGCTATCCTTCTTCACGATGTGAGAATTTAGTGGCTTGGCTGACATTTTCGGACTGTTCACTGTCCATTGTATAGTCATCGGAGAGAAAAAATGAAGATCAGCAAAAGGTTAAGTCTGGGGTTTTCCCTGTTTGTTTTGCTTATAGGCATAGTAGGGGGGGCACATCTGTTATATCTCCATGGGACGGATAAATGGCTTGAGGCGCATCAGAGACTGGATGAAATAGAGACTAATTTTTTAGAGGCAAGGAGGGAGGAGAAAAACTGGCTTTTGTTTGGGGAAGACAGGTTTTCTCCGGGAGAAAAGTCCTCATCGGAAAGATTCAGAGATGCCATAGCAAGGGCCAGGGAGGCAGGGAAAGATGAAGGCAGACTCATCAGTGCACTGGATGATCACATAGCCGTATTTGAAAGGATAGTAGCCACCGGCAGACCAGGCCGGGAACAGATGGCTAAACTGAGGGAAAAGGCAAGGAAGGTGCATGCCATCATAGAGGAAGTTAGGACGGAGACAGACAGGCTTATAATCTCATCTCATAGAAAAGACTTTATGATTACTATCGCCGTATTCATCACTGGTATTATTGCCCTCATATTCCTGGGAAGGCGTCTTTCTTTAAGTATAGTGACACCCATAAGTCATTTGAAGGACCTTGCCGGGGCAGTGGCTCAGGGGAACCTGGACTATGAGGTAAAGATGTCATCACCTGATGAGATCGGGGACCTGGCTGCTTCTTTAGATGACATGAGGAAAAAGCTGAAAGCGAACAGGGAAGAACTCATTAAATCGGAAAGGCTGGCTACCATAGGGCAATTTGCCGCCCACGTAGGGCACGAGCTGAGAAACCCCCTGTCGGTAATCAAATCTTCGGTTTACTACCTGAAAATGAAACTCAGGGACCCTGAAGAAAAGGTTATTGAACACCTCCAAAGGGTAGAAAGACAGATAAGTATGTCTGACAAGATTATCTCAGACCTGCTGGATTTTTCCCGCATGAGGACTCCAGTCCTTATGGAGGTTCTGGTCAGCGATATTATTGAGGATGTGTTATCCAGCATTGCAGTGCCTGAAGGAATAGAAATAGTTAAGGACATGAAAAGCGCCCTGCCTGCAATTAAGGCGGATAAGGATCAACTCCGGCTGGTATTCATAAATATGGTTACAAATGCCGTTGAGGCTATGCCCGGGGGAGGAAGGCTGCATATCAAAACCGGAGAAAAAGACGGTTTCCAGGAGATAGAATTCAGAGACACCGGTTGTGGGATCTCCGGGGAAGACAAGAGCAATATCTTTACCCCCCTCTTTTCCAGTAAGCCCGCTGGCATCGGTCTGGGACTTACCCTGTGCAAATCTCTGGTGGAAGGGCATGGTGGTGCGATTGAGGTGGAGAGTGAACTTGATAAAGGGGCTACCTTTTCTGTAAGGTTACCCATAGGTTAGACGAAGTTACCCTTACACCCTTAATTTTTTTCAGGAGATGAAGATGGTGGAAAAGACAAGACTCTTGATCGTTGATGATAACGTGGACTTTGCCTATAACCTGGCTGATGTTTTAGAGCTCAAGGGCTACGATGCCTCTGTCTGTCAGGATGGGCATAGAGCTATTGACATGGTAAAGAAGGAGAGGTTTGACCTCATTCTTATGGATATAAAGATGCCGGGAATAAACGGAGTAGAAACCTACAAACGGATAAAAGAGACCAGCTCCGGGACAGTAACCATCATGATGACGGCCTACGCTGTGGAGAATCTGGTAGAGGAGGCACTGGACGTTGGGGCGTATGACGTCTTTTATAAGCCTCTGGATATCAGCAGGCTATTAATCGCTATCGAAGAATCTCTCAGGGAGGAGAAAGGACGGTTAATCCTGATAGTCGACGATGATAAGGGTATCCTGCATAACCTGAGAGACATCCTCCAGGTCAAGGGACATACTGTGTTTATCGCAGATTCCGGGCAAAGAGCCATCGAGTTGGCCAGGAATAACCAATTTCGCATTGTATTCATTGATGTGAAGATACCGTTACTCAATGGACTGGAAATCTATAAGGCCATTAAGGAGATCAATCCCCGGGTCTGTGCGGTGATGATAACGGGTTATCGGCAAGAAGTAAAGGACATGGTGGAAGAGGCGCTGGACAGCAGCGCCTATACCTGCCTTTATAAACCCCTGGACATGGATGATGTATTGAATGTGGTGGATGAGATATGCAGGGGTAACAGGAAGAGGCTGAAAGTATGAGAAAGGAAGAAAGAGAAGATGCCTGAGAATGTAAACCTCCTGATAGTCGATGACCAGGAAGAACTCTGCGAAGTCTTGAAGGATGTATTTCAGGATATAGGGTATCAGGCAGACGCCGTCCAGAGGGGTAAAGAAGCTGTGGCTAAGGCAGAGCAGACTTTCTTCCACGTCGTCCTCATAGATATAATACTCCCTGATATGAGCGGCATAGAGGTTCTGAAAAGGGTGAAGGAGGTTTCTCCTCAGACCGAAGGCATCATTATCACCGGCAATACCTCCCTCAAGAATTCCATAGATGCCCTTAGTATAGGGGCGTTTTCCTACCTCATCAAACCCCTGGATCTGGATGAGGTAAGGGCGGTAATCCGAAATGCCCTGGAAAAACAGCGGGTGGCTATGGAAAACCTGCTGTTAAAAAGGTTCAATGAAGATATAGTATCCTACAGCCCTGCCGGCATTCTGGTAATAGACAAAGACTTTAATGTAATGCTGGTAAACGAAGCCTATTGTGAAATCTTCCAGATTACAAGAGAGGATGCCAGAGGGAGACCCTTAAAGGATGTTCTGCCCATAGACAGGTTTGAGGAGAAATTATACAGGGTACAAAGGAGCCATAAGCCCTTGTATGGACTGGAATTAAGATACCGTTGCCCCGGAGTCGGGATGAAGGTCTTGAACGCGAGTATCTCAGAGATACCTTTGTCCAGAGTAACGGGAGAAGAGGCAGGTCTCCTGCTGGTGATTCAGGATTTAACCGAGCAGAACCGGCTAGAAAAGGAGCTTTTTCAGTCTCAAAAGATGGCTGCTCTGGGGGAAACCGCAGCCCGGGTAGCCCATGAGATCAGGAACCCTTTGCAGCAGGTCCTCACAGGGATTCAGTGTTTCCAGAAACATTCTACTGTTGATGAAGAAGAAAGGGTTGCGCTCGAAGGAATCGTGGACGGAGTGGGTTCTATCAACAGGATCATAACCGATCTCCTGGACTATGCCAGGCCGGTAGAGCTTACCTGCAACAAGGTAGATATCCATGATGTCCTCGACGGGGTCCTGTTTCAGGTTGAGGAGGCGTTCAGGAACTCAAATATTCAGGTCAGCAAGCATTATGAGAAGAATCTTCAGAGGATCTGGGCGGATGGCTTCAAGATCAAACATGCCTTCCAGAATATCGTAAAAAAT
The DNA here is from genome assembly GCA_003599365.1 of Deltaproteobacteria bacterium. Taxonomy (GTDB): domain Bacteria; phylum Desulfobacterota; class UBA8473; order UBA8473; family UBA8473; genus UBA8473. The sequence goes on along the minus strand of QZJR01000036.1, from coordinate 7,481 downwards.
GCCATGGATGCCATGCCCCATGGGGGTAATCTCACCATCACCACCTGCCTCAGGGAAAAAGACGAAGGCAGGAAATCTGCCGATATCCTGGAGGTGAGGTTTGCCGACACCGGCTGCGGAATCCCTGAAGGGGAAACCGAGAGGATATTTCAGCCCTTCTACACCACCAGGAATAAAGGGATTGGGCTGGGTCTGGCCATCACCAGGAACATGATTAACCTGCATAAGGGAGAGATACTGGTGGAGAGCAAGGTAGGTGAGGGTACCCAGATGATTGTAAGGTTGTCGATCAAATGAAGAGACGGATACTGATTGTCGATGACGAGGAGATATTTCTGGTTCAGCTAAAGATGGCCTTGAAGGGGATGGGTCTGGAAATCTCCACTGCCAGAAACGGGACAGATGCCCTGCACAAACTGGAACAAAAAGATTTCAATATTGTTTTGACCGACTTGAAGATGCCGGGGATGGACGGGCTGCAGCTTCTGGAGAATATAAGGAAATCCTATCCCCACATATATGTGGTTATCGTCACCGCTTATGGAGAGATACCTCAGGTGGTTCAGGCTATGAGGCTGGGGGCGTATGACTTCATCCAGAAACCCTTTGATATAAATCTTCTGGAACTCTCCCTGAAAAAGATACTCCAGACCCATGCCTTGATGGAGGAAAATGTCTCCCTGAGGAGAGAGGTCGAGGAGAGATACGATTTTCATCAAATAGTGGGGAAAAACCACAGGATGAAGAGGGTCTACGAGCTTATAACCTTGGCTGCGGGGAGCGACACCACAACGCTGATCCGGGGGGAAACAGGAACGGGAAAGGAGCTGGTGGCAAAGGCTATCCATTACCATAGCCCCCGAAAAAAGAAGCCTCTGATCACGGTAAACTGTGTTGCGATTCCTGAAACCCTGCTGGAATCCGAGCTTTTTGGACATGAAAAGGGTGCCTTTACAGGTGCCCATAACCGGAAGATTGGCAGTTTTGAGTTGGCAGACCAGGGAACCCTGTTCCTGGACGAGATAGGCGATTGCCCCCTGCCCCTCCAGGGGAAGCTGCTGCGATTTCTCCAGGAGAAGGAGATACGTCGGGTAGGGGGCAACAGGATTATAAATATCGATGCCAGAGTCATATCAGCTACAAATCAAAATCTGGAAGAATGGGTAAAACAGGGGAAATTTCGGGAAGACCTCTACTACAGGATCAATGTCTTATCTATTCATCTTCCCCCGTTGAGAGAGAGACTGGATGATATCCCCTTTTTGGCATCACATTTCTTGAAAAAATATGGAGACCTTTTCGGAAAAGGGGTAAAGGACGTTTCTCCTGAGGCATTAAATTCACTATTCCAGTACCACTGGCCAGGAAATATAAGGGAACTGGAAAATGTCATAGAAAAATCTGTAGTGACCGAAAAGGGGGCGACAATCCAGCGGTTTGATCTTTCGAGCATATCCGAGGCAAGCCCATTCTCCAGACAAACCAACCTGCCTTTGCCCCTCGATACCGGCATGCCCTTCAGGGAGATGAAAGAAGGACTCATCCATGCATGGGAAAGTGAATACCTGAAGGCATCGCTCTCCAAAAACAGGGGGAATATCACCCAGGCAGCCAGGCAGTCAGGATTGAATTATAAGACCTTTTATGAGAAGTTGGTCAAGTATGGCCTTGAAAGGAAAGAATTCCTCTAAATCCCCCCCCTTTAAACCTTTAAAAATGTCCGCCCTACCCTATCGATTTATGGGGATTTCCCCATAACTCTTCTGGTTTATGAGGCAGTTCTTTCCTTTCAACAAATTCCAAAGATTACAAATAGATACCAAAACTCATCGCACCGCAATTATGGTAAATACCCCATAATCCAAGAGGAAAAGGCTGACCTGAAATAATCCGGATACCTTATAAATTACTCTTTATAAATAAGATAGTTATAGGTTTCTTCAGGCATTGTATTCAGACTTTTTGAAGTTGGAATGCAAATTGCGTCTATTATTAATTAACCTGCTGAGTTTTGCTTAACCTGAGAGCCTTGAAAATTTATGAATTCGCTCTCATTGGTACTTCTTCAAAGCTCTCGTGAGAAAGGAGTAACTCATGGACAACCCTGTCAATTTTTTGTTCAAACACTCAGGCAAAGAGTCTTATATTCAGATTCAGGGAGAGCTTAGTCCCAAAACGGTTTACAATATCTATTCTTTCCTGAACGACTCCCTTTCTCCTCACTGTCAGCATCTGACCATCGATCTTAAAGAAATTGACCAATATACGACCTTTGGCACCTTTTTGCTTTCGAGTGTTGTACGGGAGTTAAAAAAAACGGTTCAATCAGTAAGGATACTTGGAATTTCATCGGGGCAGGAAGGCAACTTTAAAAATCTGGGAATGGTGAATGTGCCTGAATATGCCTCGCCATGTGGTTTTAAAGGGACAACCTCTTTGATGAGAGGATGAAACTAACTCCAAAACTTCATCTTTAGGAGGATAAAATGAACTTTAACGAGGTTAGAAGAATGGCTAAGGATCTGGGTGTAAACACAGCCAGGGGGAAAAAGACAGATATAATCCGGGCAATTCAACGAGCGGAAAACAACATCGACTGCTACGCCACAGGCAGAGTGAACGACTGCTATGAGGACTTGTGTTTATGGAAAAGTGAGTGTCTTTCCATAAACAATAATGGAAAGGGCATCCTGAAATGATTTTTTAGCGAGGAGGGAGAATAGATGCTGTGTATAACCGAAGACAATAGGGTTGCACAGATAGACCTGTCTGGGGACCTTAACCGAAACAATATCCTTCCTATTAAAGAGAGTATCATGGAAAGGATTCACCCCAGGATAAAAACCGCTGAATTTCACTTCGAAAAGGTAGGTACGATGGATACTCCGGCAATGGCTATGATGGTTATTGTCATGAGATACCTGTTTGCTAAAAGCATTACCTCAAGAGTAAAGGGTTTAAGAAAAGAATGTATGGATTTGGCTACTATGCTGGGGTTAGATCTGGTAGCCGATATAGAGGCTGAAGCACAGCATTTAAGCACTTAAGTTTGATGGCTTTGTAAAAAGTCCATCACAGTCATTGCGAGAAGTTCGCCAAAGGCGAACGACGTGGCAATCTAAAAACCGAGATTGCTTCACTTCGTTCGCAATGACAAAGAGTGGCGTTTCCGGACTTTTTACGACTTCATCAGGTTTACACAAGGGATTAAATACAGAGGGGGGGTTGCAGCCATGAGGGATGTATTGGCCATGATTATGGCGGGGGGAATGGGTGAACGGCTCTATCCATTAACGCGTGACAGGGCAAAACCGGCAGTGCCCTTTGGAGGAATATATCGCCTGATTGACTTCACCTTGAGTAACTGTATCAATTCCGGTGTGCGTAAGATCGCAGTCCTAACCCAATACAAGTCACTGTCTCTGGAACAGCATCTCAGATTGGGCTGGAGTATATTCGATTCAGAACTTGACGAATATATATTCCCAATCCCTCCCCAGATGAGGATCAACGGAGATTGGTACAAGGGAACAGCCGATAGCATATACCAGAACCTTTACTTTGCCGATACGGTAAACCCCGGATATTTTCTCATCCTTTCCGCTGATCATATATATAAGATGGACTATTCCAGGATGCTTGCCTTTCATAAAGAAAAGGGTGCCGATGCTACTGTAGCCACCATAGAGGTGGATCAACAGGTGAGTTCTCAGTTTGGTATTATGAAGGTCAATGATGAAGGCAGGGTAATAGGTTTCGAGGAGAAGCCCAAGAAACTCGGATTATTGTCCCCTAATAGTAATACACTCTCCGCCAATATGGGGGTTTATATCTTTAATAGTGAAATCCTGAGAGAATTTCTGGAGGAAGATGCCTGCAAGAAGAGTCATCACGATTTCGGCAAGGACATCATCCCTGCTATGATACACAGGGCTAAGGTATTTGCCTACAACTTCAGGGATGAGAACAAAAAAGAGTCCAAATACTGGAGGGATGTGGGCACCATTGATGCATACTTTGATGCCAATATGGAACTGGTGGCGCCGGACCCTAAGTTCAATCTTTATGACACTGACTGGCCCATACGTACATATCAGGGACAGTATCCTCCTGCCAAAACCGTCTTTGCCCAGGAGTATCCCGGGGGAAGGATGGGTGCCTGTCTGGATTCTATAGTTTCGGGGGGGTGCATCATCAGTGGCGGGAGAGTGCAGGATTCTGTTCTCTCTCCGCTGGTTCGTGTAAACAGCTACGCTGACATCAGGGAATCCGTCCTGATGGAAGGTGTGGAGGTTGGCAGGTATTGCAAAATCAGGAGGGCAATCATAGACAAAGGAGTAAAGGTGCCTCCGGGGACAGAGATAGGCTATGATATGGGAGATGATAAGAAGCGCTTTTTTGTAAGTGACGGAGGGGTCGTCGTTATCGCCAGAGGTGCGAAACTCTCGTTTACAAAGAGAGAACCCATCAGGATACAGAAGGTTATTGATTATGCTCATCCCCAGGGAGTGGCTAATTGGAGCTAAGAGAATATCTTATGTGGAGACCTGTTGAAAACCTATTAATCAAATTAAGGAGGGTGTTATGGTAGAGATAAGGCGTATTTTATTCTGTCACGATTTTTCTGAGACCGCCGATTTTGCTTTTCCGTATGCTATATTAATGGCGGAAAAGTTCTCGGCTCCGTTGTATATCATCCATGTGGTGGAAGAGAGTTTCCAGCATTGGACATATATGGAACCCTTTTTGGCAGGAGATACTCTGGTAAAGATTTTTGAAGAAATAGAAAAAAAGGTCAGAGGGCAGCTTGATGATATATGCAAATCCATGGCTGCCATGCTTAAGGAGTACTACCCTATCATAGCCAAAGGGATACCGTTTTCGGAAATCATACAAACAGCTAATGAAAAAGAAATCGATCTTATTATTATGGGCACCCACGGGCGTACGGGCTTAGGACGTGTGCTTTTTGGAAGTGTGGCACAGAGGGTCGTAAGGAGGGCTGCATGTCCTGTTTTGACTGTGCGTATGCCGGCAAAAGAGCCTGAAGGGCATTAGGTTTTTTCTCTTTTCAGTATCTGTTTTCTCCCAAAATCGGTCTACCTTAAGTAACTGCCTAAAATACCTCCCATTCTTAAACAAACAATAATTATGGCTAATCCTCCTGGTAAACAGGGTTTTGTCTTTTTATGAGGAGCTATTTATGCTATAATTCGTAAACACTTCATTAACTTGTGAAGCTCGTTCAAAGGACTTTAAAGGAAAGGGCAAATGAAAAATCTTGAGATCGCAAGGATATTCAATAACATCGCCGATCTCTTGGAAATCAGAGGAGATAATCCCTTTAAAATAAGGGCGTACAGAAGGGCGGCGTTAAATCTGGAGGGCATTGCGGAGGACCTGGCTACAATCTCTGCCAGGGGAGATCTCAAAGAAATTCCCGGCATTGGGAAAGACCTTTCCCTGAAGATTGAGGAATACCTGCACACCGGTTACATAAGCTATTATGAGGAACTGAAGAAGGAAATACCGGAAAGCCTCCTTGGGCTGATTGCCATTCAGGGAGTTGGCCCCAAAAAGGCAAAACTCTTCCATGACGCCCTTGGGATAACGAGTATTGATGAACTCCAGGAGATGGCGCAGTCTCACCAACTCCATGGTCTTCCCGGCATCAAGGAGAAGACCGAGGAGAATATCCTGAGGGGTATCGCTTTCTACAGGCAAGGGATTGAAAGGATGACGCTGGGATATGCTATGGCCATATCGAAAAGGTTAACCGATCAACTCAGAGGGATTCCCGGTGTAGAGCAGATAGATTCTGCCGGAAGCCTGAGACGCCGAATGGAGACTATTGGCGATATTGATATCCTTGTATCGTCGAGTTTGCCACATGAGGTCATGGATGCATTCGTCCATCTGCCGGATGTCAGGCAAGTCCTGGGAAAGGGAACGACTAAGTCGAGTGTGCTTACCCAGGAAGGATACCATGTTGACCTTAGGGTAGTACAGCAGGATCAGTATGGTGCAGCGTTAGCCTATTTTACCGGCTCCAAGGCTCACAATATCCGAATCCGGGAGATGGCTGTAAAGAAGGGGTTCAAGATAAGCGAATACGGCATCTTTGATGAGAAATCCGGCGACCGGATAGCAGGGGAAAAGGAGGAAGACATTTACCGGCTCCTGGGCATTCATTTCATACCTCCGGAACTTCGGGAGGACAGGGGAGAAATCGAAGCTGCCCTTAAGGGTAATCTTCCAAACCTTATCCAAAGAGAGGACATAAAGGCTGACCTCCACATCCATAGCCGTTACAGCGATGGGGCACATTCTATCAGAGAGATTGCAGAAGGTGCAATGAAGATGGGCTACAAATACGTGGCAATTACTGATCACTCCCAGTCCTTAGGGGTTGCAGGGGGGGTCAGTATTGACACCCTGATAGCCAAGATAGAAGAGACTGAAAAAGTCAATCGTGAACTTTTGGGGATCCGGGTACTCTGTGGAACAGAGGTTGATGTTCGTCCTGATGGCACCCTTGACTACCCGGAAGATGTCCTGTCAAAGCTGGATATTGTCATTGCATCTATCCATTCCGTATTCAAGAGGAGCAGGGAGGAACAGACTGAGAGAATTATTCATGCCATGAGAAACCCTCATGTGCACATCATCGGTCATCTGACAGGAAGGCTTTTGAAGGAACGTGAAGGGTATGAGGTCAACCTGGATGAGATACTAAAGGTTTCCGTAGAGACCGGAACAGCCCTTGAGGTCAATGCCTATCCCCAGAGACTGGACATGAACGACATTGGATGCAGGCGGGCTAAAGAACTGGGGGCAAAGGTCGTTATCAATACCGATGCCCATGTGCTCCATCAGTTTGACTATATGGATCTGGGGGTAGCCGTTGCCAGGAGGGGATGGCTGGAAAAGAGGGATGTCCTCAATACCCTCGATGTAGAGTCTTTTCTGAAGGTGATACGCAAAAAATGAGCTTCCCGTTTCACTCCTTCCTGCCCAACCCTTTTGAAGAACCGGTAACTACAGCGCTCTTTCCTTCGAGTGACATGTTCCCTCCTCCTTTACTAAGTTTAAGAGTCCTCTTTTGAATAATGAAGTGTAGGATAAAAGGTATTTGCGTGTCAACTGATAAGAATCACCTTGTCAAGGACAGATGGTTCTATGCTAATAACAGACAATAGCAGGTCTTTAAAGTTTAAAGAGATTGACTCAAGACCCGTTAAATATAAAGTAACAGAGCCAAGGGCTATTCAATCAAAAATAAAGAAGGTGCATATTCCACCAAAGGATCATCCATGGAGGAAGTATCCTGTTGTTAATCGTTATCGTCATGAAGAAATTAGAGAATCACTGTTAACGGAAATTTGACGGCTTCGTAAAAAGTCCATCTGCGGCGTTCCGCTGCATCCCTCGTCGTTGCAGCGTAACTATAAGTACGCTTCACTCCTCGTGATTTGCGCGCC
>QZJR01000024.1 GCA_003599365.1 Deltaproteobacteria bacterium | reverse complement strand
TGTACAATGTGGTAGATGTGAGGGAACAGGCGCAAAACCAGGTACTTACCCTGTAAATTGCCCCGGATGTCAGGGGAAAGGACAGATAACCCGTTCTCAAGGATTTTTCAACATAAGCACCGCCTGTCCCCATTGTAATGGTGAAGGAAGGATTATTACCAACCCATGTGTGGATTGTCGTGGTACTGGGAAGGTAACAAAGAAGAAAAAGGTATCGGCAAAGATACCAGGGGGAGTTGAAGACGGTTCTCGTTTAAGGCTCAGGGGAGAAGGTGAAGAAGGCGAAAGAGGGGGAGCACCAGGGGATCTTTATGTTGTTTTGCATGTAGAACGTCACCCACTTTTTGATAGAGAGGGAGATAACATTATATGCCAGATTCCTATATCCTTTACTCAAGCAGCCTTAGGGACAGAAATAGATATACCAACATTAAACGGTGCAAAAAAAATTCACGTCCCTAGAGGAACTCAGTCTGGACATGTCTTCCGTTTAAAAGGTGAGGGTACTCATCATCTCAGGGGACATGGCAGAGGAGACCAAATTGTTCAGGTAATAGTAAAAACTCCAACCAAATTAACTAAAAAGCAGGAAGAGTTATTGACAGAATTTGCCAGGATAAGTGAAGAAGAAACACCTCTGAAAAAAAGGTTTTGGAAGCAATGAAGAATAAAAGTATAAAAATTGCTGTTGTTGGTGTTGGAAACTGCACCAGTGCACTCCTTCAGGGTATTGAATTTTACAAAAACAATCCGGGTGTAAGTCTAGGTCTTATGCATTATGACCTAGGTGGCTACACTCCTTCGGATATTGAAGTAGTGGCTGCATTTGATATTGACAAAAGAAAGGTGGGGAAGCCTCTAGAAAAGGCGGTATTCGCCCCACCTAATTGTACCAGAACTATATGGGAAGACCTTCCAAGCTATGGTGTTACAGTATCCATGGGAAGGGTTTTAGATGGTGTCTCGGAACATATGAGTGGTTACCCCCCTGAAAGAACCTTTCTCGTTGCCGATGAAGAACCCTGTGATGCAAGAGAAGTACTAAAGAAAAGCAAAGCCGAAATATTATTAAATTATTTACCTGTCGGTTCTCAAGAGGCAACTGAATTCTATGCCGGGTGTTGTCTTAATACTGGGGTGAGTTTGATTAATTGTATACCGGTTTTTATAGCATCCCATCCTTACTGGAGCAAGAGGTTCGAAAAAAGGGGAATACCTATTATAGGGGATGATGTTAAGTCTCAGCTAGGCGCTACTATAACACACAGAGCTTTAACCAAACTCTTTCAAGATAGGGGCGTAAAACTGGAACGTACTTATCAACTGAATACCGGTGGGAATACCGATTTCTTAAACATGTTAAATCAAAACAGACTGAAGTCAAAGAAGATTTCTAAAACCGAAGCCGTACAATCCCAAATGGATGAACCTCTAGCGGCAGAAAACATTCATATAGGCCCGTCAGACTATATCCCCTGGCAAAATGATAATAAGGTCTGTTTTATTAGAATGGAGGGAATGGGATTTGCCGGTGTTCCATTGCATCTGGAGATGCGCCTTTCTGTAGAAGATTCACCTAATAGTGGTGGAGTCACAATTGACGCCATAAGATACTGCAAAATAGCAAGGGAAAGTGGTGATAAAGGGGTACTATTACCCATCTCTGCCTATACCATGAAACATCCGCCAAAACAGATTGCTGACTTAGAGGCTAGAGCATTAATTGAAAAATATATAACCGAATATAACGCCCAAAAAAGTATAACCTCCCCGTTAACCTTGTCAAAAACCTATTAAGAAGGAGAAAGATTATATGGTTGATAATAAGGAAAACCTATTTGACAAAAGGATCATAGAAAAAAACATCGCTGAGGGTATTGTCAGCAAGACTGACTATGAGGAATATCTTGCAAACCTGCCTGATGTTTCCAATAAAAAAGAGTATATACCCCTTCTCCATAATAACTTAACATTATCGAGTCTCTAATTAACAATTTGAACTCCAAAAAAACTTTTACCTTGACAACTATCGGCATTTCTGGTAGGGAATTAGGGTTTGTCTGTAACGAGTGTTCTGAAAACTGATTTTGAAGAGAGAAGAGACATCTGATTTCAGCAACCCTAGATTGTTACATTTAATGGAGTCTTTCTATGAAAAAAAGGTATCTACTGGCACCCGGGCCTACACCAATCCCCTCAAAAACACTACTCGACATGGCAGAACCGATAATCCATCACCGGGGACCGGAATTCAGCAGTATACTTGGCGAGATAAGAGAGGGACTGAAATACCTTTTTCAGACCAGGAACGAAGTTTTGATATTCTCATCCTCCGGAACTGGAGCAATGGAAGGTACCATATCCAATATGCTTTCCAAAGGGGACAAGGCGCTGGTAGTGAATGGCGGAAAGTTTGGCGAACGATGGATTGATATATGTCAGGCTTATGGGGTAGATGTTGAAATCATTGATGTTCCATGGGGAGAAGCTGTAGATCCGAGTATAGTGAAGAGTATCCTTGATCAAAACAACTCCATAAAAGCGGTCTTCATCCAGGCGTGCGAAACCTCTACAGGGGTTGTCCATCCTATAAAAGAGATAGCAGAGATAGTGAAAGATAAAGAGAATACCCTTGTCATTGTGGATGCCATTTCAGCACTGGGCGCCCTTGACATCCCTACTGACAGATGGGGTCTGGATGTAGTAGTTGCAGGCTCTCAAAAGGCATTGATGCTCCCTCCTGGGCTGGCCTTTGCCAGTGTGAGCAACAAGGCATGGAGGTTTGTTGAAAGCTCGAATCTCCCCAAGTATTATTTTAACTTTAAAAAAGAGCTAATGTCTTTATCTAAAAATCAAAACGCATATACCCCTGCAGTTTCATTGCTTATAGGATTAAGAGAATCCCTAAATCAGATAAAAGAAGAGGGGTTAGAGAGTGTTTTTGCCAGGCATGAGAAGCTGGCTAAGGCAACAAGGGCAGCCATGACTGCTCTGGAGCTCCAATTATATGCCCCAACATCTCCCAGCAACGCTGTAACGGCCGTCTTGGCACCTCATAACATCAATGGTTCGGATGTTGTAAAAGTCATGAGGGAGAAATACGGTATTACCATCGCCGGGGGACAGGGCCATGCAAAGGGAAAGATATTCAGGATTGCACACCTGGGATATATGGATCAATTCGATGTCATCACAGCGGTATCTGCCCTGGAGATGACCCTTCATGAGTTGGGCTATCATGCAGAACTGGGAAAAGGGATTAGAGCTGCTTTAGAAGTACTCAAAGATTAGGTTTTTGGGGGATTGGGTGAAAAAGATACTGGTCAGTGATAACCTTTCAGAGATAGGGATACAGATACTAAAGAATACCCCGGGTATTCACGCAGATATCGATACAAACCTATCAAAAGAAGAACTCAAAAAGAAAATCAAGGATTATCATGGTCTGGCCATCAGGAGTGCTACAAAGGTTACGGCAGATATTATAGATGCTGCAAAAAATCTACTGGTCATAGGGAGGGCAGGGATCGGACTGGACAATGTTGATATAGAGGCAGCTACCAAAAGAGGAATTGTCGTTATGAATGCCCCTGAGGGCAACATGATTACGACTGCCGAGCATGCCATATCCATGATGTTGTCCCTCTCAAGAAACATCCCCCAGGCTACCGCTTCCATGAAGGCAAAAAAATGGGAGAAAAAGAAGTTCAAGGGGAGAGAACTGTTCGACAAAACCCTTGGTATCATCGGACTGGGAAGGATTGGAAGTATTGTGGGGGATCGAGCCAAGGGCCTGAAAATGAACATTATAGCATATGATCCCTTCATCTCGGAAGAGAAGGCTCGTGAAATGGAAGTGGAACTGGTTTCCCTTTATGAGCTTTTTGAAAGATCACATTACATTACCATCCATGTCCCACTTTCTGAAGAAACTAGAAATATCATTAACAAAAAAGCCTTCAAAAAAATGAAGGATGGGGTTATGATTATAAACTGTGCCAGAGGGGGAATGGTTAACGAAAAGGACCTCTATGAAGCAATAAAGAGCGGAAAGGTTGCCGGAGCTGCCCTTGATGTTTTCGAGCAAGAACCTCCTCAGGATAGCCCTTTATTTGATCTGGATGAGGTGATCTGCACACCTCATTTGGGAGCATCCACCGATGAAGCTCAGGAGAATGTGGCAGTAGCTATCGCAGAACAGATAGCAAATTATCTACTATACGGAACAATCAAAAATGCTGTTAATGTTCCATCAGTAAGCGGAGATACCCTCTCCAGGATTAAACCCTATATGGATCTTGCAGAGAAACTGGGCAGTTTTCAAGCACAACTGGAACCAGGGGCACTGGAGGAGATAGCAATAGAATACAGTGGGGATATTGCTGAGCTGGACGTGACACCTATTACTACTTCAATATTGACCGGTATCTTCAAACCAATCCTGAGAGACGGTATAAATTTTGTAAATGCCCCTATTATTGCCAAAGAAAGGGGTGTAAAGGTAGTTGAATCAAAGAGCACAAAGAGTGAGGATTTCACAAGTCTGCTTACAATTAAGACCAGAACGACAAAAGGAGAGAACATAGTTGCCGGCACCCTCTTTGGTAAGAAGGAGCCTAGAATTATACGGATTAATAAGTTTCGGTTGGAGGCGATACCGCAGGGAAATTTGCTACTATTTCATACCGTTGACCGTCCTGGGGTTATAGGAAATATAGGGAGTATTCTGGGAAACACAGATATCAATATCGCCAATATGCAATTCAGCAGAGAAGAGATAGGGGGAAGGGCTATAGTCCTCTTGAGTATCGACACCCCTGTCTCTAAAAAAATACTGGATGAATTAACTAAACTGCCAAACGTTGTCTCTATTAAACAGTTAAAATTATAAAAAATCCCAGGTTAAAGGGATTAAGGCAGTTAATTAGGAGTTTTTGTAATGGCAAGTGTAGTAGTTGTTGGTACACAATGGGGAGATGAAGGAAAAGGTAAAATAGTAGATTTCCTGGCAGAACAGGCTGATACAATAGTCAGGTTTCAAGGAGGGAATAATGCCGGCCATACGGTAGTAGTAAAAGACAAGAAAGTAATACTCCATCTGATACCGTCAGGCATCCTGCACCCAAACAAGAAGTGTATTATAGGTAATGGCGTAGTTATAGATCCCAGAGATTTACTCAATGAAATTGAATCATTGAAATCAAAGGACTGTCTTAAGAATAACAGTCGTCTCTTAATTAGCGAGGGAGCCCATCTGGTAATGCCTTATCATAAAAAGATTGATATAGCCAGAGAGAATCTCAAAGACGGGAAAAAGATTGGTACCACAGGGAGGGGTATAGGGCCAACCTACGAAGATAAGGTAGGAAGAGTAGGTATCAAAGTGATAGATCTCCTGGATAAGGAGGTATTTAAAGAGAAGCTGGGGTACAACCTTAAGGAAAAGAACTTTTATCTGGTCCACTACCTTAAGGAAAAAGGGGTTGAATTCGAAGAAATATACAATGAATATATTGAATTGGGCATAAAGATCAAGGAGTATGTAGCCAATACCTCGCTGATTATAAATGAAGATATTAAAAATGGCAAAAATATCCTATTCGAAGGTGCACAGGGCAGCCTTTTGGATATAGATCATGGCACATATCCTTTTGTAACTTCAAGTAACACGGTGGCTGCCGAGGCCTGCATAGGGTCTGGAATTGGCCCTACAAAAATAGATAAAGTAATCGGGATTTCCAAAGCTTACACTACCAGAGTCGGGGAAGGACCCTTCCCTGCTGAATTGAACAATGAACTGGGAAATTCTTTAAGGGAAAGAGGAGAGGAATACGGTGCCACTACAGGCAGACCCAGAAGATGCGGATGGTTTGATGCAACTATGGTAAAACATGCCATCAGGATCAACGGGATTAGCGGCCTGGTTATCACAAAGCTTGATGTTTTAAGCGGTTTGGATAAAATAAAGATTTGCACAGGATACGATTGCAAAGGAGAAATGTACTCAGAATTTCCTTCAAGCTTAAAGACATTAGAGGCATGCCGGCCAATCTATGAAGAGATGGATGGCTGGTCGGAAGAGCTTAACGAGATCAGAGAATATGGAAAGTTACCCGATAATGCCCGCAGATATATTGACAGGATAGAGGAATTATTAGATACTGAAATCACTATAATCTCCTTGGGCACAAGAAGGGATCAAACAATTATATTAAAGAATCCATTTACAACTGACAATAGAACTGACACTATGTGAGTTTTTAAGGGCCGTTAACTCAGGAGGTAGAGTATCTGCCTTTTAAGCAGAGAGTCGCTGGTTCGAGTCCAGCACGGCCCACCAGCGTCCCCATCGTCTAGCCTGGCCCAGGACACCGGCCTTTCACGCCGGTAACAGGGGTTCAAATCCCCTTGGGGACGCCATTCATTCCCATCACACCCTTAGTCCGCGTGAAGTTCTTCAAGATCATCATAGTAATCCAAAGATTCCGGATTGATCAGGGCATCCCTATTCAGGACAGGTCTGCCATCTATTATATTCGTAACCGAACTTTCAACCTTCTTCATGTTAAGGGTATAGGGGATATCCGGCACTTTTATAATCTTAGCCGGGACATGTCTGGGTGAGGCGTTTTCCCGCAAGGTTTTTTTAATCCTGTTTTTCAAATCGTCTGTTAACTGATATCCTTCAGCAAGTTTAACAAAGAGAATGATGCGCTGATCCCCTTGCCAGCTCTGACCTATTGCAAGGCTATCGGCAACTTCTTCCAATTTTTCTACCTGATTATATATCTCGGCTGTGCCTATTCGCACTCCGGAAGGCTTCAAGACGGAGTCAGATCTGCCAAAGAAAGTAATTCCACCTGTGTCACTATTAACCACAATGTAATCACCATGCCGCCATACATTCAAATCAGGATAGAAATCAAAGTAGGCATCTCTGTACCTTTTGCCATCAGGATCATTCCAGAAGTAAAGTGGCATTGAAGGGGAGGCGGCTTCGCAAACAAGCTCTCCCTGCCGGTCAACTACCGGATTGCCTGTTTCATCATATGCCTTTACTTTCATTCCTAATCCCGGGCCCTGTAATTCACCGGCATATACCGGCTGCATAGGGCTTCCAATAGCGAAACAACCATTGATATCCGTGCCACCTGCAATAGAATTAAAATGCAAATCCTCCTTAATTTCCTGGTAAACATATTCAAATCCTTTGGCTGAAAGAGGTGATCCGGTCTGGGATATTTGTCTCAGTGAAGACAGGTCATAGTCCTTTCCAGGTTTAACTCCCTGGCTTTTGAGATGATTAATATAACTTGCACTGCAACCAAAAACAGTTGTTTTTTCATCCTGAACTAACTTCCACATGGCACCTGCGTCGGGATAAAGGGCATTGCCATCATATAGCACAATAGTAGCCCCTGTCGCCAGTGAGCTCAGCAGCCAATTCCACATCATCCAACTACAGGTTGTTATATAAAAGATCGTGTCTTCCCGCTTTAAATCAGCATGAAGTATTAGCTCTTTTAAGTGATTGACAAGAACTCCACTTCCTTGAACCATGCACTTTGGCTTACCGGTCGTTCCGGAAGAAAACATAATAAATACGGGATGATCAAAGGGTAATTGTTCGAACTGAATTTCAAGCCCGTTTTCCCCGGACAGGAAATCATCATAATGTACAGAGTTAGGAATACAGCCAATGTCAGGTTTCTGTTCGGTATAAGAAGTTACTATAACCTTTTCAATTGAAGGTATTCCTTTTGCAATCTCAGCCGCATTGGAAAGGGAACTAAAAGCCTTCCCTTTATAAAAGTATCCGTCAGCAGTGAATAAAACCTTTGGTTCAATTTGACCAAAGCGATCTAAAGCTGCTCCTGGACCGATATCAGTTGCACAGGAAGCCCATTCAGCACCGATACCGGTAACAGCAAGCATGGCAACAGCTGTCTCTATCATATTGGGCATGTATGCAACTATTCGATCCCCTGGGGTAACTCCCATCTCTCGAAGTGATTTTGCCAGACGCGCCACAGAATCATAAAGCTCAGAGTAACTCATTTTTGCCGATTTTTGATTCTCCCCTTTAAATACAAAAGCTGTGTGTTCATCCCTATATCTGAGGAGATTTTCAGCAAAATTAAGCCTTGCCCCTGTAAACCACTTTGTCCCGGGCATTTTACCAGGGTCATCAACAACAATGTCATAATCCCTGGAAGCCTTGATCTCACAGAAATCCCAAACAGATGCCCAAAAATCGGATATATTATTTATCGACCAGTCATAAAGTTCGTCATAAGAGCAAAAGCTTTTCCCATAACGCTTATTAACAGCATCTATAAACCTTGTTATATTGGCATTCATCTTCCTCTCTTCCGATGGCTTCCAGAGTGGATTGCCCATATTGTCCTCCTTTTTATATTTTACGTCAGTTCAATAATTAGTTATTTTTCCCGGAGTCGGTGTTCCAACAGTCTTAACACATTACATCTGCAATACATCACCTGAAAGAAGCTTATCCATATCGGTTAAAGGATTCTCTGATATGATGCGGACCTCTTCTTTTTGACCGGGCGGAACGAATTCAAGACATTTGCAATGAAGTCCCAGCCGATGATAGGAGAGAGTATCTCTTAAATAGCGGATAGATTTTTTCGATCCGTACCGAGTGTCTCCTGTAACAGGGTGGCCGGAAAGTTTTGCATGACGTCGAATCTGGTGTTTCCGACCGGTCATCAGTTCAATCTCCAGCAAAGAATAACGGCTGCTTTGCTGTAACACCCTGTACCGGGTCACACAGTTTACACGCCTGCCTTTACCAACAGGGTCTTCTCTGCCGCCTGCTGTCTTTGACAAGGGATAATCCCATATATTATATTGATGACTTCCTGCCTCACGATCAAAAACACCATGTACAAGGGCAAGGTATCTTTTTTTAACCCTGCCCTTGAGAAACAAGTCAGACAGGTTGCGCAAGACGTTGATGTCCGTAGCAAGCAACATCACCCCACTGGTCTCTTTGTCCAGCCTGTGAACCGGATGAATCAGGAAGGAGGCATTTATCCCAAGATGCTTTTTCAGTAAAGCATCTGAACTAATCCTGTCAGACAACACATAAACAAGGTCATTTCCGGGATTATTATGGACACTCAATCCGCAGGGTTTGTCCACTGCAAGCCAGCCTTTTTGAAATTCAAGGATATTAATCTCTTCCATAGGGTCTATCCACCGGCCTTTTTAGCTTTATAGCCCAGCTTATTCAGCTCTTCAACCAGAACATCTCTGTGGTCACCCTGAATTTCGATTACACTGTTCTTAATTGTTCCACCGGTTCCGCATTTTTGTTTAAGTTCTTTTGCAAGCTCTTTCAACTGTACTCCTTCAAGAGGAATTCCACTGATTAAGGAGACGCCTTTTCCTTTTCTTCCCTTGGCAGATCTCTCGACTCGAACTTCTCCGTCTCCCTTGGCAGGATTATTTTTTTTATTTTTGCATTGACATTTATCAGATTGCTCTCCACAGGAAGGGCACATCCTGCCTAACTCCGTTGAATAAACAAGTCTGCTGTTATTATCTCTGTCTTTCAATTTAAAAAATGCTCTCCCGATTGGTTGCCGTCAGCAAGTTTCTGAAGAGTAAGAATCTCGGCAGCGTACCCCTCTGAAGTTACCCTACTGACTGGAAAATGCATGGTTTTTCTCCACACACCACAGCATAATCGGCGTTTTTCACAGAGCGAAGCAGCTCGAAAAACGTCCGGGTTCATGCATTTATTAAATTTTTTCTTGAATAATTCTATAAACAAACTTATAATCGTACTATAAAAATCATATTGAAAACTTTATTAATGAGGTTCTTATGAACACTATTACTGCCAACCAATTGAAAACCAAAGGCGTATCTGTAATTGAGAGCAAATTAGCCGATGATAACGAATTGGTCATTACCGTACGCGGAAAAGAAAAATATGTCATTATGGATATACAGCAATACAATTATCTACGTGAATGCGAGCTTGACGCTGCATTGCATGAAACAAGGGCAGATTATCAAAATGGAAAATTTGTTACCGAAAGTGTTGAAAAACACATTCAGCGGATAACAAAATGAAATATAAGCTGATTTATACTGACAGCTATACTAAAAAAGCAAAACGGTTTGTAAAAGAACACCCTGAATTGCTTACTCAGTACGAAAAGACTCTCAAAATATTGGAAATCAATCCCCACCATCCCTCTTTAAGATTGCATCCGTTGAAAGGTAAATTGAAAGATTTATACTCTGTCTCCATCAATATCTCCTACCGAATTACGCTTGAATTTTACTTCAATGACAAGGAAATAGTACCGGTAACTGTCGGGCATCATGATGATGTTTATTGAGTTCCTCTCTATCATGGAAATTTAAGCTGTTTGATAGAGAATTAGTTTTCTATCAGCGCGGATTTTTTAGGGTTATTAATTTGATTCAGGGGGTAATCAAGGTTAAACGGGTTGACCTCATATTATTGCGGTGATAGTAACATAAATCTGCCGTCTGGTAAAGCAATTATTGGAGAAATCCAGGGGTTTTTCCACAGGCTCAACGGGCAGGTAGCCCCTAAACATACTCACTCTTTAGTTTCCCCAAAAAATACGGACGATTAGTTTGATTCAATAATATTCTTTAATATACTCATACGATTTATTAAACAGCTCTTCATCTTTGTGCAATTGATATTTCAACAATGTCTTGCGTAAAGATTTTTGAACCTCTCTTTCACCGGGAATGGTATTTTGCCAACCGTCAAAGCGGACTAAACGAACAATCTCATCAATGTCATTTACTATTCTTTCAACTATTGCCGGTGTTTTATCTGTTTTAAGTTCAAGAAACAACTCCGTTAATGCCGCTTTTGCTGATTTTTGCTGTTCACCGTTACCCTTCTGCTTCTCAGCCTGCAAGGTTTCTCTTGCGATTTCACAAAGCTGTTTAATAAATTCGATGCTATTGATTAACCCTTTTTCAGCCTTGTCTCTCAGTGCTTCAAGCCTTTCACTTAACTTTCTAAAAATCGGATTGCCTTTATTTTTACCCAGCCTGCCTGACAATATTTTTACAATCTTATCTGCATCTTTAGGGTCTTTTTTACTCATTAAGTTGTCAATTACATCGGCGTCTAAAACCATCTCTTCCATATCGTGGTTAATGCCGGCAACATGAATATGCTCATGGATAAGAGCCGTAGTCTGTGCTCCCAATGCATGCCATAATAACCTTCCGTTATCATCGGAACCCGGTTTAACCGAGGTATAAACCTGTGAAAGCCATTTATAATCCTTTTGATAGTTCTTTAATACATCATCCGGTGAAAGGGCTTCCCATAGTTTTGACAATAAACTAAAATCCTTTGCGAAGGCATCTCGCTTTTCATCTGAACCTATGCAATCCTGTGCTGCTTGCAAACCTTCAAAACCTTCTATTGTTCTGTCTAAACCCTCAAAATGAGATAAGCAAAGTGTCATTTGTTCAGGGAGTTTGTCTTTCAGCTCTTGAAGATTACTGATAACCTTTTTTACAGATTCTTCATCAAATGCCAGGGCGCTTGCTGTATCATCAAAGACACCAAAGTAATCGACAATCCGTCCGAATGTTTTATTCGGAAAGAGGCGGTTTGTGCGGCAAATTGCCTGCAGCAGCGTATGGTCTTTAAGCGATTTATCCAGATACATTGTTTGTAAAATGGGCGAATCAAAACCGGTCAGCAGCTTTGCAGTAACAATAAGGAATTTAAGCGGCGAATTTGAATCATTGTATCTTTCAATTACCTTTTCCTGCTGGTCTCTGTCCAGTGCAAAGTTTTGCTTGAACTCCAGATCATCATTGGCAGAAGTGCTCATAACAACGATGCTGGATTCGGGTGAAAGCAGTTTGTCCAACTCCTCTTTATACTGGACACAGGCATAGCGGTCAGGGGTTACAATCAAGGCTTTAAAACCTTCCGGCTCCACGTGCTTTTGAAAATGCTCCACTATATCTTGAACTATGGTTTTCACTCGTTCCGGAGATTTTAAAAATACCGCCATTTTAGCGGCTTTCTGGCTGAGTTTGTTACGGTCTTCTTCGCTAAGGTCATTTGCCATCTCTTTAAAAGCAATATCGAGGCTTTCTTTATCAATGTGGTAATCCGGCAAGCGCGGTTCAAAATGCAAAGGCAGTGTGGCGTTATCACGAATACTATCCTGAAAGGTATATCGGCTCAGGTATCCGCTTTTATCCGAGTCGGCTCCAAATGCCCAGAATGTGTTTTTATCGGCTTTATTGATAGGTGTTCCGGTTAAACCGAATAAAAATGCATTGGGCAAAGCGCTTCGCATCTTGCGGCCGAGATCACCTTCCTGTGTTCTGTGCGCTTCGTCCACCATCACAATGATATTTTTACGCTTGTTCATGTCGGGATAGGCATCTTTAAATTTATGAATCATGGTAATGATGATTTTTCTGGCATCTTTTCCCAGGAGGTCATGCAGTTCTTTAATATTGTCGGTTGTCACCATATTCGGAACTTCGGCAGTATTAAAAGTTGCTGTTATTTGCGTGTCGAGATCAACTCTGTCAACCATTATAATGACAGTGGGATTCCCAAGCTCCTGTTGCTTACGCATTTTTTGAGCGGCAAACAGCATTAACAACGATTTACCCGACCCCTGAAAATGCCAGATTAAACCTTTCTTTATTTTGCCTTCTTTAACCCGTTCAACAATGGCATTGACGCCTTCATATTGCTGGTATCGGCAGACGAGCTTTATCTTTTTCTTTTTGCTGTTTGTTGCATACACCGTAAAATACTGCAAAATATCTAATAATGTAGAAGGCTTTAATAAGTGCGTCATCTGTTTTTTTATGTCCTGTAAGCCGGCAAAATGATGCAGTTCATCCTTTTCATCCTCAAGCCGCCATGGTGACCAGAATTCTAATGGTGTTCTCACTCCGCCAATGAAAAGCTCTTTTCCTTCAGTCGCAAAAGAAAACACATTGGGAACAAAAAGTTGGGGCACAGCATTTTCATAAATGACATGAATATCATGCGCGCCATCCAGCCAGCTTACAGCAGGTCTGACAGGGGTTTTCGTTTCGCCTACAACAAGAGGAATCCCATTTACAAACATAACGATATCGGGAATTTTTGTCTCTCTGGCTCTGATTTTGAATTGATTTGTCAGTAAAAAAGAGTTGTTAGCTATTTTTTCAAAGTCTATCAGACGAATATTTACATGTTCATTGTTTTTACCGATAGGCATGGAGATTTCTCCCCGTAACCATTTGGCAAATTCTTCATTAGCGCGCACAAGACCAACATTGCCGACAGTAATCAGAATAGCGCGAAGTTTGTGTATTACTTCTTCAGCGCGTTCGGGGTTTGATTTTATTGCGGGATTGAGACGGATCAGAGATTCTTTTAATTCCTTTTCCAGAAGAACATCGGTAATATCTCTCGAAAGCAATTCAGGCTGGACATATTCCCATTTTGGATCATCGCCATAAGACGCAGCATCTTCCTTTACCATGCCATGCTGAACCTGATTCAGATTAATGCCGGTAAGCTGGCGGATGATGAAATATTCTATGCTGTTAAGCTCGTTAAATGCCATATTGCTGACCCCTTTTTTATATCCTTTTCTAAGTTAGATCATCTTGTTGGCCTCAACAAAATGATCCGTGACTTTGACATAGGCGTTTTCACAGGGCTACCCTAAAATATCGCTTAATAGTTTTTGCTTCAGATTTTTGAGCGTGGTTTTTTGATGCTTGAGTTGGTCCCGTGTAGTACCAAATTGTTTAAACACTTTGGTTAATTCCTTTTGTTTTTCTTTCTTGGGCAAATAAAACTCTTGTGATGCTAATGTCTTCCATTTGATTGTTGGCGATAGAGAGCCTTCAGAAATTTGAACGGCTCTGTTCATAAAAACATCCGATTGCATAAAATAAGGAAGAAACTCTTTTTCAATGTGTTTTTCATTGGCTCTTA
Source organism: Deltaproteobacteria bacterium (assembly GCA_003599365.1). GTDB lineage: Bacteria > Desulfobacterota > UBA8473 > UBA8473 > UBA8473 > UBA8473. Next base: position 18,160 of record QZJR01000024.1, on the reverse strand, counting down.
AAATCATACTATGGGCAGATGCAATTCCATCAAAATGTGAAACAGCAACTTTGCGCTGATAGGCTCTACGTTTCCCAAATATGATATCGCCTTTATAGATTTTTAATTTTGTGCCGATTACATCACCCGGTTTCCCTGTTCTTGCAACAACAAGACTATCAGGGTCTAGATGTTCCAATCCGACATAAGTATCCAGGGTTGTCTTTTGGGGCTCTACTCTTTCAGAAATGTTTAACGCAATCTTTTCAAACTTAATTTTCTCAAAATCATTTCTATTCAGATAGTTGCCAAATTGTAGCATCTCACCAAACAGTTCACGAAGTAGTTGATTTTTCAACTTCAACAAATTCTTCTCCTGCCCCTCAACCCGTTCGATAGCGGTTTCTATGGATTGAAAAAGAGCGGCGATTTGTTTTTGCTCTTCGAGAGGGGGAAGGGGAAATTTTTGAGCTGCTAATGTCTTCCATTTTATAGTTGGAGACAAAGACCCTTCTGAGATTTCAACAGCCCTATTCATAAACAAATCAGAGTGTATAAAATGTAAAAAATAATGCCTATTTATATTTTGTTCATTGGCTCTTAAAACCATTGAGTGTGCTGAACAAATAGCATCAAAGTCTGCAACTGCTGCTTTTCTTTGATACGCCCTTCGTTTTCCAAATATAATATCGCCTTTGTAACTTTTTAATTTTGTTCCAATCACCTCATCTGGTTGCCCAAATCTATCAATCTTAATTTTCCCTGAATCTAAATGTTCAAGGCCGATATATTTATCAAGGGAAGTATTATTGGGTTCTACCCTTTCAGAAATATTGAAACATAGTTGTTCAAATTTAACCTTTCCCCATTTATCCTTTCTCAACTTCATGCTTCACTCTCATTCAAAAGCTCAATAAACGCTTGTTTGTCCGGCAATACTGTCCGGTAGCGGCTGGCAAAGATCTGGTCATTATCTTCCGGCAGAGTAATTTCAACAAGGGTTTCGTTTTTGTCGCGGCAAAGTACAATACCTACGGTTTTATTTTCGTCGGGGAGTTTTACAAAACGGTCATAGTAATTGACATACATCTGCATCTGACCAAGATCCTGATGACTAAGCTCACCAATTTTCAAATCTATCAGAACAAAGCACTTTAAAAGTCTGTTATAAAACACCAGATCAACATGAAAATGTTTTTCATCAAAAGTAAAACGAACCTGTCTTCCGACAAAAGTAAAGCCCTTACCGAGTTCGAGTAAAAAATGCTCTAATTTGTCGAAAATTTCCTGTTCTAATACGGTTTCAGAATAATGGTGATGTTCGGGCAAACCAAGAAACTCTAAAATATAAGGATCCTTTATTGCATCGGAAGGTTTTTCAATAAGATGCCCCTGCTGTGCCAATTGTTTAATGCCCTTTTTATCCCTACTCAAAGCCAATCGTTCATATAAAGCGGTGTCAAATTGTCGTTGCAATTCTTTAAGCGACCAATTGTTTGTAACACATTCTATTTCATAAAAACTTCGCTCATCGTGGTTTTCAATCCGCATCAGTTTAAGATAATGCGACCAGGATAATTGAAAACGAGGTGCTTGTAATTCAGCAGAAACCGTCTGCTGAATTGAGTAAGTTAGATAAAAAGCTCGCATTTGTCGTAAATTAACTACAGAAAATCCTTTACCAAAATTTTGTGTCAATTTTTGGGATAAATCTTCTAATACCTGCTTGCCATATTCGGCCCTCTCTTTCCCTTGCTGTTCATCCTCTACAATCATCCTCCCAATTTCATAATAGGTGTAAACCATTGTTTGATTTACAGTACGTATTACTGTTTGCCTTGCAGTTTGTAAAAGTTCGGCAATTTTTAAATATAGATTACTTGGGACTATTTCCTTAGTCATACCTCAATTCCAATATTTTTTAGTTCAGTAAATAAATTTTCAAGCGAAGCACTGATCTGTTTCTGCCCTGCTTTAATATCCTCAATCAGTTTACCAGTATCGTGTTCAATGGAGTTGTTTGCCTGTTTTACATAGAGTTGTAAGCTCAGGTTCCCGTAGTTTTCCAACACTTCCGTATTGTTCATTACTTTGGCAAAACCTTCGTCATCTTTAAATTTCCAATAGGCATCAGCAATCTTTTTAATATGCGGCGGCTCCAGCCAGGCATTTGTTCTTTCAATCCGCAATTCTTCTTTGGCATCAATAAATATGATTTTGCCTTTTCTCTCTTTCGGCTTATTCATTCTGCAAACCAGCAGGCAGCTTTCCATGCTGCTGTTGTAGAAAAGGTTTTTGCCCAAGCCAATTACCGCATCCACATAATCTTCTTCAATCATGCGTTTGCGTATATTGCTTTCCGCATCTCTAAACAATACGCCGTGAGGCCAGAGAACCACGCTTCTACCGGTATTTGGTCTTAGACTTTTCATAATATGCTGTTGAAAAGCATAATCAGCACAACCTTGAGGTGGCGTACCCCAGATGTTTCTTCCAAAAGGGTCGTTCATCCATTTTTTCTGATTCCAGCGCTTTACACTGTATGGCGGATTTGCCATTATTACATCAAACTGCTTGAGTTCATCATTTTCCAGTATTTGAGGATTATCAAGTGTATCACCCTGAACTATCAGAAACCCATCCACATTATGCATAAACATATTGATACGGGCAATGGCGGATGTAATCAGATTCAGCTCCTGTCCGTATAACTTTAAATTACGGTATTCCTTGCCTCGTTCTTTTAGGTGCAGCACGCTTGAGAGCAAAATACCGCCGCTTCCGCAGGTAGGGTCATAGATGCTTTCACCGCTTTGAGGGTCGGTAATCTGGGTCATGAGTTTTACGACTGTGCGGTTCGTATAAAACTCGGCTGCGGTATGTCCGCTGTCATCTGCAAATTTTTTAATCAGGTATTCGTAGCCTTCACCCATGACGTCGTGAGGGACATTACTGACCGTTAAATTCATCCGGCTGAAATGCTCAATAAGGTCGAGCATTTTCTCATCACTCATCCGGCGCTTATTCGTCCACTGTGCATCGCCGAAAACATCATGCAGCATTTCAAAGTTGGCTTTTTCAATACCGCTGATAGCTTTTTGAAGGGCAGCTCCAACATCAACGGTTTTCTTTCGCACATCTTCCCAATGGCAGCCCTTTGGTATCTGAAACCTGTGGTTTTCACGGAACAAGGCGTAGTCGAGATCGTTTCCGCTTTCATTCAACGCTGTTTGATATTCCTCATCCCATACATCGCTGATGCGCTTAAAAAACAGCAAAGGGAAAATATACTGCTTAAAGTCGGCGGCATCAATCATTCCGCGTAAAATATTGGCTGCACCCCAGAGATAGTCTTCAAGCTCTTTTTTGGTCATGTATCAATCCCTTTTATAAATTAGGTCTCTATTTTGCGAGTACACGGACACTCGATCATCTTTCTTTGCATATAACGTGGTGCTGACCGGCTGGGGGTGAGCACCAGCTAAATCCCAGCCGGCATTCAGTACATGATTATACGATTTACCGATATTTAAAGATAAAAATCACAACATTGTCGTATTTATAATGAGGTGACTTACTACTATATGCCTATCCCATTTCGTTAAATAATGACTACTGGTTAATTTCTGGAGGGCTGTTGGGTCTTGATTTTCATCGCTAATGTATTTGAATCCCGGGGCTTTCCTTGCATTATCCACAAATTTATCGAGTATTGAACCTTTGTTAGGATTTATTATCACCGTCGCATATTCGGTTGTCCAAGGTGTTCCATAGTCAAGAACCTGTTTTATGACTTCTTTATATTTACGTCGGCCCCATACTTTAAACTCGATTATGCTTTCTGATTCACCTTTTTTTAACAGAATATCTATAAACCCTCCTCTCCTTGAGGGTTCGGCAATGGCATAATAGCCAGAGCTTTTTAGTACTGTCAGCACATAATCTCTGAAATCTGCTTCAAGAATTCGATTTGATGTTTCCTCGAATAGGAATCCCCCGTCCTCTGAAATTGTCCGGATTGTTCTATCAAGAATTTCATTGAATTTTCCAATGATAGTGCTCAAATCGGGGGTCGATACGCCAATACGCAATTTTATTGGGTTTAAAAAATGCTTTCGAACACTTTCATCGAAATCTTCAAAATCAACGCCTTCGTCCTTTTTAAAACCAAGGAATAATCTCGAGTCTTTTCTTGCTCTTTTCTTTTCGCTGAAAATATCTTGATGTAATATAAGGTCCCAAGACACTCTTTCCTTTTCGATCTCAAATTGACATGTAGTTTGATGGTCTAGGACAGAAATCTGTGGGTGTGGAATTTCTATTTCACCAAAAGGCATGGCTAAGGTAAAAAGGTTAAAACCTTTTATATTAGCATATAGACTAAAGTTTATTTCCCCAGTTGCCTCCGCCTCAACTAAATATCCAGAGGCATACAAGTAACGAAACCACTGTGGCTGCTTTTTAATACGGGCGATAGGGTTTTCATCCTCTCCTATATAAATGCTCCATACTCCTCTTTCATAAGAAATGGGTTTTCCTGCAAAGTTTGCCTCAAATTTCTTAATCGAATTGATATCGGAGCAGCCAATTAAAATTGGGATTTCTGATTGCAAATTGCAATTTATACCCACTGAGCCAACAAACTTAATAGTATTGTTCTCAACTGAAATAGATAGGTATCTGACAATAGCTTTGCATTCTAAAATAGAATCATCTACACAGAAAAATCTAGGTAAAGGGATTCTGTCATCATCTCTAAGAAGTTTAAACTCTCCCCTTTTAGCTTTATCAAAGTGAAACCCACTGACAGTTTTTTTATCCCCAAAATAGATAACCTGTTTGTATCCAGGCCCCTTCCACATATTATTGTCAGATCTATCTCTCTTAGGAGAATGGCATTTCCTGTATTCATTTCCAGAGCCACAGGGGCATTTATCTTTCGGAAGTATTTGAAATTTCATTGCATAATTCTTTTAAACGCTATCGTATAACAACTTATTCCATACTTTCCTGTACTTTACCACATAAACACCACAACTTGCAACTTGAAGTTAAAATCTTCCAAGTACTTAAAAATTGAGGCTGCATCACCTTGACAAAGAAAGACAAATGTGGCTTAATCCAAAAAGCAAATAACGCTCATATTACTAATATTCTTACACAGAAAAGGAAACCCGATGGTAAAAGAATTTCTTCCGCTGGTCAGCAAATTAACCCGTTATCTGGGAAATGAGGTCAACTCCGTTCACAAGGACTTAAAGGGTGTAGACCTGACTTTCGCCCTGGCATTCCCGGACGTTTACGAGATCGGTATGTCGTATGTAGGGTTTCAGATTCTCTATGACATCCTTAACAAGAGAGAGGATATCGCTGCTGAGAGGGTTTACGCTCCATGGGCAGATATGGAAGAGCTCTTAAGGACAAAAGGGATTCCTCTCTCCTCTCTTGAATCTTCTCTCCCCTTAAAAGACTTTGACATCATTGGATTTACTCTTCCATACGAACTCTCTTACACCAATATTCTAAACATGTTAGACCTCTCCGGGATACCTTTTCTGGCAAAGGATCGGGACAAAAGCCGGCCATTGATTATAGCCGGGGGTTCCTGCTCCTTCAATCCCGAACCGGTAGCCGATTTTCTCGATGTCATAGTCCTTGGCGATGGAGAGGAGGTTATTCTGGAAGTCTGTGATTGCTTTAAAGATTGGAAAAAGAACGGCGGAGAAAAAGAAGACCTGTATAGAGATCTGTCGAAGATCCAGGGAATCTATATACCTTCATTCTTCGATGTAAAGTACCACAGCGATGGAACAATTGAGAAGATTGTACCTTTCAGAGAAAATTATTCGACCATTAAAAAGAGAGTGGTTTCTGATCTCAACAGTGTAGACTATCCTACTAAATTAATCGTCCCTTTCATGAAGATTATTCATGATAGAGTGAGTCTCGAGATTGCCAGGGGCTGCACCAGAGGCTGTCGTTTCTGTCAGGCAGGGATGACATATCGTCCTGTTCGGGAAAGATCAGAAGATGCGATCAAAAAGATAGTAAAAAAAGCAATGGATAAAACCGGACAGGACGAGATATCCTTGCTTTCCCTGAATACCGGTGACTATTCCTGCATCTCTGATCTCATGGCAGATTTAATGTGCAGATATTCAAAGGAAAACATAGCCGTATCTCTTCCCTCTTTGAGGCCTGAAACCCTTACCCAGGAGCTGATCAATGAGATAAAGAGGGTACGAAAGACTGGAATCACTATCGCCCCTGAAGCCGGTACACAGAGATTAAGGGATGCCATCAATAAAGGAATTACAGAGAAAGATATTTTGGCTACAGCCAAAAACGTGTTTGCCGCCGGTTGGAAATCTATCAAACTCTATTTTATGATCGGGCTGCCTACCGAGACGGAGGAGGATGTTGAGGGAATAGTTGATCTTTCCAGAAAAATACTTTCATGCGGGAAAGGTCTAAACACTCCAAGCAATGTAACAGTCAGCGTCTCCACCTTTGTGCCCAAACCACAAACACCGTTTCAATGGGAACCCCAGATTAATCTTGAAGAAATGTTGGAAAAGCATAACTTTCTAAAAGATAAACTGAACGGTAAGAGGCTGAGCCTCAAATGGCAGGATCCAAGATTGAGCATCCTGGAGGGTATCTTCTCCAGAGGGGACAGACGGTTAAGTAAGGTTCTGATTAATGCTCAAAGGTATGGTTGCCGTCTTGACGGCTGGAGCGAACACTTCAGATACGATCTGTGGGAGAAGGCATTCATGGATGCCCGATTGGACATGGATTTCTATAACAGGCGAAAGCTTATTTATGATGAAGCTCTTCCCTGGGATCATCTGGACTGCCTGGTTAGCAAGGAGTTCCTTGCAAAGGAAAGGGAGAGGGGACTAAATACAGTATTAACCCCGGATTGCCGAACTGAAGGTTGTAATAATTGCGGAGTCTGCGATAATAAAAACATCGAAATGGTAATATCCAGTCCCGTGCCCAGGAGAGAGCCGTTAGAATACCTGAATCGGCAACAGGCAGTAAGGTCATACCTAAAGTATAGACTACAGTTTTCTAAACTGGACGATGCGAGATTCCTGAGCCATCTGGAACTGATCAATGTTTTCTTAAGAGCTGTAAGAAGGGCAAAAATCTCTGTGAAATATTCAAAAGGTTTTCACCCACTGCCCAGGATAATCTTTGGAGGAGCTTTACCTGTCGGTATTGAGAGCTTATCAGAGTATGTTGATATAGAAATCGAAGGATATATAGCGCCTGATGAGTTTAAGAAGAGACTGAATAAAGAGCTTCCACCAGGATTGAAGATTTTGAATTGTTGGGAAATTACCTTGAAATCCAATCCGATATCTGATAATATTAGAAACATAAAATACTTGGTCTTTCCAGACAAACAGATAAAGGCCCTTTCCTCAGATGGCAATAACCTGAAGGAGGCTGTTGCCTCTTTTTTAAGTAAAGACAGTCTCTTTGTGTTATATAAAAAAAGGGGGGGGATACGAAAGGTTGATCTTCGATTCATGGTGGAAGATGTCAAATTGGGAGATGACCTTTCATTTGAAATCAGTATCAGACCTGGAATGGCAATGGATGTAAAGCCTTTTAAGCTGGTAGAGCATATTTTAAACCTGGATGATAAACAGGTAAAGCTCTTAAGAATCTTAAGAGCAGAAACAGAATTAGGAAAATAACCTCAAATGTCAGTAGAGTTAATCATAAACGCCAATTTGCAAGAAACCAGGGTTGCCCTTTTAGAAAACGGGGTCTTGGCTGAACTGTACATCGAACATCGTACAGAAATGGGAACCTCTGGAAATATATATAAAGGAAAGGTAGTCAGGGTACTGCCGGGAATGCAGGCAGCATTTATAGATATAGGATTGGACAAGGCCGCTTTCCTTTACGTTTCAGATGTCTGTTCTGATCTGGAAGAATTTGAAGAAATGCTCCACATTCCAAATGGTGAGACAGGAATTGATTTAGAAAATGGTCTTTGGGCGGCTATTAACCGACCTCTTCAAATTGAGGATATGCTATATGAGGGACAGGAAATACTGGTACAGGTTACTAAGGAGCCCATCGGTTCTAAAGGGGCTAGAGTTTCATCCCATATATCCCTTCCGGGCCGTTATTTAGTGCTTATGCCCACTGTTGACCACGTGGGTGTATCCCGTCGAATTGAAAATGAAAAAGAGAGAGCCCGACTGAGGGAAATTGTACAAAAAAACAAACCGGCGGGGTTCGGTTCCATTGTCCGAACTGCGAGTGAGGGGAAAAATGAAAAGGATTTAGTTACAGACATGGATTTTCTACTTAAGCTCTGGCACAATATTCTGGATAAAAAAAACAACGCCCCTGCCTACAGTCTTATTCACCGGGATTTAGACATGATTATGAGAACAATTCGCGATCTGTTTACCGAGGATGTGGATAGGCTGGTTGTAGATTCTCCCGGCGAATACCAGAAGATACTGGAATTTGTTGAAACCTTTATGCCCCAGCTGAAGCACTCCGTAGAACTCTACGAAAACGATGAACCTATCTTTGATGCATATGGAATAGAGGTTGAAATTGGAAGGGCATTGGGAAACAAGGTATGGTTAAAGTCCGGAGGCTATATAGTAATTGAAGAAACCGAAGCTCTGGTTGCTATAGATGTTAACACAGGAAAATACGTGGGCAGCAGAAACCCTGAAGATACCATACTAAAAACAAATCTAGAAGCAGTTAAGGAGATTGCATACCAATTGAGGCTTAGAAATATCGGTGGAATAATTATCATTGATTTTATAGATATGAAGAAGGAGAGCAGTAAGGAAAAGGTTTTCCAATCCTTAAGGGAAGCCCTTAAAAAGGATAGGGCGAAAACCAACATCCTTAAAATCTCTGAACTGGGACTGATAGAAATGACCAGGAAAAGAACCAGGGACAATCTCAGTGGCGTTCTATGCGAACCCTGTTACTATTGTGAGGGCAAAGGGTTTATAAAATCCAAAACAACTGTATTAAATGAGGTCCTTAGGGAAATCAAAAGAGAAATAAGAGAGACTCCGGGAAACACTATATTTGTCTTTGTAAACCCCGGTATTGCAAACTTACTATTGGAGGAGGAAAGAGCTGAAATTGACGAATTAGAAAGAAAATATAGAAAAAGGATTGTTGTAACTGTAAGAGATGATTTTCATCAGGAACAATTTGAAGTTGACAGGCAGGCAGGCATTTAATTCTTGACAGGTTATGAAAAATACTTTATTTTTATTATTTATCTTATCTTGAGCTTTGAAAAAGTATCCCTTTTAGCTTAAACACTCATCTTTTAATCCAAAAATTATGAAACCGTATTCAGGGGTACTCCTAAATGGTACTATCAGGGGAAGCATAGTTTTTCAAAGCCTTTCGAGATAGGAATCTGAAATATTTAAAGGGGCAATGGGAGGTACAACAGGATGTATGCAGTTGTAAAAACGGGCGGAAAACAGTACAAGGTTTCTGAAGGAGACCTTTTAAGGGTTGAGAAGCTAGGTGGAGAAACAGGGGATGTAGTAGAGTTGAAAGAAGTCCTGATGGTAGCCAATGGAGATCAAATAGAGGTAGGAACCCCTGTTCTGACCAATGCCTGTGTCGTAGGAGAGATAGTCAAACATGGGAAGGCAAAAAAGATAATCGTCTTTAAATCCAAAAAAAGGAAGGGATACCGCAAAAAGCAAGGGCATCGTCAACTCTATACTAACTTAAGGATAAAAGAAATAAAGATGTAAATGTCGGATAACGGTGAACGGATAACGGAATACAGAAAACGGTTATGGAGGACACATCATGGCACATAAAAAAGCAGGGGGAAGTTCCGGTAACGGAAGGGATAGTGCTGGACAAAGGCTAGGAGTCAAAATATTCGGTGGCCAAAAGGTAAGTTCCGGCAGTATCTTAGTCCGTCAGAGAGGCACCAAGATTCACCCTGGCATGAACGTTGGATTGGGGAAGGATTACACCTTATTTGCTAAAACAGATGGCGTGGTGAGATACGAGAGAATGGGGAAAGACAGAAAGAAAGTCAGCATCTATGCAAACTGATTGGGTATCTCGAAAGTTGTGAAATTTATAGATGAAGTAAAGATATTTGTTAAATCCGGTGACGGAGGGAGGGGTTGTGTAAGTTTCAGGCGTGAAAAGTTTGTTCCAAAGGGAGGACCAGACGGAGGGGATGGTGGCAAAGGTGGAGATATAATACTGGAAGCTTCCACCCGACTTTCAACCCTCTTAGACCTTCAGTACCAACAGCACTATCTGGCAAAGCGAGGCGGGCACGGAAAGGGAAAGAATCAGCATGGCAAAGATGCACCTGATTTAATAATTACTGTTCCTGCAGGTACTCTGGTTAAAGATGAATATAACACAGTCATAATGGATTTTGCCTCAGAAGGAGAAAGGGTAACAGTAGCAAAAGGAGGAAAAGGGGGGCAAGGGAATGCAAGATTTGCCACATCGACCAACCGGGCTCCACGTTATGCCGAAGATGGAGAAGCAGGGAAAGGAAAGTGGCTAAAACTCGAGCTTAAGCTGCTTGCAGATATTGGTATAATTGGCCTTCCTAACACTGGTAAATCCACCTTAATATCAAAGATTTCAGCAGCAAAACCCAAAATTGCCGGATATCCATTTACCACCTTAATCCCAACCCTTGGTGTAGTGAGCTATGGGGATTATAAGAGTTTTATTATAACAGATATCCCCGGACTGATAAAGGGTGCTCACCTGGGAGCTGGACTGGGTACAAGGTTTCTTAGACATATTGAGAAAACCAGTCTTCTCCTTCACCTAATTGACATTTCAGAAGCCAACCATAGGGATTCAATAGACGACTTCAACACCATTAATAATGAGTTAGCTTTATACAGTCCATTTCTGGCCAAAAAACCCCAAATAATAGCAATAAATAAGATGGATCTCTCGGAATCTAAAGATAATTTCCCCATGGTTAAAGAGCGATTTAAGGGATTGGGCATGGAAATTTTCCCTATATCCGCAATAACCGGAAAGGGAATTAAGCCTTTGATCGATTGTATTGCGAAAAGGCTTTCGGTGACAAAAGAAGAGAGCGAAAACTAAAAAATGACACAAGAATACCTCACAAGGGATACCCTAAAAGATGTAAAAAGTATAGTGATAAAGATAGGGAGTGGTGTCTTAACTTCTGATGAGGGTGGATTGAATTCAAAGGTATTCAAAGGGCTGGCAAGAGAAATATCCCTTCTAAAGAAGAATGGCTATGATCCAATTATCGTCTCCTCAGGGGCTATTGCTGCCGGTATGCAGAAATTGGGGCTTACTGAGAAACCAAAAAACATTCCGCAGAAACAGGCAGCTGCAGCCGTAGGACAATCTGCCCTGATGTGGAATTACGAAAGATCCTTTGCTGAATACAATCAAAAGGTAGCGCAAGTACTCCTTACCCATGATGACCTCAGTAACCGTCAGAGGTACCTAAACGCCCGTAATACCCTTTCAACCCTATCAGATTATGGGATTATTCCCATAATAAACGAAAATGATTCGGTGGCTGTGGAGGAAATAAAATTCGGAGATAATGATAATCTCTCTGCTCTGACTACAAACCTGGTCGGAGCCGACTTACTCATAATACTTACCGACATCAATGGACTATACGATGATGATCCCTGCCAGAAAGAGGATGCCCGACTTATTTCCGTTGTAAAAGAGATCAACCACGAAATAGAAAAGATTGCAGGGGACACCACCAGCCCAATCAGTGTTGGTGGAATGATTACGAAAGTGCAAGCTGCCAAAAAAGCCGCTATCTTTGGAGTCCCTACTATAGTGGCCAATGGTAAGCTGGATGGAATTTTAGGCAAGATCATTATTGGGGAAGACGTTGGCACCCTGTTTTTACCAAAAGAGACCAGAATGACCAGCCGTAAGCACTGGATCGCCTTTACCCTCAAACCCAAGGGAGAGATTCTTGTAGATGACGGAGCCCAAAAGGCTATTGTTAATAAAGGGAAAAGTCTCCTTCCCTCAGGGGTATTGAGCATAAAGGGGAAGTTTGGTACCGGTGATTCAGTTAACTTAGTAGGCCCTGACAGATTCGAGTTTGCAAGAGGTTTGGTAAATTATAGCTCTTCAGAAATAACAAAGATAAAGGGGCTTAAAACCGGTGAGATAGAAGGCAAACTGGGTTATAAATACTTTGATGAGATAATCCATAGGGATGATTTGGTAGTTTTAGAGAGTCGTAAGTCGTGAATCGTAAGTCGTTAGTCGTAAATAGAATAAAACCCATTTCCGATTCTCGATTCTCGACTCACGATTTACGATTTACGAGATGATAGGAGATTAAAATGTCCATAGAAAGCCAGGTCTTAAACATAGCTAAGGATAGTAAAGCAGCATCTAAGGAGCTAAGTAACCTCTCCTCCAAGAAAAAGAAAGATGTCTTGATTAAGATGAGTACTGAACTCCTAAACTATGCTCAGCTCTTAAAGCAGGAGAATGAAAATGACCTGGAGAACGCTAAGGAAAAGGGCCTATCAGATGCCTTCATAGATCGGTTAACCCTCAGTGATTCTACTATCCAGTCAATGGCAGAAGGACTCAGGGATGTTGCAGCGCTCCCAGATCCAGTAGGCGAGGTAACCAGGATGTGGAGGCGACCTAACAACCTGCTGGTGGGTAAAGTTCGAATTCCTCTTGGGGTAATCGGCATAATCTATGAATCCCGTCCTAATGTTACCGCTGATGCAGCCGGATTATGTCTGAAGTCCGGTAATGCCGTAATCCTCCGGGGGGGATCAGAGGCAATAAATTCAAACCTGGCTATTGCCAGAATATTACAAGACGTAATACAAAAAGAGGGCATACCAAAGGAGGCAATTCAGGTTATCCCGATAACAGACAGGGCTGCCGTAAATGAGATGTTAAAATTAGAGGACTATATTGACGTGATAATCCCCAGGGGTGGAGAAGAACTCATCAGGTTTGTTGTGCAAAACTCCAGGATACCTGTCATAAAACATTACAAGGGGGTATGTCACATCTTTGTAGATGAGAGCGCTGACTTTAGTATGGCTGAAGACATAGTTATAAATGCAAAGGTCCAGCGCCCGGGAGTTTGCAATGCGCTGGAAACTCTTTTGGTTCACAAGGATATTGCCTCTGATTTCCTTCCCTCTATGATCCAAAAGTTACAAGACAGAGGAGTAGAAATCCGGGGCTGCCCCAGGGCTCTGCAGACCGTTCCATCAGTTAAACAGGCAAATGAGGAAGACTGGTATGAAGAATATCTGGACCTAATCCTCTCTGTCAAAGTGGTAGATGGCCTGGATGAGGCGATCAGTCATATTACCAGGTATGGATCATTACATACAGAGGCTATTGTTACATCCAACTATGAGAATTCTCAAAGGTTTCTGAAAGAAGTCAATTCATCGGTGGTGCTGGTCAATGCCTCCACCAGATTCAATGACGGCAACCAGTTAGGCTTGGGGGCAGAGATCGGGATAAGCACTACCAAACTCCATGCCTTCGGTCCCATGGGGCTGGAAGAGCTTACTACCTGTAAATTTATCGTATATGGTAATGGGCAGATAAGGTCTTAAAATGGAGGGTTGTTTGAGGGTTGGTCTATTTGGGGGGACATTTAACCCGATACATTTAGGACATCTCCGGTCTGCTGAAGAGGTTCGCGAACTTTTTAACCTTCAACAGGTCATCTTCATACCTTCAGCAAACCCTCCACATAAGCAAGGAAAGAATATAATATCCCCTATCCATCGCATGGAGATGGTCAACCTTGCCATTGAGGGAAATCAAGGCTTTTCTGTCTCCGATATTGAGATAAAGAGACACGGTAAATCCTATTCTATCGAGACTATTGATTACATAAGAAAAATACACGGCTCAGATTTGATATTGTTCTTCATTATGGGAATAGATGCCTTTACCGAAATATCTACATGGAAGGATTATATAAACCTCTTCTCCCGTTGCAATTTTGTGGTTACTACCCGACCAGGATACAGCTTAACCAATCTGGGAACCGTTCTTCCTCCTGATGTGGCAGGAAACTTTTCATATTCATCTGAAGAAGACAGGTTTATTCATGCCTCGAACTTCTCTCTATACTTCCGGGATATTACCCATTTAGACATATCTTCGAGCGCTGTTAGAAAGAGGATCAAAGAAAACATGTCGATCCGTTATCTTCTTCCTGAAAAGGTGATAGAGTACATTAAAGGACACGGATTATACAAGGACTCTTAAGGGGGATAGTGTAGGTTGTCCGTTGCCGGCACATAGTTTCATAACTACATATTCAATACCGTCATTTCGAGCCCTTAGCTACTTGTCATTATATGATAGGCCAAAACGGCGCCTGTTGCGTGAACGTTAAACAACATCGTCCCCTGGGAAATCATTGAATGAAGGATTTACAAAGAATACGACAAAAGATTATTGACAGGGATTATTTTATTTCTGTACATGCTGAAGAAGAAATGGTGGACGATGAATTGGAGCGTGCCGATATCGAATATGCAATTCCTCATGGAAGGATAGAGAAGAAGTTAACCGAGGATATTCGGGGAACGAGATATAGGATTGAAGGCCCGGCAAGAGATGGAAGAATTATCCATGTCGTATGCAGATTTCAAATTCTTGGAAATCTTATTATCATCACAGCTTATATCTTATAGGGGGATTTATGAATTGTGAATTTTGCGGAGGAAAAACAGAAAAGAAAAAGGTAAAAAGGCAACACTGGCTCCATGGCAAATTATACATTGTTGAGAATGTGGAAGCAGAGGTTTGTTCTGAATGTGGGGAGAGATATTTTCACGCAAAGATATTAGCTGGAATCGATAGCCTTCTGGAATCAACCCACACGATTAAGGAAAGATTGGAAGTCGAAGTTGTCAGTTTATAGAGAAGGGGGCGACGTCCCCTGACACAGGCCAAAAGATTACCATCTAAATACTACTGCACTTCTTTTCCGCCAAGAAAGTTATCTAAAAGTCGCCGTCAGTGCGTAAAAGTATACTGTTGGAAAATCAAGAAACATGGTATGATTGGTAAAAAGTCAAAAAGGGGGGCTTATGAAACAATATAAGATAGTTGTTGAAAAACATCCTGATGGCTATGTCGCCTATCCACTAGGGATAAAAGGGATCGTTGTTGGACAAGGTAATACTTATGAAGAAGCTCTCTCTGATATTAAGTCTGCAATTCGTTTCCATATTGAAACCTTCGGAGAGAAAGACTTTGATATTGAACCACCTATACTTGAGGCATTTGTTGCCGAAGCCGGGGTTTAAACTCAATGTCTAAATTTCCAATTGATGCACCGAAACGAAATGTTCTAAAAGCTTTTGAGATATTAGGGTTTCATATGGTTCGTGAGAGGGAGCATATAGCTATGGAACGAGAGAATACAGACGGCAGCAAGACCCCTTTGACCATGCCAAATCATCCCAACTTATTGGAATCAAGGTCAAAGACAGAGTGAGAGAAGGTGATACAGTTTACAAGGCTGTAGAATAAGGTTAACTATTTGGTATTCTTATGGAAGGAGTGAATGATGCCTATCTCAAATAGGATTAAAGCTGGTTTAGAAAGAGGGTCCTGGATAAGAAAGATGTTTGAAGAGGGCGACAGGCTAAAGGCTAAACTGGGGGCAGACAATGTCTACGATTTTTCTCTGGGTAACCCCTTTGGAGAGCCCCCCCCTGAGTTCTTGAATGAACTGAAGAACCTGGTAAACAACCCAACCCCTGGAATGCATCGGTACATGCCCAATGCAGGCTTTGTAGAGACAAGGGAGGCTATAGCCAAGGTTTTAGCAGAAGATTCAGGTATAGATTTTAAATGGAATAATATAGTTATGGCTTGTGGTGCAGGTGGCGGACTTAACGTAGTCCTAAAGACCCTTATTGATCCTGGGGATGAGGTTATAGTGCTGACTCCATTTTTCGTAGAGTACAGGTTCTATATAGACAACCACGGCGGTGTATGCCGTGAGGTACCTACCGATAAAAAATTCGACATCGATCTGGAGGCATTAAGCCAGGCTGTTACCTCTAAAACCAGGGCTATAATTATAAATTCTCCCAATAATCCTACAGGAGTGCTCTACAGTTCAAAATCTCTGGAAGGGCTGGCAGGGCTTCTCAGAAAAAAGGAAAAGGAACTCGGTATTGTTATATATGTAGTCTCCGATGAACCGTATAAGAAACTGGTTTATGACGGTATAGAGCCTCCAAATGTATTCAAGCTGATAGACAATAGCATTGTGGTCACTTCCCATTCAAAGGACCTCTCAATCCCTGGAGAGAGAATAGGATACATAGCCGTCAACCCAATTGCGGCTGACCTTCAGGATATAATGAACGGTCTTACTTTCTGCAATAGGGTTATAGGTTTTGTAAATGCGCCTGCTTTGATGCAGAGGGTTGTGTCCAGATTGCAGAAAGTATGTGTAAACGTGAAAGATTATCAGGAAAAAAGGGACCTGTTTTATAACAGTCTGACTGGGATGGGCTATCAGATGGTCAAACCTCAGGGCGCATTCTATTTATTTCCCAGATCTCCCATAGAGGATGATGTAGCATTTGTTAGAGAGGCACAGAAGAAGAATATCCTGGTTGTTCCGGGAAGTGGTTTCGGTACCCCCGGTTATTTTCGCATTGCATACTGTGTAGAGAAAAAGGCTATAGAGAATTCCCTTGCAGGTTTCAGAGAACTGGCAAAGGAACATGGATTGGGATAAGATAAAGGGGGCAGATTTGAAACATGCCCCCTACAGAATTCAAATTAAAAGGGAAAAAAACAATTGGGTTATTTTAGGAAAAACATAGAAAAGATGGAGGGGTATTCTCCTGGAGAACAGCCTCAGGACGGACAGTACATCAAGCTGAATACAAACGAGAACCCGTATCCCCCTTCTCCAAAGGTGGCAGAAGCAATAAATAAAGAAGCCAATACTTCAATACGTTTATACCCGTCTCCTATGGCTGATTCATTGAGGAGAAAAGCGGCAAAGGTCCATGGTGTCAGAGAGGAGAATATTCTGGCAGGAAATGGCGCTGATGACCTGCTATCTATCCTGGTCAGATCATTTGTGGGGAAAGGTGACCTGGTAGTCATACCTACCCCTACTTACACCCTTTACGATACTCTGGTGGCAATTCAGGAAGGGAAAAAATTAAACATACCATTTACTGAGAACTTTGACATCCCGGAAGGATTCGCTAAACGAGATGCAAAGCTGACCTTCCTTGCCAATCCCAACTCCCCTTCCGGAACCTTTACCCCGATAAAAAAGATTGCAGGTTTTGCAAAAGAACTGAATGGGGTATTGGTTGTAGATGAGGCCTATGTGGATTTTGCTTCTGAAAGTGCCATACCGTTGATTAATGAATACCCGAATATAGTAGTTTTACGCACCTTTTCCAAGTCTTTTTCTCTGGCAGGGATGCGCATTGGTCTTGCCTTTGCCAACCGCAACCTGATACACGGGATGATAAAGGTAAAAGACTCGTACAATCTCAATAGACTGAGCATAGCTGCTGCCGCTGCTGCCCTGGATGATATGCCATGGATGGAAAACAATGTGGCAAAGATAAAGAAAACCAGGCAGAGGCTAAGCACCTCTCTAACCGGACTGGGATTTAAGGTATACCCGTCTCAAAGCAATTTTGTCCTGGCAAAGATTCCCGGCAGAAACTTAAAAGGCATATATGAGGAGCTGAAAAGAAGAGATGTTCTGGTAAGATACTTTGATACTCCGGAGCTTAACGACTGCATCAGAATTACTGTTGGCACCGATGATGAGATATCAAGGTTGCTAAAAGAACTCTCAGATATACTAGAAAAGAAGTAGACTGAAGATGCCGAAATGGAGAGAGATTGCCCTCTTTATTTTTGGCGGGATATTGATGAGTGTAGTTATCCAATTTTTCCGGATATCATTCCAAAATGGGTATTATCCAACTTGCCGAGTATAATGAATTTAAGTAGTTACGTCAAGATGGATATACCTCCAAGTTTGATAAAGTCGTAAAAAGTCAAAAATCAGACGGCACAGTAAAAAGCTCCAGATGCAAGGCGCGCAAATCACGAGGAGTGAAGCGTACTTATAGTTACGCTGCAA
>QZJR01000097.1 GCA_003599365.1 Deltaproteobacteria bacterium | reverse complement strand
AGTTCTTCCAGGTGGAATGATGTTGGTCGAAAGCGCTGGCTTGGAGGATGAGCAAGAGAGTAGAGATTATGAGTTGGTGAAAATTCCCGGAGTAGAGATTGCTGTCAGTATGGGAAAAAGACAGGTCAGTAACCTTATTCTACTGGGAACATACGTCAGTATAAGGGATACAATGCTTTCAGAACTCATCGAAGAAGAGCTGGAGAGAAGGTTTGGAACGAAAAAAACCATACTTGAATGGAACCAAAAAGCCTTCAGACGGGGTCTTGAGCTGGGGCGAAACGCAAAGAAGTAACACGTCCATCTCTGTTGGTTGTTAGTCGTTTTGACTTTACTGCCGATTGATATC
This sequence comes from Deltaproteobacteria bacterium, assembly GCA_003599365.1. Taxonomy (GTDB): domain Bacteria; phylum Desulfobacterota; class UBA8473; order UBA8473; family UBA8473; genus UBA8473. Next base: position 32,386 of record QZJR01000097.1, on the reverse strand, counting down.
AAAATTCCTGGCTGCCAGTATACCCTCTTTCTCATCCACCCTTTGGAGCAGGATCAGTCCAGTGATGAAGAAAGAGATTACTGCCAGTATCGCTATTCTCTGACTACCTGTCCATGCTGATATAATTCCAAATACAAGAGGACCCATGGCAGCAGAAAACTTACCGCTTATCCCATAGAATCCAAAGAACTCAGCCTCTTTATCTCTGGGAGTTAAAAGCCCCATCATGGATCTACTCGCTGATTGACTGGAGCCCATTGCAATCCCTGCTAACATCCCGATAACAAAGAAAACAGATTTATCTTCTACAAAGTATGCTCCGATTACCACAACACACCAGATTAGAAGAGTTATTTCAATAGTCTTTTTGGGAAGGAGTTTGTCTGCAAGCCAACCAAAGAAGATAGCTCCCACGATGCCGGTGGTTTGAACTATTATATAAAAGAGTATCAGTTCTGAGATATCCATGTGCAAAGTGTTCTTGGCATAAATAGTGCTGAAGTAGATAACTGTCGTGACACCATCAGTATAAATAAAGTATGACAATAGATACTTTGCCAGCTCTTTGAATTGTTTCACATGCCTGAAGGTATCCCTCAATCGTCTAAACCCCATGACGATATACCGATCATTACTATCTCCCATTGTTTTCCCCTTTCTCTCCCTAAGGAAGAAGAAGATTGGCAGGGAAAAGACCAGGTAAAATACGGCGGATAGGAGAAATGTGAATCTGACATTTGGCAGATTCGATTCCTCAAACCCCCCTGATAGAAACGGTTTGCATATAATTATTGTGACAATTGCCCCCAGATATCCCAGTGCCCATCCATATCCGGATATTCGTCCGAATTTCTCCTGGGTAGTAATCTCCGGTAAGAAAGCGTTGTAAAATACATTCCCACCCTCAAAACCAATATTAGCGATTATGAAGAAGATCATTCCCTCTAAGATCATTCCTTCCCTCACGAAGAAGAGCATGCCCCCGAATGCAATACACAAGAGGGCAAAGAAGATAAGGAACTTCTTCTTTGCCTGGGCATGGTCAGCAATGGCACCTAAAATAGGTGAAAGAAGGGCGACCACAACCATTGATATAGAGCCATTAAGCCCCCACAGGAAATCAGCCTTATTTTCCAGCCCTTTAGCAACTATATCCCTGAAATACACAGAATAGACAAAAGTAACGATCATTACTGTAAAGGAGGTGTTGGCAAAGTCATAGAGCATCCATGCAAACAGCTCTAGTCTGGTGGACCTTTTAAAGCTCATAAATTCTTTTTTGCCCCCTTGACCCTTTGAATCCTGTTTTTTTCAGCATTTCATTTGAAAATCTACCTATTCCTGTCATTGCGAGCCTCGACCAGTTGGGGCGAAGCAATCCCATCCTTTTCAACAGCACACTTAAGTGTGCTGTTGAAGGGGTGACTCGCCTGTGGTGGCCTTCCCTAATATTAGATTTTAATGAAGTAATTGGCAAGTCAAATATTTTGGTTCTTCTCCCCAAAAGTTGCCAATAAGGATTCGAGGAGTCAAGGAATCAAGGGTTCAAGTGTTTTTTCTAAAGATTTAATAAGAGCCTTAAGCGTCCTTTCAACCTCTCCTATATCAGCCTGAACTTTCTCCATCTCTTTAGCCTTCATATAGCCTAAATCACCAGATAATAATATATAACTGATAAGACTTTTGCCAGACTTTTAACTCTTTGTAATTCTTAAGCATTTCACTAGAATCCTAGACTCCTTGACCCCTTGAATCCTCATAATCCATCAACTAATTTGGAGATGATCCAATATTTTTTCCTTGACAAAAAAAAGCGACGTATTATTATTGCAATAGATTCTCAATAATAATTGTACCTGTGTTGAGGTATCTATGAACGAAATAGAGGTTTTCAGGAAATATGTGAAGGAAAGTGGGCTTCGGAATACACCTGAAAGAGAGGTAATCATCGAAGAGATATTCTTAACCCATGACCATTTCGATGTGGATACCCTCTATCTTTGTTTAAAGAACAAGAAGTGTAGTATATCAAAGGCATCTATATATAGAACAATCCCTCTGCTCATCGAAAGCGGTTTGATCAAGGAAGTATTCTTTGAAGATGGCCATATGCACTATGAACACGTATTAGGACATGAGCATCACTGTCACTTTCGATGTCTTGGCTGTGGAAGGATCATTGAGTTCAAGCAGGATGAAGTCATGGATATTGAGAAGAAATTCTCAAGAAGTCATGGTTTTGAAGTAACGGGGCATAAGCTGGAGCTTTTTGGATACTGTAGGGAGTGTCTAAAGAAGCAAGGAAAGGATCGCAAAATTTCAACTACAGATAGAGTAGATATAGACTAGAAATTAAACATTTGGAGATAATCAGTGAAATTCCCTTCAGCCATAGGAAAAAGGAACACGACACCTCAGTCCCACGGGCCGGCCGGGGAAGATATAGAGGGTTTGCAAAAGATAGTAATAGTCGGGAATCCAAATGTGGGTAAAAGCCTTTTATTCAATAGGTTGACTGGGATATACGTTACTGTATCAAACTACCCAGGAACCACGGTAACAGTTGACAAAGGCAGGTGTAAGATAAATGGCAGAGATTTCGGCGTAATTGACTTGCCTGGCATGTATTCTTTGATTCCCATTACTGAGGAAGAACGTGTCGCTAAATTGATGCTTCTGGAAGAAAGACCGAAGACGGTACTTCATGTGATTGATGCCAAGAATCTGGAGCGAATGCTGCCTCTGACACTTCAGTTAATCGAGGCAGGTCTTCCTGTTATACTCGTAATAAATATGATGGATGAAGCAGAAGAATTAGGGATAAGCATAGATTTTAATGACCTGGAAGGCAAACTTGGCATACCTGTTGTTCCTATAATTGCGACTGCCGGTAAGGGTATTGATCAACTCATTGGAAAGATCGATCAATATGTTCCCATTTTGGATAAATTCCAAACCAGTTATCAGAAGGGTATAGAATCCTCGATAAAAGAGATTGAATCCTTCCTTAAGAACAGCTATCCGATTTCAAAACGGTCTGTTTCTCTATTGCTTTTGCAAGAAGACGAGGATATGCAACGTTTAGTGAAACAAAAGGAAGGCAAGGATTATGACCAGATCGACGGGATTCTAAAGAAAACGAGTCGCAAGTACGGTTATCCTTTAAATTATATCATAAAAATTAGATTACAAAATGAGGTCAGGAAAATAACCTCGTCATCTTTAGCAGCTGGACCTCTGAAAACGGCCGGTTTCAAAGAGAGACTCAGCAGGGTAATGATAAATCCAATAACCGGAATACCCATCTTGATCGCTATATTGTATTTGGGGCTTTATCAGTTTGTAGGGGTTTTGGGTGCAGGCAAACTTGTTAATCTGATTGAGGGGACAATCTTTGGTGAGAAAATCAATCCTGTAATAACCAAGTTTGTTATGAGCAATGTCCCCTATAGGCCAATTCAAGATTTAATAGTGGGTGAATACGGTATCATCACCTTGGGGATAACGTATGCCGTGGCTATAATCCTTCCCATTGTCGGGACATTTTTCCTTGTGTTTTCTGTTATTGAGGATAGTGGATACCTTCCCAGATTATCTATGCTGGTAGATAGGGTTTTCAAGAAGATTGGTCTGAGTGGAAGGGCGGTTATACCTATGGTGCTGGGGTTAGGTTGCAGCACTATGGCGACAATGGTAACCAGGACACAAGAGACTAAACGTGAGCGGGTAATTTCCACATTGCTGCTGGCTTTGGCCGTGCCATGTTCAGCACAGTTAGGGGTCATTTTTGCCATTTTAGCAGGTCATCCACTGGCATTGTTTATATGGTTTGTCGTAGTATTGCTTAATTTTATTCTGATTGGTTTTTTGGCTGCAAGGATATTGTCGGGCGAAAAACCCAGTTTTTATATGGAGCTGCCCCCCCTTCGATTGCCCAAGATTTCAAATGTCTTAATAAAGACTTACTCAAGGATGGTATGGTATTTCAAAGAGGTTTTCCCTATTTTTATCGTAGTAAGTGTCCTGATTTGGATTTCTCAGTTAACAGGAGTCTTACGTGTGATAACAAATGGTTTAGAGCCGGTTGTAAACCTTATTGGTTTGCCGGACGAAACCGCAAGGGTGTTTCTCTTTGGATTCTTCAGGCGTGATTATGGTGCAGCGGGATTGTACAGTATGCAAAATTCCCTCACAGGGATGCAGCTTACTGTGGCAGCAGTAATATTAACGCTTTTTGTTCCATGTATTGCCCAATTTATGATGATGATAAAAGAGAGGGGTATAAAGACCGCAGTGCTGATCTTTGCCTTCGTCCTCTTCTTCGCATTTGGGGTTGGTTTTGTTCTGAATCAGGCCCTTGTTGCCTTGGGTCTACAATTATGAAATGCGTATTTTGTGGATATGAATTTAGCGAGAAGGAAGGTGTTGGGGCTTGCAAAGGATGCCCAATGGCTAAATGTGACATGATAAAATGCCCAAATTGCGGATATGAAACCTTACCTGAGCCAAAGTTGGTAAAATTCTTTAAAAGGTGGTTAAAGAGTTATGGTAACTAATGCCGGTCAAGAGATATTAGAAAAATTGTGGATTGATACTGTTGAGGGAGAAGATGAGTTTATTGAGTTAAAGAAACTCGGCAGGGAGGGCACTATCAATAGATTGGCAAAGTCAGAGCATGTTGTAATCTCAGATAACAGGGTGAAATTAACGCCGAAAGGCAATCGAGAAGCTAAAAAAGTAATAAGAAGGCACAGGCTTGCAGAAAGATTGCTTCACGATGTCTTGGATGTAGGCGTAGATGACATGGAGAGCGCTGCGTGTAAATTCGAGCATATTATATCTGAGGATGTTGAAGAGAGTATATGCACATTATTGGGGCACCCAAGGGAGTGTCCACATGGTAAGCCGATACCGCCCATCAGATGTTGCAAAGAAGGAAAGGAAATTGCCGAAAAGATTGTAACGTCACTTTCAAAATTAAGAAAAGGACAAGGGGGGAAAATAGTTTATATCCTGACCAAAAACCACAAAAATCTACAGAAACTTTTGGCAATGGGGATACTGCCCGGTGTGCCTGTCGAGGTAATACAGACATACCCCTCGTATGTGTTTCAGGCTGGACAAACACAGATTGCGGTAGATAAAGAGATAGCCGATGATATATTTGTTCGTTTTGTGTGAAGGGTGCAGTGCAACGCCTTGAAGGTCTTAATACGCTTGATGACCATGAGATAAATACCTTCAAAATCACAAGATCCTGGTAGGTTCTGGGCCTTCCCCGGCTCATTGGTTTGGGTCCTCCCACTTCGTAGACTTCCTTCGTCCACGAGGCGTAATATTTGTACAAGGGGATTATTGTTATTGACCATAGCATCCTCCGATATGTTAAATATGCCTGATTATCAATATATCAAAGGACTTTGTCAATGATTATTTATGACCACCCATCAGTTAATTCGTAAAACTATGAATGGTTTTGACGAGAAAGAAATTTGTGCTAGAATAAAGAAAATCCGTCTATCACAGAATATAACTATAAGGGGGTGGGGGGTAGGGGACACTTCCCATATTTACAAAAAATTTTCATTTGACAATTATCATTATTTTTATATAATAAAATATTTATCATCCTCAATAAAACCATTTCCTTTTGTTATTATAAAGGTAATATTAAACGTTTTATAAAAAACAGAGCATATGACATGAAAAATGGGAATCAATCAGTAGAACAAGCCAATTAGCAGGATAGCCCTGTATTAAATACGGGGCTATCCTGTAAGAATATTCATAGCGGTACCATCTACCATATTTCCAGCTATCTTCTGGTTACTACTCTATTAAATTTATCCCCGATCCAGTGAGGGATTTACTGCCTACAATAGACAATTATTATCTACATCATTTAAGGATTGTGTTTTCAAAACAATACGTTTTTTAGATGGCAGGAAATATGAAATCTATGCACCAAATATTTTGACAATACGGCCATTAATGAAGGGGGGGAAAAGATGAATGCCTGGTGTTAAAGTTAGGGAAGATGAAACCTTTGAAAATGCCTTGAAACGGTTTAAAAAGCTGTGTGATAAAACGGGAATACTATCAGAGGCAAGGAAAAGGGAGTATTATGAGAAACCCAGTGTGAAGAAAAAAAGAAAGGCTTTGGCAGCTAGAAAAAGGGCATTAAAAAGAAAAAGGGAAACTGGAGTGTAACCTATGCCATTAAATGACAGACTAATAGACGAGATGAAAGTGGCCGCCAAGGCAAAAGACAAATTAAAGATTCCTATCCGACCTATTTGTTAATTCACGTCACCTCCTGTTCTTAATTTTCATGTATCTTGATTATATTCCAGATAGACCTCTAAAGGGGTTTTAAAAATAGCCTAATAATAAATGAATAAGCATACGTTAAAAGTTCTGGAATTTAACAGCATATTAAGCTTGTTAAAAGGATTTGCCACCTCCAATTTGGGGGTAGCTTTATGTGAGTCTCTTAAACCAGAAAGAGACATAAAAGAGATAGAGATTCTCCTGAATGAAGTAAGTGAGCTGAAAGAGGTCTTGCAAATCTATGCGGATATCCCCATCGGTGGTATCAGGGATATTGAAAAGCCTGTTAAAAAGACCAGAGTTGAGGGATATATCATGGATCCCATTGAGCTTCTGGATATTTTAAGTACCTTAAAGGCAACCCATAAGCTCAAAAGGTTATTTGGAAAATTGGAAGACAATAGATATCCCTTGCTGAAGGCAATAGGAAACAGTTTTATTTCGCTTCCGGATATTGAACGCAAGATAGAACAGACTGTGGGAGACAGGGGTGATATATTAGATAGTGCCAGTCCGGAACTTAAAGCCATAAGAGAAAAAGTAAGGGGGCTTAGGAAAAGGATACATGCCTCTCTGGAGGATTTACTTTCTGAAGATTCATTACAATCCTTTTTTCAAGAAAGGATCATTACAGTTAGAAATGGAAGATATGTAATCCCGGTTAAATCGGATTTTAAAGGCCATATTCAAGGTATTATCCATGATCATTCTCATAGCAAGGCAACATACTTTATTGAGCCTATCTCCACTATAGAATTGAATAATGAGCTTGGCATCCTTTTTAAGGAAGAGAAAAATGAAGAGCTCAGAGTGTTAACGAATTTGAGCAACAATATAAAAACGAATGCTCAAGAAATTCTTTCAAATCTGAGCCTTTTGGGTAAGGTTGACCTCACTTATGCTAAGGCAAAATACAGTATTGAATTAAATGCAATAAAGCCCGTATTAAACAGAGAGGGGACAGTCAATTTAATCAATGCATATCATCCCTTGCTGGTGTCCCTCCAGAATGTCTGCCTGCCGTCCCAACGGGACAGGCAGGGGTGTAGTGATAGAGAGGAACCAGCCAATTTAAGCAAGGGTGTGCTCCCTATCGATATTCATTTTGATAAGGATTGCAATACCTTAATAATTACAGGAGCAAATACTGGTGGCAAGACCGTTGCTTTAAAGACAGTAGGTATTTTGACCCTAATGTTACAGACAGGAATGCATATTCCAGTAGCAGACGGAAGTGTTGCGGCGATCTTCGATTCAATCTTCGCGGATATTGGTGATGAACAGGACATAGAGCAGAATCTCAGCACCTTCTCTTCCCATATCTCCCAGATGGTTCATATTCTGGATAAGGCTAATGAATCATCATTGGTACTATTAGATGAGATGGGGGTAGGAACTGACCCCGATGAAGGCGCTGCTTTGGCAATGGCGCTATTGGATTATTTAAGGGGGAAAAATTGTAGTATTATTGCGACAACCCATCTCAATTTATTAAAGGCATATGCATATCTTCATGAAGACGCAATGAATGTATCCGTTGAGTTTGACCCAAAAACCATGGAGCCTCGTTACCGTCTCATATATGGATCTCCGGGAGAAAGCAATGCCCTGGTAATTGCTGAGAAGTTAGGTATCCCGCGAGAAATTTTGAATAAAGCAGTGAGTTTTATGGAGGGCAAGAATGGTGATATCTCAAGGTTAATTAGAACTCTTGAGAGTTCCCAGAGGGAGATAACAGAAGATATAAAAGAGGTTAAAAGGATTAAGGAAATAATCTTGCTCTACCAGAAACAGATAGAGTCCTTGTTAGAGAAAATTCAAGATAAAAAGGACAGGATATTATTGGAAACGGAGACTAAAGCCAGGAGCTTTTTAAGGAAAGCAGAAAATGAAGTAACAGAAATATCCAGGAATCTTAAGAAGAAGGGTGAGCGTAGTGTTGGTGAAGTGGAAAGGCTCCATCAACTAAAAGCAGAATTAGAGCTATTTAGGCCTGTTAGAAAGACGGATAGAAGCCCCCTTTTAAATCCAAGGAAGGGAGATGTAGTAAAAATCAGCCCTCTAAATAAAGAGGGGGTGATAGTAAGGGCACAAGGGGATTCAGATAAGGTAGATGTCCTTATTGGAAACTTGAGGGTTAAAGTAACCCTAAATGAACTTGAGCAAGTAAATGGTAATAGACTGAAGCGTACTGAAAGCAAAGAAGATGTGTCATTTAGTCCTCTAACTACCGGTATGGCAGGCAAGATCAATTTGGTAGGGATGAGAGTAGATGATGCTATACCCTTGGTTGATAAGGTTATAGACAATGCCATATTAAGTGGCATGACAAGGGTGGATATCGTTCATGGAGTTGGCACTGGAAGATTAAGAGATGCCATTAGGGACCATCTGAATGCCCACAGCTTTGTGGTAAATTTTAATTCAGCCGATTTGTCCCAAGGAGGGACTGGCGTTACCGTTGTGGAAATTAAAGTTTGATGGCTTCGTAAAAAGTCCATCTGCGGCGTTGCGCTGCATCCTTCGTCGTTGCAGCGTAGCTTTAAGTACGCTTCACTCCTCAGGATTTGCGCGCCTTGCATCTGGAGCTTTTTACTGTGCCGTCTGATTTTTGACTTTTTACGACTTCATCAATTTTGGTTTTTTTTACGATTTCATCAAGTTTGACTGAGTAAATGGAGAAACAGTACTTTGGCGGATTATATCCCTGATGATAAGCTTGAAGAGATAAAAGATAGGGTAAGTATCGTAGAGGTAATATCAGACTATGTCTCCCTCAAAAAGTTAGGGAAGAACTATAAAGGATTATGCCCCTTTCATTCTGAGAAGACCCCATCCTTTATGGTGAATGAGGAAAAGCAGATTTTTCATTGTTTTGGATGCAATACCGGCGGCAATGTATTCAACTTTCTGATGAAGATGGATCGCCTCTCATTTCCTGAGGCTGCAAGGGGACTCGCCAGGAGGTATGGAATAGATCTCTCCAAAATAAAAATATCTGAGGCGGATAAGAGAGAAAGCCTAAAAAGAGAGTGGTTATTTGAGTTAAATGAACTGGCAGCAAGCTACTATCACAATCTTCTGATAAATGAAAATGAGGGTAAAGAAGCCAGAGAATATCTCAGACAGAGAGGAATTGGTAATGATGTCATAATAGATCACAGACTGGGTTATGCCCAGAATAGCTGGGATGGATTGTTAAAGTTTCTATTGAAAAAAGGAGTCCCCCTTTCAAGAGTTTCTGAAGTTGGGTTGATTATACCGAAAAAAGCCCAGGGATTTTATGACCGTTTTAGGGGGAGGGTGATTTTTCCTATAATTAATATCCATGACAAAGTGATCGGTTTTGGAGGGAGGGTATTAGACAACAGTCTTCCCAAATATCTTAATTCACCGGAATCTTCCATTTACAATAAAAGCAATAGCCTTTACGGACTGAAAGTTGCCAAAGATTTTATCAGGAGCGAAGATAGGGTAATAGTTGTAGAGGGATACTTTGACCTTTTGAGTTTAAATCAATACAACATAAAAAACGTTGCAGCTACACTGGGCACATCCTTAACTACAGGTCATATAAGGATTTTGAGGAGATACACAAATAACATAATTACTGTCTTTGATGCTGATGAGGCTGGAAAGAAGGCTGCTGCCAGAAGTCTTGATGTCCTATTAAAGCATGGCACTTCACCTAAGATAGCAGTCCTTCCGTCAGGGTTTGATCCTGATAGTTTCGTAAGAAAAGTGGGTGAGAAAGGGTTTAAAGAAATTATTGCCGGCTCTATACCCCTGATAGAATTTGCCATCAACGAGGTCATAAAAAAGCATGATATTTCTTCAGTGGAAGGGAAGGTAAAAATCATAGAAGATGTTACACCTATTCTGTCTAAGATAGAAAATAAAATAGAAAGGGACATCTATATACAAAGGGTTTCCAATCGACTGGACATAAAAGAGGATACCATCGTTTCACGACTCCTTAAGACAAAAAAACCGGGGGGTGTTTTACAAGAAAAGGGTGTTCAGTCTATGGATGAAGATATCGTTGAGAAACTCTTGTTAAAGCTAATGCTGTTAAACAGCGAGGTTGTCCATAGAATCCAGGAAGAAGCGATAATCGAAGAGTTTGTAAATAAGCAATACAAAGAGATAGGATTATTGCTTTTAGAGGAATTCAATAGACAAGGAAGAATAGATTTGGGAAGAGTAATTAACTGCTTGGAAGATGAGAGTTCAAAAAGCCTGATCTCTCAGCTATCTATTGAAAAAGAGAGTATCGAAGATGTCCCAAAAATTCTTAAAGACTGTATAAATAAAATTCGGATGCATAAAGTGGATGAGGAGATAAAGATACTGGACATAAAGATTAAAGAAGCCGACGAGAAAAAAGATGAAGTGCTTCAGAGAGAGTTCTTGATCTCCAGACAAGAGCTTAAAAACAAGCAAATAAACTATAGACAAGCTTTTTCACGCCACAATGATGCCTGAGTAGGAGGGGCACGGTGCGCCTTGTCCAAAGGATTTATACAAAGGAGGAGTTTTAATGCCTAAAAAGACAAAAATTGAAGAGGTAGAGCAGCTAATTAATATGGGTAAAGAAAAAGGGTTTCTGACCTATGATGAGGTTAATGATATTTTACCTTCCGATATTGTGTCCTCGGAGCAAATTGATGATTTGATGATTATGTTTGATGAAAATGACATTGAAATTGTAGATGCTGTTCAGAAGGTAAAAATACCAAAAAGGAAAATTCCGGAATTAAGAGAAGAGGAAAACGAAATTGACATAGAGGAGGAATCATACAGCAAGGGCAATGATCCGGTGAGGATGTATCTAAGTGAAATGGGGTCTGTTTCCCTGCTGACACGAGATGAAGAAGTCAAGATAGCAAAGAGGATTGAAGAAGGGGAAAGAGAGGTTCTGGAAGCGGCATTGGATTCTCCGATAACGATAAGAGAAACAATATTATTAGCTGAAAAGCTTAGAAAAGAAAAGATTAATGTCAAGGAGATAATTAAGGATCAGGAGGAAGAACATTTAAATTCCGAATACCATACCCAGAGAGTTTTGACCCTAATTGACAGGATAAAGGAACTGAATGAAAAGAATAGAGAAATTCAGAAACTGTTGATGCAGGAGAAAGGGGGCCCATTTGACAGAGAATATCTTCGGAAAAATAGGATTGAGAATAAACAGAATATAGTAACACTACTAATGGATATAAATTTCAATAAAAAACAGGTTGAAAGAATAGTCCAAAGATTAAAAAGCCTAAATGATAGAGTTGAAAAAGCAGTAAGGGAAATACAGGAGTGCGAAAAGATTTCCGGCATAGACCTTAAGGAGATAAAAAGATTATTTAGACTGGTGAAGAAAAAGGAAGGGACGGGATGTGGTGAATTATTAGACAATAAAGTATTTACCAGGGATGGGTTGAAAGAATTTGAGAAGATAATTAATAGTGCTCAAAGGAGGATTAGAAGATCAGAAGTTGAATTAGAGATGTCTGCAAAGAAGTTGAAAAAGATTATTCAGAATATTGAGGATGGAGAAAGCAAGGCAAAGGAGGCTAAGAGCGAGCTGATAGAGGCTAACCTGCGTTTAGTAATAAGTATAGCGAAGAAATACACTAACCGTGGGCTTCAATTTCTTGATTTGATCCAGGAAGGAAATATAGGATTGATGAAAGCCGTGGATAAATTTGAATATCAAAGAGGATACAAATTCAGTACCTATGCAACCTGGTGGATCCGACAGGCGATTACACGGGCAATAGCGGATCAGGCCAGAACTATCAGGATCCCTGTTCATATGATTGAAACAATAAATAAACTCATCCGAACTTCCCGATACCTGGTTCAAGAAATGGGTCGGGAACCACTGCCTGAAGAGATTGCTGAAAAGATGGAATTACCTTTGGATAAAGTTAGAAAGGTTCTGAAGATAGCCAAAGAACCTATTTCCCTGGAAACTCCTATTGGCGAAGAGGAAGACAGCCACCTGGGGGACTTTATTGAGGATAAAAAAATTATATCTCCAAGCGATTCTGTTATTAACCTAAACCTATCCGAGCAGACCAGAAAGGTACTGGCTACCTTGACGCCCAGAGAAGAGAAAGTTCTGCGAATGAGGTTTGGAATCGGTGAGAAGGCAGATCACACACTGGAGGAGGTAGGTCAGGATTTCGATGTTACTAGAGAGAGAATCAGGCAGATAGAAGCTAAGGCATTGAGGAAATTGAGGCATCCCAGCAGAAGCAAAAGACTCAAAAGCTTTGTAGAAAAATGATGTTAATGCCTTTTAACTCCCTATTTTGCCCTTTTTACTTGACAAAGGTTTTCAATTTATTTATTGTTTTTCAGTTTAGTTTTAGGAAATTTAATCTGACAGATTTTACAGTTTTTTCCCTAATAGGGGCCCATAGCTCAGCTGGAAGAGCCACCGGCTCATAACCGGTAGGTCCCTGGTTCGAACCCAGGTGGGCCCACCAACGATTTTACTAATGATAGTAGAGAAGGATGTTTATTGAAAAGATCTGTTTGGAAATTTGTAGAAGATATAAAAGAGATAATCGGATGAAGAGTGCACCTTCTAGGTGCACTTTTTTATTTCTGGGCCGATACTGCTAACATCCACTAAGGAGGAAAAGAATATTGCACGAACAGATTAATATTCTGGTGAAGCTCCAGGACCTGGATTTGAGCATAGGAAAGGTTGAAGAGACTAAAGAGAACTATCCACGAAGAATAGAATTGTTGAAAGAGAAGCTAGAAGAGAAGCGGAGAATAGCTGATTTAAACAGGGAGAAACTGGAGAGTTTGGAGAATGACAGAAGGAAAAAAGAGAGAGTTATGGAACAGGAGATGGAGAAGATTAGAAAATCTGAAGAAAAATTATTATCGGTTAAGACCAACAAGGAATACCAGGCAGCATTGAAGGAGATAGTCTTGACAAAGGAATCCAATAGCCAAAGGGAAGAAGATGTCCTTAATGTTTTAGAGGAGCTTGATATTTTAAGAAAGGAATTGAAGGAAAAAGAGGAAGATTTTATGGCAACATCCAGAGAGTTTGATAAGGAGGAGAGTGAACTTACAGCGAAACTGGAGGAATTCAAGAATCAACTGGCAGAAAAAGTGAAAAAGAGAGGTGAATTATCCTCAAAGATAGGTCCAGAGTTACTGCAGACGTATGAGAACATAAAGAAACATAGGCAGGAGATTGCTGTTGTTCCGACAAGGAACGGATTTTGTCAAGGATGCTACATGGATATTCCGCCCCAACTCTCTAATGAGGTACAGAAGGGGATGGATTTAATCTTTTGTCCAAATTGCAATAGAATCCTCTACTGGGAGAACAGTTCATGACCCCAATCGCTTTTGAACCCTAACCCCCATTCTAGTGAATAGCCTCCATAAATCTATACCGAGAAAAGATTGAAAAGTAGAGAGATCCCGGATAAATTAAAAACAGAGATATTGACTCATCTGGCTTTGCACATGAGTTTTATAAAGACCATTGAGAAATTTCCAATGGTCTCAAATGAGGATATCCAGGAAATATTACATCAATCAGCAGTATTTTATAGGAACAAATCGGACAACCGGGCTTCGTCCAATCTCCGTGATTTTTTTGTCTATACCGATGGTGCCTCTCGAGGAAATCCAGGGGAAGCCGGGGCCGGGGCAGTGATTTTAGATAAAGAAGGAAATGTAATTAGTGAGTTTAAAAAATATCTTGGGAAGAATACTAATAATGTTGCCGAATACCGGGCATTGATCTTGGGACTCACGGAGGCATTAAAACTCAAGGGAACCAGAGTGCATATCTTCTCTGATTCAGAATTGATGGTTAGACAGTTAAATGGGACATATGCTGTTAAGAATAAGGGATTGATGGTTTTGTACAATGAGGTGAATGATCTGTTGAAAAAATTTGTCTGGTATGATATAAAGTATATTAATAGAGAAAAGAATAAACATGCTGACAGGCTTGCCAATGAAGCTATAGACGAAAGGAGTGATGACCAGACTAACTAAGGATTGGTGCCTTTGGGGGATGCGCAGCAAAATAACGAACTACACGTTTGCACCGGCAATCCGTCACAAAAACTAGTTTTTATCATCATTAAGTTAGACAAATTTAATAGACTTTACGTGTTATTTTGCTGCGTATTCCCCAAAGGCACCGTTATAGGTTATAAAAAAGACAAAAATGCTAGGGCAGATCAAATGATCGCTGGTTCAGCCCGTAATAAGGTCTGAGCGAGAGGAAAGTCCGAGCTCCGCAGGGCAAGGTGGTCCGTAACACGGACTGTCCCGAGAAATCGGGATAAGGAAAGTGCCACAGAAAACAAACCGCCTGCCTGCCTATGGCAGGAGTGTAGGGGCATGGTGCACCGTGCCCCTACTTCGAGACATAAGTCTCGGTGGGTAAGGGTGAAACGGCGAGGTAAGAGCTCACCAGTCCAGATGGTGACATCTGGAGCTAGGCAAACCCCACCTGGAGCAAGACCAAATAGGTCCCGTTTTCTCCATAATGGAGAAGAAGAACGGCCCGTTCAATATCCGGAGGAAACCGATTGAGGATGCTTCTGGATGACGGGACGGGTAGGTCGCTTGATCCCGTTGGCAACATCGGGGCTAGATGAATGATCATTGCCTCAATAAGGGCCTTTATTTATCGGAATATGGCTTTTCGGTAGATCAAAAAGGTCTTAAGAATTGAGGAACAGAACTCGGCTTATGAGTTGCTTTAGCATTTTTTTATAAATTGCTTTGCATGGAAAAAGCTGTTTTTTTGACAATAGCTAAAGGGTAATTTTAAAGGTGCTGGACTTAAGGTTCGTTCGAGAAAATACAAAAAAGGTTAAGGAGCAAACCGAACAGCGGGGGTTGGATCTTGATTTTGATGAGTTTATCAGGTTGGATATTGAAAGGAGAGACCTCCTGCAGGAAGCCGAGAGCCTGAAGTTTCAGAGGAATACCGTTTCTGAGAAGATAGCCAGGCTAAAAAAAGAGAAAAGGGATGCTTCTTCAGAAATAACTGCAATGCAGGAAGCCTCCCAGAAAATAAAGGAACTGGATAGGAAGCTAAGTGAAAAAGAATACTTGTTGAATCAGATTCTCTTGAATATGCCTAATATGCCTCATTCATCTGTAGCCGTCGGGTATAGTGAAAAGGACAATCCTGAGATAAAAAAATGGGGAGAGATTCCTGAGTTTGCTTTTAAACCGAAACCCCACTGGGATATCGGGGAAGAACTGAATATACTTGACTTTGAAAGGGCATCTAAAATAACAGGCGCTAGGTTTGTCCTGTACCGGGGTTGGGGAGCTAGGCTAGAGCGGGCTTTGATCAACTTCATGCTGGACTTGCACACCAATGAGCATAATTATGTAGAGGTGTTACCGCCTTTCATTGTTAACAGGCAGAGTCTGATTGGAACCGGCCAGCTTCCCAAATTTGAATCGGACCTCTTCAGGTTAGAAGGTTATGACTATTATCTTATACCAACGGCAGAGGTTCCTGTAACCAATATTCACCAAAACGAGATATTAAAAGAGAGTGATCTTCCCCTGTATTATACTGCTTATACCCCATGTTTCCGCAGTGAAGCAGGTAGCTATGGAAAGGATACCAGGGGACTGATCCGACAGCACCAATTCAATAAGGTAGAGCTGGTTAAGTTTGTTACCCCTGAGAGTTCGTACAATGAATTGGAAAATCTTCTTTTAGATGCCGAAGAGGTACTACAGAGATTGGGATTACCATATAGAGTTGTGAGTCTTTGCACAGGAGATCTGGGATTTTCAGCAGCAAAGACCTATGATATCGAGGTCTGGCTGCCAGGGCAAGAGAGGTTTGTAGAGATATCATCCTGTAGTAACTTTGAAGACTTCCAGGCTAGGAGGGCCAATATTCGATACAAACCAGAGGGAAAATCCAAGACTCGGTTTGTACACACACTAAATGGATCAGGCCTTGCCGTAGGAAGGACATTGGTCGCCATCCTGGAGAATTATCAGCAGGAGGATGGTAGTATAACTACACCAGAAGGTTTAAGACCGTATATAGGAGGAGTAGATAAGATAGAGAAAACGTGTAAAGTTAAGAGTGAAAAGTGATGAGTGATTAAAAAGATTTTTGATTGAAAACTGTTCACTGATAACTGACCACTGTAGTGATGGGAGGGATGGCCGAGTGGTTGAAGGCGGCGGTCTTGAAAACCGTTGACCGAAAGGTCCGTGGGTTCGAATCCTACTCCCTCCGCCACAGAAACCAGTTAAGAGAGTGAAAAGTGTTTAGTGATTAAAAAGATTTTTGATTTAAAACTGTTCACTGATAACTGACCACTGTAGTGATAGGAGAGATGGCCGAGTCGGCTGAAGGCGCTCGCCTGCTAAGCGAGTGTATGTCGAAAGATGTACCGAGGGTTCGAATCCCTCTCTCTCCGCCAGTGTGCGCCCATAGCTCAGCTGGATAGAGTGACGGACTACGAATCCGTAGGTCGCAGGTTCGAATCCTGCTGGGCGTACCAGTAAAATCAAGGGGTTAAGTCATTTTGGCTAATCCCTTTTTTTCGTTTGGTTTTTCTTTTACAGTATGACTATTTTTTTTATCTTCCGGCAGGTACAAGTTTTGCTGATTTTAGGAAGATCCAGGATACGGTGAATCCGCTCATGACGGAATATTTAGTTTTTACTAAGGGACTATCTTCAATAACGGTGCCCCGGAGAAAATCCACGCTGACAAAGGCATTAAAGATAAGTTGCCTGAATCCTTTATTTAAACCGATGGTAAGCGTGGAACCGCTGTATCCGCTACAGGTATCATAGGAAGGACGCGTTGCAGTAGCGTAAACCGGTTCGACCGAATAAAAATATCTATGGTAGGCGCTGTCGGCGAACATCGGCCCGGCTGAAATTCCCAGATTCAAACCGCTCTCCGGAATTAAATCGGTTTTTTCGAAAGTCAATCGAGGACTGAATACCCAACCTTCATGTCGCAGCGATGAAAAATCGGTTGAAAAAACAGCACGCAACGGGAAAGCAAGATTCAATTTATAACGGTCCTGCCGGTTTTCCAGCAGCGTTATATTTAAAGAGGGACCTATTTCAAAAGTGGGGTCCATATCCCGCATACCGCTTCGGGCGGTATTTTTAGAACTATCAACCGGCACATTGCCAAAGAAGCTAACTTCCAATAAAAGTCTGTCAGTTTTAAAAATGCGTCCTGAAATACTCTCCCTTTCGACTTTTAAAATATCACCGCGATAGACAAGGTAAGGATAGGGCAGCAGCAGAAATCTATTTTCGTCAGAACCTCGGTAATCGGGCATTTGGAGGAGCGCTGATCCCACACCTAATTCCCAAAGCGGTTTTTCCTCACATATGGCGCTTTGAGGTAATAAAAAACCCAAGAGCGCTAAAACTGCCGCTACCACGCGATAAATGTACATACCTACCTCTTAAAAATTTGATGAGGTTGCCCCGAAAAATGCGGTTTGGAAGCGGTATCTAAATTTCGGTGTCCATTATGCTCCGCATAATCCGTTCGATCTCTGTCCGGTCATATTTACCTGTGGACGTCACAGGAATTTCTTTCACAACGGCAATACGCCTGGGAACGGCATACGCCTCACTGACCGCAGCAATATGTTTTCTCAATTGAAGCGCATCAAGATGAGTCACCACGAGGGCGGCCAGTTCGTTTTGACGTCCTTTCCCATTGGGAAAGGATACAACCACGGCATCACGGACCCCCGGTATCTGTTTCATTTTGGTCTGCACAACAGCCAAGTCAACCCTTTTACCCCCGATCTTGACGATATCGTCCGCCCTGCCCCGGAGGATGAACCGGTGATCACCGTCAGAATCGGCTCGGTCGGCTGTGGCGAAAAAGCCGTCATCATCGCGGGACAGCTCCGGAGAAATAAACGCCGAGCGAACATGCAATTTCCCATCCCAAATCTTACAGTCAACAGGGTCCAGCGGGCGCCAGGATTCGCCGTCTCTCAAGCGACACTTCGTAGCCACCCCGCCCGTTTCCGTGGAACCATAAATTTCTGTAATATCCAAACCCGTTTTACTGTGAAAATATACGGCGTCCTCTTTATTCAGCGCCCCGGCTGAGGAGAAAGCAATCCTGAGATCGTGCCGCTCCAAATCATCCACCTTTAAAACACGGTAATGCACGGGAACGCTGACCATAACGGATGCCCTGTAATCGCGAGCAACCCGGAGTATCTCTCTGGGAAAGGCATATACTCCATCAAGAACGCGGGCAGAACAGATGAAAGGAATCAGTACGGAATAGAGGAGGCCGTAAATATGCCGGGGCGGTACCGTTGACAGGAAAAGATCGTCGGGAGATATTTCGAATTTCTTTGATAGATGCAGGGCCTCTGCAAGCATATTCCGAGGTGTCTTGGACCATACCTTCGGTTTTCCCGTTGATCCGCCCGTAAAAAGCATGAGAAAGGGATCATCCGGATCGATGAAGGTATCGGGAATTACGGAGTTATGGCGCAACATAAGAGGAGTTATGATCTCAGGGCCGGAAGGGAAATTACCAGGACGGTCCGTGAGAAGAAATGACAAAGGCAGAATCTCCAGGACTTCCTCAATAACCTGCCGGGAGAAGGCATACGGAATAACAAGACGGGGACCGCCGGCAAGCGAAGCAACCAGTGCAGCAGCCAGAAGAGCTTTATCGTCTGTACAGAGACAGATCGTGGCGCGGCTTTTATACCGGACATCCGGATGTCATAACCCAAGCTCAACCCCTTCGTCTGCGATAATAGCTGGTGATATTTGTATGTTGACTTTTAAAATTATCGTGCTAAAATAAAACCATGGCTACAGATAACCAATATATACAGCGCAGACTCATGACCGCATTGGCGGGGCATCTCGATCATCCGGAAATAACCATGTTGGTCGGGCCGCGTCAATCGGGTAAGACCACCATACTCAAGAAGCTCGATACCGAACTTCGCGCCGGAGGGCGAAAAACCCTCTGGCTCAATCTGGATTTTGAGGATGATTTCCGTCACGTCTCATCGCAAGGTGCGCTTCTGCAGAAGATTCGCCTGGAATTGGGTAACGGCGGCGTGGTTTTTATCGACGAGATCCAGCGCAAGGATAATGCCGGGCTGTTCCTGAAGGGGCTGTACGATCAGGGGCTCCCCTGGAAGTTTGTGGTCTCCGGTTCGGGAAGCATCGAACTGAAGGAGAAGATCAGCGAGTCACTGGCCGGCAGGAAACGGATGTTCGAGCTTTCGACTGTCAGCTTCGGCGAGTTCGCCGATTTCAGGACCGGTTACCGCTATACGGATAGGCTCAAGGAATTCTTCCGCGCCGAGCCGGCAAAAACAGAACAGCTCTTCCGGGAATACCTCATGTATGGCGGCTATCCACGAGTTATCCTGGCAGACACTCACCAGGAAAAACTGTCCACCATTAACGAGATTTTCCGCAGCTATCTGGAAAAGGACATTGTTTACCTGCTGCGGGTGGAAAAGAGCGACAGCTTCAGCAACCTGGTCAGAGTACTGGCAAGCCAGTCCGGGAAGATGGTCAGTTATTCCGAACTGTCCAGTACCCTGGGGCTCTCTCTGCCCACGGTCAAGACCTATCTCTGGTATCTGGAAAAGACCTTTTTAGTCCGTAAGGTAACTCCCTGGTTCACCAACATCAGAAAAGAGATAACCAAAGCGCCTGTCTACTATTTTTGCGACATCGGTCTGCGCAATTTTTCCTCGGGCAGCTTCGGAACCCTCTCTGAGGGCAAGACCGGTTTCGCCTTCCAGACCGTGATCCATGCTATGCTGAAGGAGCGTTTTCCCTTGGCGGATACGACGATCCACTACTGGCGCACCAAGGACAAGGCCGAGGTTGACTTTGTCATCCGGCGCGGGGAAGTGGTGACACCGCTGGAGGTCAAGTATAGCGACATGAAAAAGCTGGAGATCCGGCGCTCATTCCGTGGGTTCCTTGAGCGTTATCACTCCGAGCACGGCTATGTAATTAACAAAAGTCTTACCGATGAAGCGTTGGTAGGCGAAACACGGGTGCGGTGCCTGCCGTATTGGGAGTTGATATTTGAGGAGACATTTTCGATAGACTGAAGTTCTGATTATCAATAAGGATTCCTTGTCATAACTTTCTGTTGATAAGCTCAATTACATTTCGTTTGTGGTTATAGAAGATGAACAGAGCCGTGGCAAAGCTTCCCCGCAGCGCACCCTTCTGATGATCGGTTCGTTCGTAACGTCACGATTCCCTTTTAACTATTGTAAAAATATGATCATCGGCGGTATCGTGAAAGGCCGCGTATCGTGTTCCTTCGACGGTCAGACGGCTTCTGTCCTGCCCGATGTCATTGACCTTTACCCTCTTCCACGATTCGGCAAGAGGTATGTCCGTTGCCTTGGCTACCCCTTCCTTTATGGACCATACCCTGGTGGAGGCATGTACAAGCCCCAACGGGGATGTCTCCGTCAATGCCATTTCTTCCTCTTCCATATAGCAATGCCGCGTCTTTAGAACCCTGTCGGATACCATTTCTACGTCCACCCCGATTTCCTCATCGGCAGCAACGGCAACGGCAAAGCGGCTATCGTGGGATACGGAACAAAACGCCGTACCTTTGCCGCCGGGAATCGGACAGCGGGGATGAATCCGATCCCCCATCATCGTGTGTATGTCGGAGGCGGACGTCACCCTATCCCCACCGGCCAGTTTCCGTGAAAGATACTTCAGGGCAAGACGCGCCGCCAGATAGCTCCTTTGCCTTTTTGCTCCCATACGTTCAAAGTGCTCACTTTCACCTCCTGAGAGGGCTTTTACGGCAAAATCTGCGATGGTATCAATATCAATGACGGATACTGCTCTGCAATGCTCCCCGATGACGGCAAGGGGGACAGCCCCTTCACTCCGTACCCAGGGAGGAGGGCCGACGCGACCGCCGGAGACGTCCCTCATCATTAACCCCCTAATCTCCTCCCTAAGACACCCCGCCGAATCATGGATCCGGATATCGAATTTAAGGGATTCTCCGGTGACTGATACAGGTAAAATCCTGCAGAAGTAAGTTTCTCCCGGTACCGTCTGATTGACGATGAGGCGTTCCTCAAAACCCACAGGGAAGGCCACGATATGATGAAACCGCTGTCCCCAGGCACAGGCGACATGAAGAGCCCCGTCCAAGGGAAACGGAGACCCGAGGGGGTCTCTTGGCGCCGGATGTTCCGCACCATGCACCTGGGCTACACCGCCGCTCTCAGAAAGAAAGACGTTGCCCCTGACATTCTGATAGGAAGGCCCGAAGGGTACCAGGTCGCTGTACAATTTTCCGGAGGGAATTCTATAACAAATGCCGTCCAGCGCCGAGAGCATATCTATGGGCAGCCCGGCGATGCGTTCCCCCGCGGCCGTGAAATTGACGACGGCATGGACTTTTGTCCTGATTGCTGTGGTGCCTCTTATCGGGCTGACGGTGATCAATTTGGAAGATAGGCGCCCACTTTCATAGACCTCCAATTCATTAAAGGCTTCAATGACAGGGGAATTCTCTCCGATATTCAGAAATCGGTCGAATGAGGCGAAACGCATACATCTGATGTGCGCATCGGGCAGATAAGACTGCACTGAACCGGCCAGTCGTTGAAGGATCTCAACAGCGGGGAGAATGATTTTTCCTTCGAAATGGTGGTCTTTGAGATAAGGATAAATGGGAATCAAAAGGGGGAGGCGGATCCGTTCCTTCATGCGTGAAGGGTCTGCCATTGAAGAGGCCGAAGAGGTCATTATGAAAAATCTCCTTCGGGTCCGCGGATTCCCTGCTGCTCAGGGGCTTCATCACCGCTGAACCTTTTCATATCCTCAAAGCGGTTCATCCTCTCCAGGCGCCGTATATTTCTTTGATACCGGCCCTTCCATCCGATCTTACGGATCTGCCTGTCAATGAAAAATTTCATGACAGGCTTGACTATGTGTGTCCAGACGAACGTCCATAGCCGGCCCTGCCTTTTTGCGAAGGCCGATGGTTTCCACCAGCCCAGAACGGTCTGTCTGTAATACCAGAAGGCATACTGCAATTGCTCCGCTTCCAGATGCCTCGTTTTCACATTTGCCCAGAGGCCGTTATACCGCTCATAACGATTGTGATTCGTGACCAGCCCCTCTCTGATCAGATCCTCTCTGAGTTTGGTCTTGGGATAGGGCGACAGCATCTGACAGTAGGAGGCGTCCGCCCCCAGATCAATTAAAAATTGATAGTTACGCTTGATGGCCTCTTCGTCATCATCGGGCAATCCGAAGATCAGACCGCCGATCACCATGATGTCGTGCCGTTGGCAATTCTCTACGGCCCGCTTTGCCGCCGCAAAACACTGGAGACCAATCCTTCCATTCTCTCCAGGAAGTCCTCATCTTCTGAAGGACACTCGTACATTCGTGTAAACGAAGACGCTCCATCTCTTCAGTTATATACTTAATATTCAATTTTTTATCAGATATGTGTTTATTTTACAAGGAATCTTTTCCACCCCTCTTTTCCATCTACTTTTTCCTGTTGCTTTTCCTTGACTTTATTATAAATTTTGTTTAATCTATCTATGTTAAAGTTAAATAGTGAAGTGATGCTTTTGCATAAACTGTCGAATGATAGTGCTTACATGGCCATGTTTACAACGATTCTAAAGAACATTTGGGACATCATGTGTCGGCAGACCTGTTCTGTGAAATGCAAAGCATATTTCACTGAGATGGCTTTCAATTTGTCTTCCTAAGAACACTTTATACTAACTTTATGAAAAAATTCAAAGGCCTCATTTAAGGCAAAGGAGTTTATTATATGTATAATGCTAGTGATATAGGTAAAACAATATTGAGACCCATTACAATTATAAGGGTTAGTATTTTAGTCTTAGTTTTCTCCCTTTTTTTCACAGGATGGGTGAAAGGGGATACAATAAAAAGTCTACCTAATGCTGGAAGCATTTATTCTGATAATTATGATTTTACACGTGAAGATAAACCTCCACCGTATTTATTAAGAGAAGAGGCCAATAAAGGACCCGTTGCGGAAAGCGATGAACTTGAGAGCAAGGACTCCGATGTGCTTTTTAAGAAGGAACGGAAATACGATATTCCAATTGTAGTTAATGAAAGTGTTGAGAATTTCATCCATTATTTTCAAACAAGCAGGAAGAAGGTCTTTTCGAGATGGCTGTCCATGGCATACAAGTATGTTCCAATGATGAAAGAGATATTCAGGAAAAATAGCTTGCCCGAGGATCTTGTCTATATGGCAATGATAGAAAGTGGATTTAACCCTAATGCATACTCTCGTGCCCATGCCAGCGGCCCCTGGCAGTTCATTAAAGGAACAGGGCAAAGATACGGAATGAGGGTTGACAGATGGATCGATGAGAGGAGGGACCCTGAAAAAGCCACCATAGCTGCAGCAAGATACTTGAAAAACCTCTATGATATGTTTGGTTGCTGGTACCTGGCTGCTGCCGCTTACAATGCAGGGGAGAACAAGATTGCGCAGGCGATTGAGAGATATAACACCAAGGATTTCTGGGAGATAACAAAGCATCCCTATCTGGCGAGAGAGACAAAGGACTATGTGCCTCAACTGATAGCCGGTGTAATCATAGCTAAGAACCCTGAAAAATACGGGTTCGATGACATAGATTACAAGCTCCCACTTACATATAATAAAGTTCAGATTCGTGATACTACCAATCTAAAGGTCATTGCCAGGGCGTGTAAAACGGATTACGATACTATAAAGATGTTAAATCCTGAACTGAAAAAAGGATATACACCCCCAAACTATCCTGACTATGAAGTTAAAGTTCCTATCGGCAGAAAAGAAATATTTGCTAAAAGCCTTGTCAAAACAGAACCTAGCGATAGATCTGCCTTCATAAGACATACTGTCAAAAGGGGAGAAACTCTGTCAAGGATTGCCAGCCTATACGATACCGGTACAGAGCCGATCATGCAGTTAAATAAGATAAAAAAACCAAAGAGTATAAAAGCTGGAAGGACTCTAATTATCCCTGTTGGAAGTTCTAAGATTGCGAAGAGAGACACAGATAAAAAAAGAGGTTTCCTCCTCAGTAAGGTTGCAAAAAAAGGATACTTGGACCACGAGAGAAAGGAGATAATATATACTGTAAGAAAAGGGGATACCCTATGGAATATTGCCCAGAGGTACGATCTAAAAACTTCAGAGATTCGATATTGGAATAAAATAGGGATTAAAGACAATATACATCCGGGAACTAATTTAAAATTAATGGTAAAATTGGATCTAAATACCTAAAAATCGGAAATCAAAAGTCGGGAGGCGTAAATAGAATAAAATCCATTCACAATTTCCTATTTCCGGTTTTTGATCCGCCTATATTTGATGAAGTCGTAAAAAGTCAAAAATCAGACGGCACAGTAAAAAGCTTCAGATGCAAGGCGCGCAAATCCGAAGGAATGATGCGTACTTACCTGTACGCTGCAATGACTGAGGATGCAGCGGAACGCCGCAGATGGACTTTTTACGAAGCCGTCATATTTGTGTTATATGACATTATCATAAGCGGATTCGCCCAAAAGGAAATTTTTCGTTTTTCAGGACGGGCTATGCAGACTTCATGAAGGAACGGGAGGATATTATGAAACACAGATATGGACTAAAGACTTTAATAGGGATAATTATAGCTTCGTTTGTAGTAGGTATAATCGTGGCTTCAGAACTGAAGTTAACACCCTCCTTAAAAGCCATTTCTACTTTTGGACAGGAAAAAGACAAGAATGTTGAAAACAAATCATCAACAGTGTCTGCTCAACTGCCGTCTTTTGTTGAACTGGCAAAAGAGTTAGAACCGGCAGTTGTCAACATCAGTACTACAAAGGTTATTCATAGGGGAAGGCAGGGATTTACACCTTTTCAGGGTCCTTTTGGTGAAAGAAGCCCTTTTAGAGACTTTTTCGATAAATTTTTTGAGGACATGGTTCCCAAGGATTTCAAACAAACCAGTTTGGGTTCCGGATTCATTATAGACAAGGATGGTTATATTTTGACCAATTACCATGTGATTCAGGGGGCAGATGAAATAAAGGTCAAACTCCAAAACGGAAAGGAGTTTAAAGCAGAGGTAAAGGGGAAAGACTCCAAAACTGATATGGCCTTAATAAAGATAAAATCATGGGGGAACCTGCCTGTAGTTAAGCTGGGCAACTCGGATGAATTACAGGTGGGGGAATGGGTAATGGCCATTGGAAATCCCTTCGGGCTTGATCATACAGTTACGGCAGGGATTGTAAGTGCTAAAGGAAGGATTATCGGAGCCGGCCCCTATGATAATTTTATACAGACTGATGCTTCTATAAATCCGGGAAATAGCGGAGGTCCCCTGATTAACCTGAAAGGAGAGGTAATTGGCATTAATACCGCTATTATTTCCAGTGGGCAGGGGATAGGGTTTGCAATCCCGATTAATATGGCAAAAGGGCTTATCCCCCAACTCAAAGAAAAGGGAAAGGTAATCCGAGGATGGTTGGGTGTTGTAATACAGAAGGTCACTACTGAGATAGCAAAGTCATTCGGGTTGAGAGAGGCCGAAGGCGCGCTGGTTGCCGATGTTGAGGAAGGTGGTCCTGCGGATAAAGCAGGGATTAAGCAGGGAGACATAATAATAGAACTGGACGGGAAAAAGATCGACGAGATGAATATGTTGCCAAGGCTTGTCGCAACTCTCAATGTGGGAAAGGAAGCAAAAGTAAAGATTATAAGAGATGGAAAGGAAAATATCTTAAAGGTAATAATTGGAGAATTTCCAGAAAAGGAAATAGTTGCTTCGAGGGAACAAGCAGGAGAAAAACTGGGGGTGGTAGTGCAAAATCTGACCCCGGATATTGCAAAACAGTTTGGATACGCGGGTGAAAGAGGGGTTTTGGTAACCGACGTTGTTGCAGGCAGCCCGGCAGATGAGGCCGGAATAAAACAAGGGGACCTGATAAAAGAGATAAACCGTAACCCTGTTAAAGATTTGGGAAATTATATGGCTATCCTGAGCAAGGTAAAGGGAGATAGTCTTCTTCTGCTTATCAGGAGAGCCGATAGTGCACTATATGTAGTGCTTAAGATGCCGGGAAAGGAATGATTTAGCTATTGCCTTAACCCCTCAAATGCTTGATTCCACATTTCATTCAAAACTCAAAAAACAATTCAATATCCTTCTTAAAAAATCCTGCAATACAGATTTGATAAAGATGGACTCCTTGCCCGGGGATGCATCAAAGCGGAAGTATTTCCGCCTGTATCATGATGAGGGAACTTTGATTGGTGTCTATGGGCAAGATGACAAAGAAAATCGTTCTTTTCTATATTTTTGCAAACACTTATACTCCCTGGGACTCCCCGTTCCCAGGTTGTACACAAGCAGTATTGATAAAGGGATCTACATAATTGAAGACCTGGGAGATGAAACCCTTGCTGAAAGGATTTCATCTCCTTCTATATCCAAAGAAGAGGTACTCTCCCTTTACACACAAAGTGCAAAAGACCTGGTTGATTTTCAGATTTTGGGTCATGTGGGTATTGATTATGAACATAATTGTCACCAAAGCCCGGTGTTTGATCGAAAGAACATCGAAGATGACCTTCAATATTTTATGAATAATTTTTTTGTCCTGGCAGATGATTATCTAAAGATACCCGGAATAGAAAATGAACTAAACAGATTAACAGACATTTTAGCAGGGACTCAGCCCATGTTTTTCCTCTATCGGGATTTTCAATGCAGGAATATAATGGTTCGCCCTGATAGGAGCCTCGGGTACGTTGACTTTCAGGCAGGTCGTCAGGGGCCGCTCCAATATGATGTTGCAACCCTACTCTATGCTTCTAAAGCAAATATCTCTGATGAAGAAAGAAAAATCATTTTATCCGATTATTTAAATAAATTAGAAATGGTAATAGCTTCTCGAAAAGATCCAAAAGGAATTTGGAAAGTTTTGGATTCAGCAAGGCTGGTAACCCGTAATGACTTTATGTCCAACTATTATTTTTTCGTCCTTTTTAGGATTTTACGGGCATTAGGGGTTTATCTGTTTTTGGCGGTTCAAGAGGGGCACTGGAGGTTTTTAGAAGGGGTCCCTGAGGCATCAAAGAACCTTATGAGTATTTTTTATGGACAAAACTTCTTAGGTGAGATTTTCCCTCAACTTCAAAAATTTGCACAACGATTAAGTACGGAAGATGCCTTTCTGTCTCCAACGAAGTTGATAAGTTTAATTAGTTCACGCTGAAAAATGAAAAATTTCCTTTGGAGCAAACATCAGCAGGATTTTTGAGTCAAAAAAACTGCTCCGGAAAGCGGAAAATGGAATTTTTCAGTGTGAACCATTTATAGTGAACGCCAAAAGATAAGTTGTCATTGCGAGGAACGTAGCGACGTGGCAATCTCATGAGATTGCTTCACTTCGTTCGCAATGACAGTCTATGGGATGTCAATATATTTATGTCGTTCACTATAGTTTGATTCAATGGATAATAAATTGATTGTATTGATTTATAGCTTTGGTTTTAATTATTCCCATACCCTTGAGGATCCACATGGGCACGGAGGGTATGTGTTTGATTGCCGAGGACTACCCAACCCAGGTAGGCAAAAAGAATTTAAGGAGTATAGTGGGCTGGATAAACCTGTTGTTGATTATCTTGAGGTTTGTCCAGATGTTCATCGGTTTTACCACCTGACTCTGGAGCTTGTGAAAAGTCATTGTGAGGCTTTTTCAGCCCGAGGATTTGAGCATCTTACGGCATCTTATGGCTGTACCGGCGGACAGCATCGGTCGGTCTATATGGCTGAAAGGATAAAAAGGGACTTAGCTCTGGCAGGATTTAAGACCGACTGCATACATAAGGAGAGGTTCCGATGGGATATTGCCTTTGCACAGCCTTGTAGAAAGGCATTTATCTTAGCTGCCGGTCTGGGGACAAGGTTATTGCCTTTAACAAAGGAAGTGCCTAAGGCATTGATTAAACTGGGGGAAGAAGCAGTTATTGACGCGGTATCGAAGAAGCTGATTGAAGCAGGGGTAAAAGAGATAGCCGTTAATACACATTATCTGAGTGAGCAAGTGGAGACTCACTTAAAGAATACGCACTTAAACTGTAACTTTACAACGGTACACGAACCTGAACTGTTGGATACCGGGGGAGGCTTAAAGAACACTGAAGGTTTTTGGGGAAGTGAACCTTTCTTTATTCATAATGTAGACATCATAAGTGAAACAGATTTAAGGACAGTTTATCGTTACCATTTGGCATCAAAGAGCATGGTTACCCTGGTGCTCCGGGAGCGACTCTCAACAAACTATTTTGTTGTCGATTCTATAAATATTGTTTGTGGGCTTTACTATTCTCAAAAGGGTCTTATTGATATTCGAAGGCAGCCAAAAGGGCCGGTTAGATACCTGGCTTTTAACGGGATTCATGTAACTTCACCTGAAATATTTAAGGAAATAAAAGAAACGGGAAAGTTCTCTATTATAAGCCTTTATCTGAGATTGATAGAAGAAGGTTTTTTAATCTCTGCATATATAGACAACGACAGATTTTTTGCCGATATCGGAAACCCTGAAGGTCTTAAAAAGGCTGTCGAGTGGCTCTCCGAATCGAAATCCTGTATCTTTTCCTCTAAATCCCCCGTGTGAAATCGCTTAAGGGATGGAGTTTTCTTGTCGGGGGACATCTGTTATACCTTGACATTCCCTTGCCTCGGTATTATAATGAACTACATTTCAATCTTTCCGTTGAAGCATTCTTTCTTCCCTTATGTTTCAGGATATGAGAGTAATAAAATAAAGGGATTTGGGCAACAGCCTTTAAAGGATTGACATTGGATCTTTAAAAACATTGTGGGTTATATTTTTCCGATATTAAATGGCAGTAAAGAAATCATTCTCTGAAAAAATCATATGTAAAAACAGAAAAGCATGGCATGATTATTCTATTGATGAGAAATGCGAAGCAGGCATTGTGCTTAAAGGCAGTGAGATAAAATCATGCAGGCTGGGAAAAGTAAATCTAAAAGACAGCTATGCTAAGATAAAGGATGGGGGACTGTATTTAATAAATACACACATTTCTCCTTATGACCATGCTAATCAATTTAATCATGACCCACTCCGAGAGCGCAAGTTGCTCCTGCATAAGGGAGAAATAAAGCGCTTGATCGGGAAGATTAACGAAAGAGGGATGACCCTCATCCCTCTAAGTATGTATCTAAAAAATGGGAAGGCAAAGGTAGAGTTGGGGCTGGCAAGGGGCAAGAGACTCTATGATAAGAGGGAGAGCATAAAGAAGAAGACAGAAGCTAGAGATTTAGAAAGGTCTTTGAGGTTGAAGTAGGTACCCACGTTCTTTGAAATAGGTTAAATAAAACACCTCCTTTTATATTATTGGTTATTTATGCCGGCAAGAAGTAATTTAGGGGGCGACATGGTTTCGACGGGGATAGTTGAAACCTAAGCTGCATACCGAGGCCCTATTCACTCGTAAAACAATAGGATCTAAACATAATCGCAGACAACTACGAATATGCCTTAGCCGCTTAAAGCGGCTAACGTTCCCCCAGTCTTTCCTGCGGGGCTGGATGGAGCGCCGATTAGCAGGATAGTCTCCTTTTGATGCTTATATAAAGGGGATAAAACAAAAATAAGCTAGTGTTTTAATGACCCTGCCTGTAGGGGCTTTAAAACGCGAAATTAAAATACAGGCTAAGTATGTAGATGCTTAAGTGGAACATCTTCGGACGCGGGTTCGATTCCCGCCGCCTCCACCAATGACTTAAGGGTATTTAGTGTTTACCTGTCCCGTACCTTTATAGTACGGGATTTGTTCATTCCTGTCTTTTTCTTTGCAATGCCTGCCTAAAACTTATATGCGGTTACAATTGATCCAGAGTATGAGGGAAAAGACCTTGAAACAGGTGGCTTCAACAGTATCGGAGAAAAAGAATGTATCACATCCTAAAAGCCGGGAGAGACAATGAGAAATGATGGGCGTATGTCCAATGCAATACGGAAGGTAGCCATAACAAAAGACTATATAAAACACGCAGAAGGCTCGGTATTAATTGAAATGGGTAATACCAGAGTGATATGTACCGCTACTATAGAAAATAGGGTCCCCGCTTTTTTACAGGATACTGCTCAAGGCTGGGTAACTGCTGAATATTCCATGTTACCAAGATCAACCATGGTACGTACAGTTAGGGAGTCGTCTACCGGTAAAAAGGGAGGCAGAACCCATGAAATACAGAGATTGATTGGCCGTTCTATGAGGATAGTTACAGACCTGAAGGAATTTGGCAAGAGGACCATCCTGCTGGATTGTGATGTTATAGAGGCAGATGGTGGTACAAGGACGGCATCCATTACAGGGGCATTTATTGCGTTGGCTGAAGCATTCAATACACTAAAAGCAAAGGGGGAGATTGGCAAAATGCCGATTTCAGATTACGTAGCCGCCATCAGTGTAGGTATGCTGGATGGACAGATGCTTCTTGATCTAAATTATGAGGAAGATTCCAAAGCTGAAGTGGACATGAATTTCGTAATGACCGGTAGCGGTTTGTTTGTTGAAATACAGGGAACTGCAGAGAAGAAGGCTTTTTCAAAAGAGCAGATAGATAAAATGACAGAACTGGCATCCAAAGGGATACAAGAACTGATTGCAAGGCAGAGGGAAATAATAGGGAATCTTTTTTAAATGGAAATTGTTATAGCAACTAGAAATGAAGGAAAGTTACAAGAGATTAAAGAATTGATTAGGGGACTGCAAGTTGAGATTTTATCCCTGAAAGATATTCCAGAAGTACCTGTTGTCAGGGAAGGCGGTTCAAGCTTTAAGGAAAATGCCCTGATGAAAGCGGAAGTTATAGCTTCTTTCACCAAGAAGGTTAGCATTGCTGATGATTCAGGGTTAGCGGTGGATTTCCTTAAAGGGGAGCCGGGGGTTTATTCTGCCAGGTTTGCCGGGGAAGATGCCAATGATGGTGAAAACAATAAGGAGCTACTTAGGAGACTTGAAGGTGTTCCAATATCCAAAAGGGGTGCTACCTTCAGATGTGTAATCGCTGTTGTTACCCCTGATGGAAAGAAAGATATCGTCGAGGGTGAATGTAGGGGAATAATTCAATTTGAGGAAAGAGGGGAATTTGGTTTCGGGTATGATCCTCTCTTTTTTGTCCCTGAGTACCGGAGAACCTTTGCAGAGTTATCACCAGAGATAAAAAACAAAATCAGCCATCGGGCAAAGGCTATGGAGAAACTGAGAGTTGTGCTGAAAGAGTATCTGAAAAACGGAAAAACGAGCGTAGAAAAAGGTTGAATTTTTTTTGTTTATATGCTACTAAGCACTTTTGTCTTTTTGACGGGGCGTAGCGCAGCCTGGTTAGCGCACCTGCCTTGGGAGCAGGGGGTCGGAGGTTCAAATCCTCTCGCCCCGACCACTTAAGGTTGAGATCTTTAAAAAATGTGTTTGTTTTTCAAAGCTTTTGAGGTTGTAAACACGGGCGCCCGTAGCTCAGCTGGATAGAGCAACGGACTTCTAATCCGTAGGTCGTCCGTTCGAATCGGACCGGGCGTGCCAGAAATTAATCTTATAATTATCCTATGGTGAGTGTAGCTCAGTTGGTTAGAGCACTGGATTGTGGCTCCAGTGGTCGAGGGTTCGAATCCCTTCACTCACCCCATGCGCCCGTAGCTCAGCTGGATAGAGCGTCGGACTTCGAATCCGCAGGTCGTCCGTTCGAGTCGGACCGGGCGTACCAAAGGGCCGTTAGCTCAATTGGTAGAGCAACTGACTCTTAATCAGTAGGTCGCAGGTTCGATCCCTGCACGGCCCACCATAAACCGAAGTCCTTTTCGCTCCATAATTGACGGCTTCGTAAAAAGTCCATCTGCGGCGTTCCGCTGCATCCCTCGTCGTTGCAGCGTAACTATAAGTACGCTTCACTCCTCGTGATTTGCGCGC
>QZJR01000064.1 GCA_003599365.1 Deltaproteobacteria bacterium | reverse complement strand
GCGAACCTGTGTGTTCGCCCAATAATTGGGCAGACACATGGGTCTGCCCCTACGAGTTCGTTTGTCGAGGCTTGCGCGCCTTGCATCTGGAGCTTTTTAGTGTGCCGTCTGATTTTTGACTTTTTACGACTTCATCATCCTTTAATAGACTTAAAAGTTAGTAACGGTTCACCGTTTTCCGTTTCTGTTATTTCAGTCTATCCAGATATATAATTGTCTGTCAAGATTTTTCGTCTTGATTTAGGCATACATAACTGCTAAATACTAAGATGATTTTCAGACCAAAACAACAGCGCACTCAAGTGCGCTGTTGTGCGGAGCGGGAAGGGAGACTTAAAGGTTTTTAAATGAGCATCTTAAAGATTAGTCAGAATTTGTATCTGATAGACTTAGAGCAGAAGGTTAAGGGATTCAGGAACTTCATAGGTTCCTGGGTATACATTGGCGATTATACCTTTCTGGTCGATGTGGGTCCCTCTGCTACAGTGGAAGAGCTTGTAAAGTCTTTGATAAACTTAGGGATTAAAAGATTGGACTATGTTCTTTTAACCCATATCCATCTGGACCATGCCGGTAGCATTGGAGAACTTATAGAGCGATTCCCTGAGGCAAAAGTTGTATGCCATGAACGTGCTGTTGAGCATCTGGCAAAACCTCAAAATCTATGGGAAGCGACAAAAAAGACACTGGGGGATATAGCCATGGCCTATGGAGAGATGAAGCCTGTCTCAGGAAAAAAAATAATCCCCTCTTTTGAGTTCCAGATAGATGGCATTGAGGCTATAAATACACCAGGCCATGCTGTGCATCATGTAAGTTATACCTGTGATAGATACCTATTTGCCGGAGAGGCAGGAGGTGTATTTCATTCTTTTAAGAACGAAACCTACCAACGACCTGCCACTCCACCTAAATTACATCTTGAAGAAGCGATAGAAAGCGTAGATAAGCTTCTTGATCTGGGCAAAAAACAGATCTGCTTTGGACACTTTGGAATCCATAAAGATTCCAAAGTGATACTTGAAAGACACAGGAAGCAATTGTTTCTATGGAAGGAAGTAATAGCCGATCAGGTTAAAAGGTCATCAAAAAACGAAAGCTTAATTGAAGACTGTATGTCAAAACTCCTTACAGTAGATAAATCCTTTGCATCATTTAATCATCTTGATGATGATATTAGAGAAAGGGAGAAGTATTTTATTAAGAACAGTATAAAGGGGTATGTTGGGTATATTAACCGAACGACAACATAGCACGCCTTAGGAATCTCACAAGCCCATCATCCTTCCTATGACAACCTTCATCACTTCAGTGGCGCCGCCGGCAATAGCCAGGGAACGGAGATCTCCTGGCACCCTTGCAACATAATACTCCTTCATGCATCCGTATCCTCCGTGGAGTTGTGTACAGTGATAGGCAAGCCGATTGGCCATCTCCGGTATCCACCACTTGGCCATCGATACCTTCAGGGTAATATCTTTCCCATCAATAAAATCTTTGATGAGGGAATTAAGAAAAACCCTACCAATTTCGACCTCAGTAGCCATCTCCACGATCTTGAATGTATTGTGTTGAAACTCGCTCACACAACGTCCAAATACATTTCTTGTCTTACAATACTCGATAGTTTTCTCTAGAGCATATTCGGCTGTAGCCTGGGCGTCGATGGTGAGGGCTAAACGCTCTTGCTGCAGGTTGTACATGAGGTACCGAAACCCCTCACCTTCCTCGCCCAGCAGGTTCTCTTGAGGTACCCGACAATCCTCAAAGAACAGCTCCCCTGTATCCTGACTGTGGGTACCCGTCTTTTCGAGACTGCGGCCTTTGGAAAACCCAGGGGTACCGTCTTCAATGAGAAGTATGCTGATCCCCTTGTATGGAGGATCCGCTTTTGGGTCTGTTTTTACGGCCACTATGGCCAGGTCACAGCTGATACCATTGGTAATGAAAACCTTCTGGCCATTCACAATATAGTCATTGCCGTCCCTGATAGCCTTGGTACGGATAGCGGCAAGGTCAGATCCGGCCCCTGGTTCGCTCATGACGATAGAGGTAATGATCTCCCCGTTGGCGCATCCTGGGAGATATTTCTCTTTTTGTCTTTGATCTCCATGGTGATCAATGTACGGAACAATAATGTCGCTATGGACACCCATCCCCAGCACACCTGTGTTCTCAGAACGGCACAGCTCTTCGTGGATAATCACCGAGTATTCAAACCCGACCCCGGAACCGCCGTACTTCTCATCGAGCCATGGACATAGATACCCTTGGTTACCCATCTTATGCCATATTTCCCTGGGGATTTTCTTCTCGTCATCCCACTTTTCCGCGTAGGGTTTGATTTCCTTATGGACAAAATCCCTAAAAGCCTTACGGAAGATGTGGTGCTCTTCCTTGTAAAATCGTGCTTCCATCCCTACAACCCCATCATTCTTCCTATGACAATCTTCATTATTTCACTCGTGCCGGCAGCGATGGTCATAGAGCGGACATCTCCCGACGCCCTGGCAACATAGTACTCTTTCATGCACCCGTACCCTCCATGGAGCTGGGTACACTGGTAAGCAATGCGATTTGCCATCTCGGTTATCCACCACTTGGCCATTGACACCTTCAGGGTAATGTCTACTCCGTTAATAAAATCTTCGACGAGGGAATTGAAGAAGACTCTACCCATTTCGACCTCGGTAGCCATTTCAACAATCTTAAACGTGTTGTGCTGAAATCTGCTAACGGGACGCCCAAAGACATTCCGCACCTTACAATATTCGATGGTTTTTTCCAGAACGTATTCCGCGACAGCCTGGGCATCCATCGTCATGACCAGACGCTCCTGTTGCAGGTTGTACATCAGATACTTGAACCCTTCACCTTCTTCACCAAGCAGATTTTCCTGAGGCACTCGACAATCCTCGAAGAATAGCTCTCCGGTATCCTGACTGTGAGCGCCCGTCTTTTCGAGACTGCGGCCTTTGGAAAACCCGGGGGTCCCGTTTTCAACAAGAAGTATGCTAATGCCTTTGTGAAGAGGGTCCGCCTTTGGGTCTGTTTTTACGGCCACTATCGCCAGATCGCAGTGGATACCATTGGTAATAAAAACCTTCTGTCCGTTAACGATGTAGTCATTGCCGTCCCTGATTGCCTTGGTTTGTATTCTGACAAGGTCAGAACCGGCCTCCGGTTCGCTCATTGCCACAGAGGTGATAATATCCCCGTTGGCGCATCCGGGGAGATACTTCTCTTTTTGTCTTTCATCTCCATGGTGATCAATGTACGGAACAACAATGTCGCTATGCACACCCATTCCCAGCACACCTGTGTTCTCAGACCGGCACAGCTCTTCGTGGATAATCACCGAGTATTCAAACCCGACCCCGGAACCTCCGTATTTCTCATCAACCCATGGGCATAAATACCCTTGTTCACCCACCTTATGCCATAAATCCCTGGGAATTCCCTTTTCATGCTCCCACTTTTCAGCATTAGGTTTAATTTCCTTATTGACAAAATCCCTGAAAGCCTTACGAAAAATTTGGTGCTCTTCTTTGTAGAACCGTGCTTGCATAGTATCTTCCTTTCAAGTTAATTTCTTTCAATGAAGATAAAGGGACAAGGCTGCCCCTTAAATCTGTCTATGAATTGGATATTTTTTGTTTGTCAGCAAAACAGTTAGCGAAAACACCATTTCAAAAACACTACCCCATAAATATGCCTTTTTCAAGAAAAAAATTTTCATAAAGAAACAACACTGGATACCCTGTGTGGTAGCACAAAAATTTTACTTTTCAGGATAAACTGTTTAAATTATTTGACACATTGTTACCAATTTGTTAACTAGTAGATTAATCGATATTTGGTAAATTTGGAACGGGTTTTTCTCTTTATTCGTATTTACTCGTATTTAACAACTTCTGAATTACTTTTCCTGATTTTCGACTTTTGATTTTTGACTATATTCTATAAGGAGGTAAAATGGCTAAAGGGGTTATTCAAATCGAGGAGAACCGCTGTATGGGTTGTGGTTTTTGTGAAATGTTTTGTAATAA
This sequence comes from Deltaproteobacteria bacterium, assembly GCA_003599365.1. GTDB lineage: Bacteria > Desulfobacterota > UBA8473 > UBA8473 > UBA8473 > UBA8473. The sequence continues at coordinate 32,563 of QZJR01000064.1, read as the reverse complement.
GGGATGCATCAATATGACGGAGAGGGTTTCGCAATTTGGGTTGCCCTTACCCGACTTCAGCAATCCTGAGGATTGCAGTGCTTGTGGCATGTGTGCATGGATGTGTCCCCATGTTGCTATTGAGGTTTACAAATATCTGGAGAAATCTCCTTCTACTTCAAACTAAAGGGGGACTAAAATGACGGAAAGAATCTTAATCCAGGGGAACGAAGCTGTTGGATGGGGTGCCTTGGCAGCAGATTGCAGGGCTTTCTTTGGTTATCCCATAACACCCCAGAATGAAATCATAGAGTGGTTTGCAAGGGAGTTTCCAAAAAGGGGGAGGGTCTTTATCCAGTCTGCCTCTGAAACAGGGTCAATAAACATGCTTCATGGAGGTGCCGCTACCGGTGTCAGAGTAATTACCTCAACATCCAGCCCTGGATGGGCACTCATGCAGGAGGGCATGTCCAATCTGGCCAATGCCGAACTACCCTGTGTTATTGTCCTTGTGCAAAGGGGATGGAATACTACACGGCATGCACAAACGGATTATACCTCTGCAACCCAGGGTGGTGGATATGGAGGATATAAAACCATAGTCCTTGCGCCAAAATCAGCCCAGGAACTCTATGATTTTGTTCAGCTTGCCTTCTATCTCGGAGACAAGTACAGAACCCCGGTCGTAGTCCTCAGTGACGCAATTCTTGGCCAGATGATGGAATCCGTTGAACTTCGAACTCTGGATTTTGAACCGCTTCCTGGAAAAGATTGGGCAATTACAGGTAAAGCAAATCATAAAGACGGGAACAGACGCTTTTCGTCCATAGCCCAGGGTATGTTACCCACTCCAAAACACCCAAACCTCTGTGCATTCTGGGATGATTACAAAAAAAAGCTCGATACTATAAAGGAAAATGAAGCCAGATATGAAACCTGTCAGGTGGATGATGCCGAGTTGATATTGGTGGCATTTGGTTATGTGGCACGGGTATCTCAAGAAGCACTATACAGAGCCAGGAAAAAAGGCTTAAAGGTTGGTATGATACGACCGATTACGCTTTGGCCTTTCCCTGAGAAGATAATTGAAGAAAAGGCCATTCAAGGAGCCAAGTTCTTAGTAGTAGAGGACAATATGGGTCAAATGATCGAGGACGTTAAGCTGGCTGCACAAGGTCGTACTGAGGTTTATCTGGTAAGTTCCATGGAAAGGCATTTACCGACAGAAGAAGGGGCGATCTATCCTCGGAAAGTCCTGGAAAAAATAGAAGAATTTATTTAAGAAAGGGGGCTCTAATGGAAGAAAAATGGATTACGGGAACACCCAGGTTATGGAGGGACATTCCGCTGATCATACCTTTCTGTCCTGGCTGCCAGCATGGTACTGCTGTGAAGGCACTATGTGAGGTAATAGATGAACTGGGGATAGAGGGAAATTCGGTTTTAGTAGTTGGTGTAGGCTGTTATACAATGGCGTCTGTATTGGTAAACGTAGATTCAATAATGGTTGCCCACGGCAGGCCAGGTGATGTGGCCTCTGCTATGAAACGTATCCTTGGCAAGGATACCATAGTCATAACCTGGCAGGGAGACGGAGATGCCCTGGCTATAGGTTGCGAACCAACAATCCATGCAGCAGCCAGAAGTGAAAAGATAACTACCTTTATGATCAATAACGGTAACTATGGAACCACCGGAGGACAATTAGCCCCTACCACAGTAATGGGACAGGTAACTACTACAACACCCTTTGGAAGGAATCAAGATCAGGGATACCCAATACAGGCAACCGAATTCATAGGCAGTTTAAAAGGGGTAGCCTACTCTGCCAGGGGTGCATTTACCAGCCCAGCCAATTATAAAAAAACTAAAAAATATATGAAAAAAGCACTGGAGAAGCAGATAGATGGTGTAGGATATAGCTTTGTAGAGATCCTCTCTACCTGTCCTGCCAACTGGCACCTATCCCCTAAAGAGAGCTTAAAGAGAATAGAGGAAGAAGTAATACCTGAATTTCCTCTAGGGGAATTCAAAGACGTTGACAAGATTGAATAGGAGGTTCTATGAAAGAAGGATTATCCAAAAGACACGATGTAATAATAGCTGGGATTGGTGGAACAGGGTCAATGATAATAGGGCAGATTCTCGCTTCTGCGGCTGTCTCCCAATATGCACATGTACTGTGGAACCCCAGTATGACCACTGCAAGAAGAGGAGCTGCGGCTGATTGCACAGTTATTCTCTCTGATAATGAGATTGCCTCGCCTCTCCTTTTTGGGGCACAGACCATAGTTATGACAGAATCGTCTCGCATTAAGGTCTTTGAAGACAGGGTACTGCCTGATGGCTTGATTATTATGGAGAGCATCGGAAAAAATGGAGATGTGGGGAGAAACGATATCAAAACATTAGAAATCTCTGGTGTTGAAACCGCTGCAAGGCTGGGCAATGCCCTGGCTCGAAATATGGTCCTACTAGGAGCGTATATAGAAAAAGTAAGGCCCATTCCAGCCGAATTGATAGAGGAAGAGATCAGCAAAAGGTTTCAAAACAATAATAAATTACAGGAACTTAATCTAGCAGCCTTCAGAGAAGGGATTAAGATAGCAGCAAATATCTAAAAACGATTATCCTCTGAATCTCATTGGTTCCGTCGGCAATCTGAGTCCCTTTGGCATCTCTCATCAATCGATACGGGCCATCCTTACCCACTTAAAAGAAATATCTTACCAACCTGGTTGTGTGCGGATTAAAATTATAAAATTCAATTTGAGAGCATGGGACAACTGCTTAATCTGAAATCAAGTCGGGAGAAACGTTAAACAGGCCCTTTTTCAACCGTCTCCGTTATTTAATTGCTTTGGGCGCATCCACCGCTGAGACAGACGTACTGCCATCAGGGAAATAACTTGTATTAGTGTAAAAACTTCTCGGTTATTCCCTGGTTTCAGGTGATATCATAATGCCGACAGGAGAATCTACTTTGTGGCTGAAACGAAGGCTTCTCTGGAAAGCGACGACTTACGAAGAAAGGAAGAGATGAAGGATGACCCGGTTTTTGAATACTAGCGAAAACTCTCTTTCTTCCAGAAAGTCTTGACTATTAAATTCCTCTTTACATAGTAGATTTCTAAAGTATAGTGATAATAAATACATATGTAATGTCAGCAGTTAAATTGATGATATAAACCCATCCTGATCCGGCCGTGAGAGGGTTGTAATGTCTGTTCTTGACCGCAAGCAGACTGTGTTGAAGCTGCTGGAGCAATTGCGGGGCGTGAACGCCCTGAAAGAATTGTTCTGGACAGAGCTGAATTACGAGCGCGAAAACAAGCCGCTCAGCGTGCGCGGCTGGCCGGATTCCGCCAGAAACGCGTTGCTCGATGATCCCATCCTGTTTGCGAGCGGCGGCGAAGAACATGCGTTTCATGTGGTGTATTGCCGCCTGGCCTCAGAAAACCTTCAGAGAAATCTTGAACGGCCCATCGTTGATCAGTTGATCCGCGAACATCCTTACTGCCTGTTTGTTTTCTCCGACATAACTCAATCCGCCTGGCATTTTCTGAACATCAAGTATGACGAGAAGGCTGAGAAGCGGCGGCTGTTCCGCCGGATTACCGTGCGGACCGGCGGCGGTTTGCGCACGGCCGCCGAGCGACTGCAGATGCTTGATCTTGCGTCGTTCGGGAAAGAGCTGCTCGGCATTCCCGCCCTGGAGATTCAAAAACGCCACGACGACGCCTTCGATGTCGAATCGGTCACCAAGGCGTTCTACAAGGAACTTGCCAACTGGTACTTCTGGGCGCTGAAGCATGTTCACTTCCCCAAGGATGCACCCAAGGAGGCTGACGGGCACGACCACATCGGTGTGATTCGCATGATCACACGGTTGATCTTCTGCTGGTTCGTGAAGGAAAAAGGCCTGATTCCCGAAGTGCTGTTTAATCAGCGCCGCCTGAATGAACTGCTCGACGGGTTCGCGCCGGACAATAATGCCGGGAAGGATTCCGTCTTCTATAAGGCAATCCTGCAGAATCTTTTCTTTGCCACGTTGAACACCGAGATGGAGAAGCGCGGCTGGGCAAAGGACGAGCAGAACTTCATGGCGCACAGTCTTTATCGCCACCGCGATTTATTCAAGAAGCCCGGCGAGGCGCTGGCGCTGTTTAAAAACATCCCGTTCCTCAACGGCGGCTTATTCGAGTGTCTGGACAAGGATTTGGGCGAAAACGCCAAGCCGCGTTATGTACGCATTGACGGATTCTCCCGACGGCCGGACAGCCAACCGGTTGTGCCGGATTTCCTGTTCTTCGGACCTGAGCGCGAGGAAGACCTCAGTGCGGACTATGGTAACAAGAAATTCAGGAATGTCCGGGTGCGCGGGCTCATCCACACCCTTCACCGATACCGCTTCACGATTGAGGAAAACACGCCCATCGAGCAGGAAGTCGCCCTCGATCCGGAGCTCTCCGGCAAGGTATTCGAGAACCTGCTTGCCGCCTACAACCCCGAAACCGGCGCCACGGCCCGCAAACAGACCGGCTCGTTCTACACCCCGCGCGAGATCGTGGATTACATGGTGGACGAGGCATTGATAGCATTCCTGAAGGGAAGTTTTTCCACAGAGAACGCAGAGGCCGCGGAGAAGAGACTCCGGCGGCTGGTGTCGTGGGAGGAGAGCGGCCACGATTTTGACAACCGGGAAACCGGAGCGCTGATCGCCGCGATTGACGGACTGAAGGCGTTGGATCCAGCGGTGGGGTCAGGAGCTTTTCCGATGGGCATCTTGCACAAGCTGGTGTTCATCCTGGGCAAGCTCGATCCGGGTAATGAGCAATGGGAGCAACGGCAGATCCAGCGTGTGTGCGACGCCATTGTCACGGCAGAGAAGATCGAAGATGCTGCCATCCGTGAGCGGACGGTCAGGGAACTGGAGCAACAAATTGTCGGCATCGAGGAGGCGTTCGAGCGCAACGAACTGGATTACGGACGCAAGCTCTACCTGATCGAAAACTGCCTCTATGGCGTTGACATTCAGTCCATTGCCGTCCAGATCGCCAAGATGCGGTTCTTCATCTCGCTGATCGTTGACCAGCGGGTGGACCCGGACACAACAAACCTCGGCGTGAGGCCGCTGCCCAACCTGGAAACCAAGTTCGTCGCCGCTAATACACTGATAGGTATTGAAAAGCCCAAACAGATGATGTTCCGCAACCCGGATATTGATGCCAAAGAGGCGGAACTGCGCAAGGTGCGGGAGAAGCACTTCAATGCCAGGACCCCGGCCAGTAAAGCCAAGTGCCGAGAACTGGACAAAAAACTCCGTGCCGAAATTGCGGAACTGCTCAAGCACGATGGCTGGGGTGACATCACGGCAAAACGACTCGCCGCCTGGGACCCCTACGACCAGAACGCCTCCGCCCCTTTCTTCGACCCGGAGTGGATGTTCGGCGTGCGGGAGGGATTCGATGTGGTGATTGGTAATCCGCCGTATGTTGATTCTGAACTTATGAAACGTAATTGCCCCGAGTTCCGTGACTACCTTCGAGAGAGAATGGAAACAACAAAGGGGAATTGGGACATCTACGTTGCGTTCACAGAGCTTAGCTTCATGCTTCTTTGTGCTCGTGGTTTCCTGTCATTCATAACACCAAACAAATGGCTCTCGGCACCATATGGTAAGGCATTGCGAATGTTCCTGCGCGGGCACCTAAAGGTTATTGCCGATTGCTCGCGCGTTGATGTATTTGAGGCAGGAAACACACCCGTCGTGTCCATCATTTCCAAAGATCTCGTGGACATTGTCGAAATCGACCGGTTTTGGGCAAACTATAACGTCCATCACTCTGCTTCTGTTGGCGTATCTGCGCTGTCTGATGAGAACTGGGGACATCTGCTGTCCCCACACATTGCTCTGCTCGATAAGATCGGCAAGATGCCGAACTCTGTTGGAGATCTCTTCAGTGTCGAGAATCCATTTTCGACCACGGAGGCCTATGAGCTCACGCCGCTTCTTGACGAGAGTCAGTCCTCACAACATCGAAAATCCTATAAATTCACGAACACCGGTACAATAGCGAAGTTCGGTTCGCTTTGGGGTTTACGACAGACGACCTATCTGAAGTCACATTATGACAAACCGGTAGTAAGCAAGAGCGCCTTCACAGAAGCCATGCCTCGCCGAGCAAAGCAGGCCGAGCGACCGAAGGTTATCATCAAGGGCATTCGATATTTTGACAGCTTCGTTGATACGGATGGTTCCTATATTGCCGGAAAATCTACGATTATCGCGTTCGATCCGTCGGACGACGTGGGAAATCTCTGGTGGATTTGTGCAATCATGAACTCTCGACTAATCATGTTTCTGCTTCGGGCTGCATTCAGCAGTTTGGGGATCGATGGTGGCATCAACTTCTCCAAGGACATGGTGTCTGCCATACGGTTGCCAGCCATCAGGAAGGAGGCGAGGCTAGAACTGCGCCAAATCGCTGAGATGTGCGCTCTGGCTAACAAGCAGAGGGATGAGAGCCGACTATCTGAGTTGATTGCGGAACTTAATACAGTTATCTACCAGCTTTACGGGCTGACGGAGGAGGAGATTGCGATTGTGGAAGATTCATCGTAACTGAGGGGCGGAGAGGGCAGCGAATGAATGTACGGCTGCATCAACATCCAGAGGAGCGCGGAGCCGAGCGCGGGGCGACGGAATAGAAATAAGTCGTTATGAAACTAACATACGATCCGGGACACAACATCGCCTATTTGCGGTTGCATGAGAAGAAAGGGCAGGTGGACACGATTCGGGTGAGTGACGAAATGAACGTGGACATCGCTCCCGATGGAACCGTATACGGCATTGAATTGTTGAACGCGAACGCGCAACTTGAAGCGGAGGACGACGGCAATCTGATTGTCATCAACGAATCACTGGGGCAGCGTCAGAAACTGCCTCTGGCTGTGCGTGAAAAGGTGACCCGGTATGGCGCCAAGAGAAAATCGCGGACGTGAATTGAGGATGTTGCATTCGGCAAATGACACGGCTCAGAGCTATTGTGGCCAAATCTGTGGACACGTCATCGCCGGAGAAGGATAGCTACCGGTTGGTGTATGAGCTTTACGGGCTGACGGAAGATGAAATTGAGATTGTAGAGGGTGCATCATCCTCGAAATAGGAATTGTGGATCAATGAGCGTGCCATGACGCGGGGAATAATCGTGAACTGTTCCATTGAATTTCAATGAGAATTGGGGGCGTTGTTCATAGCTTCTATTTTCTTGCGATAAAGATCAAGAAAGGGAGAGGCAGATGTTTGAAAATTTTCATAATGAACTTTCTAATTTCATCGGCGGTGACAGACTTGCCTATATTAATGTTTATTTTGACTTTGATTGGGAGCAAGTTTTTAATCATAATAGATCCACCTTTCCTAATGGAAAATGTTTGGCTAAGCGTGTTAAAAGTGAGTGCCCAAAAGGAAAAGAGCCCTCGCTTATTCTAACCATTCGTGATGACGCAAAGGTCATGCCGATCGAGACAGAAACTCATTATGCAGTGGTTGTAAAAATCAAAGATTATCTCAACAATCCCAGTTTTGATCCCTCTGCGAATTATTTTGCCAGTGCATGCCAGATTCCACTAACAAAAAGCTCAATTGCTAAAGATTTCATGGACAATCCAGAGTTAGTTACTCAAATAATAGAGAGCGGCCTCTCCATAGAAATGGTCGGTAGATGGGCAAGTGGCGCAATTGAACGAGGGCTTCAATTAAAGCAATTGGTTGAATTGATGGATACAGTTTCTGAGGATGTGGAGAACAAAACACACATTAGTGTCAATTTAGACAGTGCTGTTGCTCTATTAAAATGGCTTGCTGAAACAGGTTTTGTCGAACCAGTACTATCAAAAATAATGGAACTGGGTATTGATGATCTGAACAAGATTTCCTCAGTATTTGGGGTCATAAATCTTAGAAGGATAATAGAGTTGTGGGATCGCGAGAAGAAAAACAGCTCAGAGGAATATTGGCAAAATCTATTGACATCCAATCCGTGGGTGATTTCGCAGGTTTTCTCGTACCCGGTCGTGATTATTACCGACAAAGCCTATGTAGGCGGCAAGGCTATAGATAACACTGGGGGTAACATAGTTGACTTTTTGTACAAGAATCAGATCACTACCCATGTGAAGCTTGTAGAAATAAAGACGCCAACAACCAAACTTTTGTCTTCTATATATAGGAATAATGTATTCTCCATCTCAACCGAATTGACAGGTTCAATAAATCAGGTTCTTAACTACAGAGAAGAAATAGAGAAAAACTTCCTTGCTTTATCTTCAACATCAACATGTAAATACGAGGTCATAAATCCAAGATGCTTACTCATAGCTGGAAGCTTTGAAAATGAGCAACTCAATGATACCCAAAAAAAATCCTTTGAGATATTCAGATCAGAACTAAAGAACGTGGAAATCATTACCTTCGATGAGCTATTTTCAAAAATACAATTACTCTTGGGATTGCTTGAACAATAACGGGAAGAAGGGGACGGGTATGTTTTCCTGAAGCCTTATTGCGAATCAATTAGAGGGTGGCTGGAAATGAGAGAAATGGATAATCAATATCCTGAGTTAGCCAATGCTAAATTGGACGAGATCGGAATTTGGTCAGAAATCAAAATAGCCATTTTGCGTGAATATGCCTGTGCATTTACCAGGATTCTTAAAACAAAAGCATGGTGCAGAGGATGTTGTTATGTGGATGCATTTGCCGGGGCTGGTATGCACTTCTCGAAAACAACCCGGGAAATGGTGCCGGGGTCGCCATTGAATGCTCTTCTCGTCGAACCGCGATTTGATCGTATAGTTCTGATTGACATTGATGCGGAGAAGGTTGAATCGTTAAAGACACTGTGCGGGAACGATAAGCGAGTTGAAATTTTGCCTGGGGACTGCAACGAAGTTCTTTATGATAAAGTCGCGCCTTCTCTTACTTATTCGTCCTACTGGCGCGGATTGTGTGTATTGGACCCTTATGGAATACACGGCAAGCCGCTTCGTTGGCAAACGATCAAACATTTGGCCGATCTTCGGACCGTAGATATTTTTATTAATTTTCCGCTTATGGACATCAATCGGAATACCCTAAGGAAGGACTTAGCAAATGCAGATGATGCAGATGTTGCTGCATTCAGTGAATTCTGCGGCACGGAAGATTGGAAAGACCTCATGTATCAGCCGGATCTTTTTGGTGAAATGGGAAAAATCGGAAACAATCGAACAATTGCCGAGTGGTTTCGCAATAGACTCGAGACGGTCGCAGGTTTCAAGTTTGTTCCAGAACCGATACTGATGCAAAACAGCAAAGGAGGCCCCCTGTATTTTCTCTACTTTGCTTCCCATCAATCGGTAGCGCAAAAGGTTGTATTGGACATCTTCAAGAAGTACAGGAAAATGATGTGAAGCTGAACATTTCAAAAAATACGGTTCGTGAACAGCAGGCGGCGTATGCGGCGGTAGGTATGTCGCAGGATCATGCCTTGGTGCGGGAACTGTGGGCTGTAGAGGGGCAGTCGGATCGGTCTCATGTTCAGCGAATAGCCGAAAGATCGGGACTGCCGGTCAAATGGCTTTCCTCGCTGCCGAAAATCAATGGAGACCGGGGTATGGATAAGCTCATGGAGGAGCGGAATGTCCTGTTGCTTCGCGACCGCAAGAGCCCGTTCATCGAACAGTTTCAACATCCGCTGGGACGGTGCGCGAAGTTCTATAAGCTGACGGCTTACAACAACTGCAATTTCTGGTGCGAGTATTGTTATCTGTACCTGACGTTTCGTACTTGCCCGGTGTCAACGCACTTTGTGAACTACGACAGGATGTTTAAAGACATAGAGAAGTTTGACAGGCAAGAGATTCCCGATGCCCTTCGCGTTTTGAATCTTGGCGAACTTGGCGATCCGCTGGCCGTGGATGATGTCACCGGATTATCGGAGCAATTGGTTCCGTTTATGCCTGCACATGCGCCTCACACGAAGCTGCTGTTCCTGACCAAGAGCGACTGCGTAAAAACTCTCCTGGAGATTGAACATGGCGGACAGACGATCGTTTCGTTCAGCGTCAACACAGACACGGTATGGCAGCATCTGGAGCACCGGACGCCGTCACCAACGGACCGGCTAAAAGCGGCACGCAAGGTTCAAGATGCCGGGTACGAGATACGTTTGCGAATCGATCCCGTGGTCCGATATTCAACATGGGAAAAAGATTATCGCAGGCTTACGGAGATGATTTTCGATCACGTCGAGCCTTCGAGGATCACGATTGGCGAGTATCGACCCGCAGAAGGACTCTCAAGCCACATCAAAACGCGCTTTCCGGAATCACCCCTGCTGAAGGTGAATGGCTCGCTGATTGCCGAGGCGGGAAAATTGCGATACCCAAGGGAATACAGGATCGAGATGTTCCGCGCGATTGTGGACGAAATTCGCCGTTGCAACAGTAAGGTTCGGATTGCGCTTTGCAAGGAGATGCCGCAGGTTTGGAAGACCGTTGGTTTGGAGGAAAAAGGACCGTTTTGCAACTGTACCGGCTAATGGATGGTGGGATTAGTATTGCGGCGGAAAAGGAAATAAACCTTGACAAGGAATGTACGAAAAGAGATACTTATTAAAGTACAGATTGAGGAGGATTTATGCCGAAAAGCCTATCCATTATTGAAGCAAGAAAAAAACTGACGAATATTCCGGAACTTTTTGAGCAGGAGGCGGACTTGGACGTTGTTGCCGTCACCAGGCGGGGAAAACCGGTCATGGCCATTATGCCTTGGGAGCTTTACGAAGCACTGGAAGAAACCCTGGAGATTTTGGGGGACGAGGCATTGATGATGCAACTCCGGGAAAGCATAGAGGAGCTGAAAGTAGGACAGCTTATCCCGTGGGAAGAAACCGGTGCCGGGGCGGGGCGGTGATGTGGCCTGTTTTCATCACGCCGACGGCGCAACGGATGCTTCAGGCTATTCCGGACGGGCGGGTCCGAGGAAAGGTCAGGGATGTCATTGACCGTCTCCGGCAGGAACCGGAAAAGCAGGGAAAAGCTCTGTTGGGCGAGCTTGCGGGATACCGGAGTGTTCGTGCCGTCGGTCAGCGGTATCGCATTATCTACAAGGTCGAAAAAGCGAAGGTGATCGTTATCGTGGTAGCTGTCGGCCTTCGTAAAGAAGGGGCAAAAAAAGACATCTACGCCCTGGCCAAAAAACTTCTCCGCCTTCGGCTGACGGAGTGAGGAAGGGATGATCTATGCCTGCCCATGACATCATAGACAACCGTCGTGAAAAACTGGTGGATCACATCAACCGGATTCTCGATTCCAGCGATGCGGCGCGCTTTGCCGTAGGTTATTTTTTCCTGTCCGGCCTGACGGCTATTTCCGAAAAACTCTCCCGTGTCAAGGAATTGCGGCTTCTCATCGGCAATACGACCAACCTGGAAACCCTGGAACAGTTGGCCGAAGGCTATCACCGGCTGGAGATGGTCGTCGAAGCGGCCGAAGCGGAGCAATATCCGAAACGGAGCGACATCAGGCAGATGTCCACGGAGACAACGGGGAGCATCCGGGCCGGTATGGAACTGATGGACCAGACCGATGAAGGGGAAAGTCTGGTCAGATCCCTCGTGCAGATGATTGAGGAAAAACGCCTCAGGGTGCGGGTTTATACACGGGGGCGTCTCCATGCGAAGGCCTATATCTTCGATTACGGCACGGTTTACGATCGGAACGGTAACTCCGTAGATCGCCACGAAGAAGGAATTGCCGTTGTCGGCTCATCCAACCTGACCCTCTCCGGCGTCACTCACAACACGGAACTCAATGTTATTGTTCAGGGTAACGACAACCATGCCGAGCTTGTCCGGTGGTTTGAAGACCTCTGGAAGGAAGCCCAGGATTTCGATGAAAGCCTGATGCAGGAGATGAAGGCATCCTGGGCAATCGCACCTGTCCGACCCTATGACGTTTATATGAAGACCCTCTACGCCTTGGTCAAAGACCGGATCGAAGGCGGTGAGGATCAGGATATCCTCTGGGATGACGAGATCACCCGGAGGCTGGCCGATTTCCAGAAGGTTGCCGTGAAGCAGGCCGTTCAGATCATACGGGACTTCGGGGGCGCCTTTGTCTCCGATGTGGTGGGTCTCGGGAAATCCTATATCGGCGCTGCCATTGTCAAACACTTCGAACGAGTGGAGCACGCACGCCCCCTGATTATCTGTCCCGCTACGCTGGTCGAGATGTGGGAGCGTTATAATGAGGTGTATCAACTCAATGCCCGGGTACTGTCTATGGGATACCTCAGGGAGCGGGATGACCGGCCTGCACAGTTTCTGAAAGAAGACGTTATCTATCGGGATCGAAACTTTCTGCTTGTCGATGAAAGCCACAATTTCCGTTATGCGGACACCCAGCGTTACAAGATGGTGGAGGCCTTCCTGGAAACGGGGAAGAAGTGCTGCTTCATCACCGCCACTCCCCGTAATAAAAGCGCCTGGGACGTCTATTATCAAATGAAGCTCTTCCATCAGGATGACAAGACGGATCTGCCCATCGATCCGCCGAATCTGAAAGAATATTTCCGCATGATTGAAAAAGGGGAAAAGAATCTTCCTGATCTCTTGTCGAACCTGCTGATCCGCCGGACACGAAATCATATCCTGCGGTGGTACGGTTTTGATTCCGAAACCCACCGGCAGATTGATCCCTCTCGGTTCAGAGATTATCAGGATGGCCGCCGCCGGGCCTACGTCATGGTGGGAGGGCGTCACCAGTTCTTCCCAAAGCGGGAACTGGGAACGGTTGAATACAGCATCGAAGAAACGTATCAGGGTCTCTATCATGAACTGCGAGAGCATCTTGGAAAGGCACGCAAAGGACAACCGGTCAAGCCTCCTCCAAATGAACTGACCTATGCCAGGTATGGTCTGTGGCATTATGTCATGAAGGAGAAGCAAAAAAAGGAGCCTTACACCAGTCTCCACCGGGCCGGATCCAACCTGCGCGGCCTGATTAGGATTCTGCTCTTCAAGCGGTTTGAATCAAGCGTTTATGCCTTCCGGGAAACGGTTCGACGTTTGCTGGGTGTTCACGGACATTTCTTGGAAGCCCTCTCACAGGGGATCGTTCCTGCCGGGGAAGACGCCCAGGCCATTCTGTACGAACCGAATCAAGGAGAAGAACAGGATTTAATGGATGCCCTGAGGCAGGTTTCCGGAAAATACAACGTCGCTGATTTTGACCTGCCAAGACTGAAGGAACACATCGCCCACGATATCCGATTGCTGGAAAGGATGCTGGAGCTAATCGAGCCCGTCACACCGGACCGGGATGCCAAGCTTCAGACCCTGATCGGAAGACTTGCCGAAAAGCCGCTTCAGGACGGCAAGAAGCTGATTTTTACCCAGTACGCTGATACGGCTCGCTACCTGTTTGACAACCTGAACCCACGTGGAACGCGACGGGATATTGATGTAATCTTCAGCGGAGACAAGAGCAAGGCCAGGGTTGTAGGCCGTTTCGCGCCAAAGGCAAACCCGGAATACCGCTTCACCGCCGGGGAGCAGGAGTTGATGATGGTCATTGCCACGGACGTTTTGGCCGAAGGGTTGAACCTTCAGGACTGTGACAAGATCATCAACTATGACCTGCACTGGAATCCGGTCCGATTGATTCAACGGTTTGGCCGCATTGACCGGATAGGCTCCGAGCACGATGTGGTGTATGGATTTAACTTTCTTCCCGAAACAGGAATTGACAAGCATCTCGGTCTTCGTCAGAAACTCCACAACCGTATCCAGGAAATCCACGATACCATCGGGGAAGATTCGGCTATCCTCGACCGCTCTGAACAGCTTAACGAGGAAGCCATGTACGCCATTTACGAAAAGAAGGGCGGCCAGCTTTCCCTGTTCGAGGATGAGGAAGAGGAGTTTCTGGATATCAATGAGGCGGAGGAACTCCTCCGGCAATTGCGTCGTGACAACCCTGCGGAATATGACCGTATCGCCGATCTGCGGGACGGTATCCGTAGCGTGAAACCATCGGCAACAAAAGGGCTTTATGTGTTCTGTCAGGCCGGTCGATATCAGCAGTTGTTTCTATTGAACGAAAAGGGGGAGATTGTATCCAGAGACATCCCGCGTATCCTCGGAGTTATCAAATGTGGACATGAACTTGAGGCACTCGGTTTTTCGTCCGGATACAATGAAGCCGTCATGCGGGTCAAGCGCCGGTTTGCAGAGACGGTCAAACAACGACAATCGGAATTGGAACATACCCTGTCACTATCCCAGGGACAGCGTTATGCACTGCGAGAATTGCGGGTAATGTTCGGACTGAGTACTGATGACGATGCGAAAGTTCAGATCAACATACTTGAAAAGGCTTTTCGCAGGCCGATGACGTCGGCTATCAATAAGGAACTCAACCGCATCCGCCGGAACGGAATGATGGGAGAAGATCTAATGCGGGTGTTGACAGACCTCTATCATCAACACGGTATGCGCGATTGGTCAGACCGACGAAACCGGAAATCCGAAGACCAAACCATACCGAAGATCATCTGTAGCGAGGGCTTAATCTAAATATAATCAGGGAGGATTAAAAATTTTTCAGAAGGACCAACACTAAGATAAGCGCTAAAACCTCACTTATCTCATTGACAGCGCCAAAGGTGTCTCCTGTAATACCTCCAATTTTACCCTTTAGAAATTTGGCTGAACCCCAGGCAAATAGGCCAATAACAATCATTATAATTATCCCTTTTATCCCCAAGAGCGCAAAGGATGCTAAAATGGCAGTGGCCGAGGCAAATAAGAATTCCCTTTTCCTTAGATAAGCGGTAAAGGGTAATCCAATACCCTCTGTTGACCTTGCATACTTAGAGAAGAGAGAAAGCTCTACCATAGACCACCTGCCGATCATTGGCATAGCGAGCAAAACCTGATTCTTAGTTTCATGCGGGATACTCATGAGAGCAGTATATTTCAATAATAGTGTCATCGTTAAACCAACAGCTCCAATGGCACCTGTATTACTGTCGCGCATTATTTGAAGAATCTCTTCTCTAGAATTTCCCCCGGCTAAACCGTCTATAGTATCAGCAAGACCATCCAGATGCAACGCACCGGTAGAGATTATCAGTATAATTATCAAGATAGCATCTACTACAGGAGCAGGTAAGATACGCAAGGAGAATGTATTAAATAAGACTAGGATAAACCCAAGAACCAATCCAACCATAGGAAAGTATCCCATTGATCTTCCCAGTTCTTTAGGTTCTAATTGAATATTTCTGGAAATACGAACAATTGTTAGAAATTGCAGAGCAATTATGAACCGTTTCATTATCTTATGGCTTCTTCAACATCGGCATCCCCAAAGGTAGCCATCTCGGTCAGGATCTTTCCCCCAGCACCCCCTGCTATAAGCATACTAAATCTCCCTCTATCCCTTTATTTTTACAGGTAACCCCGATATTATCAAATAAACGGAACTGGCTATATTCCCTAACCTTTGATTTGTCTTGCCAGAGATATCCCTAAATAACCGTGCCATTCTGTTTTCTGGAACTATACCCATCCCTACCTCGTTGGAGACAACAATAAGACGAGAGTCAATTTCGGTACACACACTTATTAATTTCTCAACATCATCCATTACATTCTTTTCATCATTTTTGTATAGATGTAAGAGATTAGATATCCAAAGAGTTACACAGTCTACCAGGACTACTATGTACTTCCCCCTTATCCTGTTAAAAATCCCTGGTAGATCAATGGGTTCCTCTATGGTATACCAACCTGCCCCCCTTTCTTCTTGATGCCTCTTTATTCTTTCCCTCATCTCCTCATCCAGAGGCTCAGCAGTAGCGATATAAGCTCGGGGGCTGCTCATTGAGTTGGCGAGATTGTAGGCAAAGGTACTCTTACCGCTCCGTGCTCCACCTGTTACAAAGATTATTTCATGGCTCATATTAATAAGAAGGTCTATAATAGGCTATTGCTTTTGTCAATGTTTTTTTAGGCGCGCTAATCAGTAAGACAAAATATGTGGGATGTATAAGAATATATACTGAGTTGTTACTGGGAATTGATAACTATCTTCTGGAACAAACGTTAGCGGGATTTTTGGGGTGACTATCTAAAAAATCTTTTTCTTAATGGCTGATATTTCCTGGTCAAGGGCGGTAATGCTGCAACCGCATCTCTCTTCCCATATTTGATATACAAGGTCTGCATACTTATTGGCATCATCTTCAGTTAGACCGTGATCCTCCATTATCTGGTCAGCCATGGACTCTACGAATTCTTCCCTGTCCTGTAATATAATCTCTTTTTTTGCCTTCCTGAGTATCTTAGAAAAGATATCTTTTGCATTATCAAATTTCTTAAAGAAATCCAGATTTATATCTTTCTCTTCCATGTCAAGTCCCCCCAGAGTTTAAGCATTCACAAATCCTCAGCCCCAAGGCACTACCATGTATGGGAGATTACGTCATGTTTACACACACTTCGGCAATTCGCCTCATTTTTACTACACCCCGGGTTAAAACCCAAGCATACATAGCTAACCTTGCTCTTTACTTCATCTCTTACCTTTACAACTATATCCCCGTAATCATCCTCGGCAAGTTCCAGTACATTTTGGGGACAGGCGGGAACACATTCCCCACAGCCGTCACACTTGTCAGTGTCTATTACAATATAATACTCTCCACTGCCATCTGTATACCCATAGTTGATTATCATGGCATCCTCCCTTCAGTGATAATCTCTTTGAGAGCTTTGTAAAAGTATCCCTGAAAGCTAATTCATAAAAATACCTCCATCTGTATGTAGCTACATCCTGCTTCTTTCTTCCATAAGTGCGGAGGTTATGTCTCCTGCTTCGCCTATCATGTATATTCTGCCCTTGCCTATCCGGGATATCTTCTTCATAAGCTCCGGATTGGCTGACTTCTCAT
This sequence comes from Deltaproteobacteria bacterium, assembly GCA_003599365.1. Lineage (GTDB taxonomy): Bacteria > Desulfobacterota > UBA8473 > UBA8473 > UBA8473 > UBA8473. The sequence continues at coordinate 15,576 of QZJR01000064.1, read as the reverse complement.
TGATGCATACACAGGAGATCGTTATCCCCTTCCTGGCTGTCTTTATAGCCTCTCTTATAGCATACTTCTCTGGTGAAGGATGCGGCGCTGTCGCATCCCCGTCTGATATTAAGATTATGTGCTGGTTGGCATCTCCCCGACGCTGACGCATAAATACCGACCGAGCCTTTAATAACCCATACCCTATGTTGGTAAAGGCATTCTCGTGAAGGTTTAAGTCGAGTATTTTCTCGGTCACTCTGTAAGGACTGTCTGTTATCTCTACTACTACATCTGCCAGGTTGGAAAAGGATACTACCCCTAATCTGTCTTTGTATTTGGTGCTGGCCATGGATAAGGCTATGGCGCTCTCTTTCGCATACCAAAGCTTCTCCAACTGTGACATGGTGCCAGATAGATCAACTACTAGGATGATGTCCATCTTGGTCCTGATGTCTTTCTTGGTTACCATGATGTCTTCTTTGGTTACTGTCTCTCTGCGATTTTTGATGACTTCTCTTATGGTGTCTTTTAAGGAGACGTCTTTGTACCTGTCTCCTAATCTGTACTTGCGCACTCCTACTATTCTGCCCTCTCCTGTGGCTAGCTTTTTGCCTGTCTTGTGCTTCCCCTCTCCTGAGATGTTGACGTTCTCCCATAGTCTCGGAGATAGTTTCTCTAGGAGAAAGGTTATGCCCTTTCTGCTCAGGTTCCACCCTGTCTTGTCCCGCTCTAAGATGCTCTTTCTCTCTAAAAGGGCTAAGGTTTCTTTTAATGCCTCTTGCTCTAGGCTCTTTTTGTAGTCGGCCAGAAGCTTGTCTCGATATTTCCGCCTCTCTTCTATGTCTTCGAGTATCTCCTGGGTTATGTTGTCTTTGAGATGCCGCTCTATATAGATGTCCTCCATCTGGCTCATCATCTCTTTGTGAAGCTTGGCCAATCTGGTCTCAGGAAAACGCTGTACTCTCTTTAGAAGGATGTCAAAGAATCCCAGCTTTAAGGGTTTTCTGAGTTTGTCTTCTCTGGCTATCTCTTCTACCAGGTTGAGTATGTCGTCTTTGGACAGGGTGACCAGCTCTTCTCTTTTCTCTTCTCCTGCTATTACTTCTTGTACTATTTCTTCTATTATCTCTTCAGGTCTCCTTACTGCCTCTGCATGGGGCGCTACTTCTATCCTGTGGGGAAGGGATACTACTGAGGCTCTCTTTAGGATGTCGTCAGTGTCTTCTATTTTGAGCCTCTTGTGGATGGGTATGAGTTCGGCAAATTTTATCCCGCCTCTGGTGCTTACTCCCCTATGAAGGTCTGTATGCTCTCTGGTCATTCTTACTATTCTCAGTGCCTTGTCAAATTCCTCTCCCTTCCATCCCTCTCTGTCCATGATTATGGCTCTCTCTTTTTCCTCTTCTGCTATGTAGCCCATTTTTATTATGTCAAAGTGGTCTATCATGTCAAGGGAAAGGGTCTTTAGTACTCTGTCTCCTCCTGTGGCAATGATGAGGATGTCAAGGGGTATTTTCTCTTCGTAGCTGCCTATGGTTACCGTGTCTCCCTCTAAGGCATAAAGTAGAACGTTTAATACCCGCTCCGGCATTCTGTCTATGAAGTCGAGTATGAGTATACCACGATTGGCCCTTAATAGCTTGCCAGGGGTGAATGACCGTATGTCGTGTATGCCATACTCAAATGCCGCAGAATCAGGATCCAATGCCCCTATCAGGTCCTCAGGCACCAGCTCGGGACTGCCCTGTACTCTCTTTATTCTGTCTCTGCCAGGGATTATCTCTGTCTCTGTCTTGGAACCGTTGCCCCTTGATAAACACCAGGGACAATCAGGATGAGAAGGGGCACAGTTCACAGGACATCCCTTTATTACTTCTGTGTCTCCCAATATTCTGCCAAGCTTCTCGGCCAATACGGTCTTCCCACATCCAGGAGGCCCCAGTATTAAAAGATGATGCCCTGTATGAAGGGTGGATATTATGTCTTCCTGCCTGGCTTCGTCTATCTGAAATCCTTCAAATAATAGTTCCTTGTTATGCTCCAGGGTGTTACTCTCTATACGCTCCCGAATCTCTCTCCTTAACACTTTACCCTCCCCTCTTCCTGTACTTTTCCTCCGCTTCTTGCCTTATCCTGCCAAATATCTCATAGGCCGATGAAACAGAAGGGGCTTCCTCAGGTAACTCCAAAAGGGACCTCCCCATAGCATCATACTGAGAAATTAATGGATCAAAAGGTACGTATCCAATTATGTCTAATCCGTTTTCTCTACCCAATTCCTCCATTATATGCCTGGTCTCAGGGGTGACTTTGTTGGCTATTACAACTATTCTGTCAAATTCTATGTCTACCTCCAAAGATAGCTCTTTTACTCTCCTGGCTGTGAGTATGCCCTTCTTGGTGGCATCGGTCACTACTATCATTATGTCAGCACCTCTGGTGGTCCTCCTGCTCAGGTGCTCTAGACCAGCTTCGCAGTCTATTATCACTGTGTCGTAGTTTTTTGATTTGGTGTCTATTACTTCTCTTAGTATGTGGTTTATGGTACAATAACACCCCGCTCCTTCTGACCTGCCCATGACCAGTAGGTCAAAGGCTTTGCCTTCTTCTATGATCTGTAAAAGCTCCATCTCAAATAGGTCTTTCTTGGTCATGGATGGGGATACCTTGTCGGCTCTGATGTCCAGTATGTCTTCCCTTACTGCCCCCACGTCTTTCTTGATCTTTACCCCTAAGGCTTCCGGCAGGTTTGAGTCAGGATCCGCATCTATGGCAAAGACACTGCCATATCTGGAGAAATACCTGACCAGAAGTGATGATAGCATGGTTTTGCCAGTCCCTCCTTTTCCAGAGATGGCAATGGTTGTTGCCCTTGCTCTCATATCCATCTACCCCCCTAATATGCCTTCCGATATCTCCTGTATCAATCCAAGGGGATCATCATAAAACTTGGACTCAGGTGAAGGCTTTATTCTGCTGCCCATAGACGACACTGCCATGCTCCTTACATCATCTATGGTAGCGGTTTTGCGCTTCTGAAGTAAGGCTATGGTCTGTACTTTCTCGTATAAGGATAGCCCTGCCCTGGCACTGGCCCCCTGGTCCAACTCTTTGTCCCAGGGCTCTTCTCTGGTGGCTCTGACTAACTTGACTATTGAGTCTATTACTTCGTCAGGTATCTCTATACCCTCTGTCTTTAATCCATACTTTACCAGTATCTGCCTCTCTCTCTCCGGTGTCTCCGGATACCCCATCCTAACTATGTCAAATCTGTCAAGTAAGACGTCTGATAGCTCTTCGACTCCCGCATGCTCTCTGGGATTCATGGTGGCTAACATGATGAAGTTGGAGGCATAGTCCACATCATACGGCCCTATGGTTGCTATTCTCTCTTCTAATACCTGAAGTAAGGCATTCTGCAATTTCTCCGGCACTCTGTTCAACTCATCAAAGAAAACTATACCACGATTGCCCTTTAAAAGCTTCCCAGGGGTGAATGCCCTATAATCATGAGGCCCAAATTTGAATGCCTTGGTAGGATCTATGTCTCCTAAAAGATCCTCTGCGGTTAAATCAGGACTGCCCTGTATCCTGACAAATCTCCTGGAACCCTCTACTTTCTCTACCTCTAGGTTGCCTTCTTTGGATTTGGTTATGCATAAAGGACAAACCAGTTTGCTGGGATCACAGTGAAATGGACACCCCTTTACTGCATTAACAGGCGGCAATATGGATGCAAGATACTTGGCCAATGTGGTCTTGCCTACTCCAGGAGGCCCCTCTATCAATACGTGATGATCTGCCAGTATGGACGCCAATATCTTCTCTTTGGCATCCTCCTGACCAAATATAACATCCAACGGATCTTTACCACTGTCAACACAACCCAAAATCGTTTCTTTTAATCCTTCTATTATCATTAAAACCCCTCCTTTGTATTAATTTACTTTGAACTGACAACTCTGCTTGCTCTCTGCTGTAAATACCTCCCCCTTACTACTGACCACTGCCTGCTGGAATTCACCATGTACCTGAATATCTCCCGCTCTTTGGCGTATACTGTGTGAGGATATACCCGATTGGGATCCAGGTTGTCAACGGCAAATAACCCTATACGATGTATTGATAAATACTCGCTGTTCACTGTAAGCCAAAACTCCTGATCCCGCCACTTTACCCCTAATGAATCCTGAAATGCAGGTATTACTAAACCATAGTCGTATAGGCTCCCGTAATCCTTCCTTAGCTCCACTAAACCAATGGCCTTCTTATAAGCATCCTCCTTTGTAGACCGTAAGGCTACTCTTATGAGAAATCCCCTGCTATCCTTCTCCGCATATATGTCCAACTCCCCCTTTTCTAAAAGGGAAAGGACTGATGAATCTATACCACTAGAAATATTATCCCCCCATATACTGTATCCCTTGTCTTTTAATAAATGGATAAATGCCCCCTTTATGTAGCTCCACGCCTCTTCATCACTGTCAAAATCCATCTTAGACCTCAAAGGAAGTAATTCAGTCTTGGAAGGCACCTCTATCTTTGCCTCCCGAACTTTGCGCTCCCTCTTTACTAAACTCTCCCCATAATAAAGCTCTGATATCTCTCTGCCCATGTCATCTATTAACTTCAAAGCTAAAAGAACTCCAACCTTGTCTGAACTGTCCCTCTTCTCCAATATGTCAACCTTCTTCACTAACCAATCATCCGGAAATGGAAGCTCTATCTCCAACCCCTTCTCCAAAAAAGCCTCGTTTACCTCCCTTACTGTCGCCATAGGTAAAGCCTCCTGAAAATATAATATTTAGACCTTAATGGCTAAAAACATCAGTTCTATGTTTTTTCTAATTAAAGACTCAATATCAGTAGTTCTGCCTTTCAAATAATCTATGGTAGTTTGTGTCTGTATTATACCATGTATATTACTCCAAAAAAGGCTGGTAACGTCCCAGACATCTATTTGTTTGAATATGCCTATCCCAATCCCATGTTTAATCACTTCACTAAGCATTTTAAAGATAATATCGGTTTTATCATCAATCTTCTCTGTCAATTCAGGTGTCAGCTTTAAATTTAGATGCTCGTTAACAATGAAGTTTAAAATCCTATAATGATCCGGATGATTTTCACAAAAGTCGTAGTAGGTAGTAGCTATACTTACCAATAACTCATCAGGCGCCACATCTTGTTTTAGCACTTCTCCAAGTTCTTCGATAAGAATATCATAGGTTTCGACTATCAGAGAAACGTACAATTCTTCTTTTCCCGAGAAGTAAAGATAGATAGTGCCCGTACTTAGTTCAGACTCCTGGGCAATTTCCTCTATTGTGGCATTCATGAAACCCTTTTTCGAAAAACTATTTTTTGCTGCCCAAAGGATATCTTTCCGCCTCTTTATCTTTTCTTTTTCTTTCCTTTCAGGAATACCCATTTAAATTCCTTTAAATTATATTAACTAAATGAAGACCATTCACTTTCTAAATCTAAATTAAAAAAATTTGGCAAAAAAGTCAACAAAAAAATAAACTAATTCTTTTTTCAAATCACAGGACAACCTCTATCCTATCTATTTCACTCCATTTATAGCCCTCTGTATGTGGATAGACTACACCACAGCTTCCCATTATTTCAGGTTTATAGTTTTGGTATTCTTCCAGATTTTTAAACTCGTCGGATATGCTAATAGAATCACCTGCCTGGGTAATAACAAGCCCTCTTGCTGTCCTGCTATCTTTAAGCTTTATCTCTACATATTTACCCCACAGGTTTTCTTTTCTCTCGTCTGTCATTCGATTTGATAAACTTGTTTTTTTCATTCATTAATCCTCACTATTAGTAACTACTCAGCTACCGATCTACGCTGATCATCACTGATATTTTTTCTTTTATAATATTTGTAGTTTCTTTGTATTTAAACCTATCTGAGTTCATCTGTGTGAATCTGTGGCTGAATAGTTACCACTATTAAAGGTTTCCAACTCTCCTATTCAAATAGGGGAACTATCCTAAATTCACTTACATCCACTATGCCTTTGTCTGTAATCTTTAATTCGGGGATAACGGGCAAGGCAAGAAAAGATAAAGCCATAAAGGGATCTCTAACATGGCATCCAAGGGTCTTTGCTGATGCAAGAAGTCTTTTGATTCCATCAGCTACTTCCAAAAGCGGTCTATGGGACATCAATCCGGCAATTGGCAAAGGTAGAGAAGCCAATATATTCCCGTTTGCCGCAACCAATTGTCCCCCACCTATCTTTTCTATTTCCATTACCGCTTTCAACATATCATCGTCATTGGTTCCCACTACTATTATATTATGAGAATCGTGGGCAACCGAAGATCCTATAGCGCCGGTTTTCAGCCCAAAACCCCTTACGAACCCCAATCCAACATTGCCCGATCCGGTATGTCTTTCTATTACCGCTATCTTAAGAATATCCCTTTCGATATCAGCCAATGCATGGTCATTAACAATTCTTACCTTCTCAATTATCTTCTTTGTCGTTATCTGATTCGGGACCAATTCTATTATCCTGGCATTCTCTGAAAATGCCTTTATTTTCAATCTATCAATGTCCATCTTTTTTATTATAATGGAGTTCCTGAGGGTTGGTTTTTTCCCTTTTAGTGGTAGTTCCAAAAGCCGACCATCCTTTGCCACCAATTTACCGCCTTTAAACACCATTTCGACTCTTACATCTTTTAACGTTTTGAATACGGCAATGTCAGCTTTGTACCCCGGCGCTATAGCACCCAACCTATGCAAACGGAAATACTCTGCAGGGTTCAACGTGGCCATCTGTACAGCAATAATGGGATCCAATCCCTGCTTAACAGCCTTCCTTATCAGGAAATCCATATGTCCTTCTTCAAACAAGTCGAGGGGATGTTTGTCATCGGTAACAAAGAGGCACCTCCTTGAATTAGTGGGTGTTACTAATGGTAAAAGGGTATTCATGTTTTTTGCTACCGTTCCCTCCCGGATCATTATGTACATCCCTTTTTGGAGTTTTTCTTTTGCCTCTTTAAGAGTTGTACACTCATGATCCGAACCTATACCCACAGATATATAAGCATTGAGATCATTTCCAGCCATCATAGGTGCATGCCCATCAATCCTTTTTTCCTTAGCTATTTCTATCTTTCTCAAAATCTCAGGGTCTCCGTCTATTACCCCTGGAAAGTTCATAACCTCACCGAGCCCCAGTACCCATTCTTTATGAACTAGCTTTAAAAAGTCTGAAGCAGACAATCTTGCTCCAGATGTTTCCATATCTGTAGCAGGCACACAGGATGGCAGCATGATGTATACGTCCAGGGGGGTTAATCTGCCTGATTCAGCTATGTATTTAATGCCTTCTAACCCCATAACGTTGGCTATTTCATGGGGATCAGCTACTATTGAAGTAGTCCCCAGAGGAACAACAGCCTTTGCAAATTCAGATACTGAAACCATTGAACTTTCCACATGGATATGACCATCAATAAAACCCGGACAGAGAAACCTTCCCTTTAGGTCTATAATTTCCCTGGCATTATAATCTCCAAAACCTATTATTATTGAGCCGTGGATTGCCACATCGGCAGAAAAAATGCTGCCTGAAAATACATTTACAACTCTGGCATTTTTGATCAAAAGGTCTGCCTTTTCTTTTCCACAAGCAACTCTAATCATGTTTTTCAATTGATCTTCCATCTTAAATATTCTCATGCTTTTCCAAAAGTAGAGACAGTTTTAGTCGTTAGATTAATCAAGACCAATAACTATTTAATCTATCACCATAGTCTCCTTTTGTCAAAAATTTTTAGCTTGAAAGAATTTCTTTTATGGTATAGGCTTATAAAACATGTTTAATCGTTCACCGGTTCAGGGTTCAGAGGTTCTGGATTCACCTCACAAATCTGAATCCCGCCTCAGCGGGAATTAATCAGCTCTGACTGGAGAAGGCATGAAAATAGAACGATTTGAGCAAGGTCAACGAAAAAGCAACCTTGAACATCTGAACCCTGAACCGGTGAACGGCGAACAGGTACACGGTAAACTGACATGGACAGGTTAGATAGGGAAATATTGAATAGGATTCAGTCTAAGTTCCCCATCAGTTCCAGACCATTTAAAGTGCTGGGAGAGGAATTAAATATCTCTGAAGACAATATGATAGAGAGGGTTAAGCAATTGATACATAAAGGCTATATTCGACGCCTCGGTGCTTCCTTTGACTCAAAGAAACTGGGTTTTACAAGCACACTGTGTGCGGCCAGGGTCCCCCCTGAAAAGATTCAAGATTTTGTTAAAGTACTACATTCATACCAGGGCATAACACATAACTACAAAAGAGAACATGAGTATAATGTATGGTTTACTTTTATTGGTGAATCCAAAGAGGAGATTAGGGATAGTCTCGCTGATATATCAAAAAAAACAGCCATTAAAGACATCCTCAATCTCCCTGCCAAAAAAATCTTTAAGGTAAATGTTGAGTTTGAAACATGAGTAAAACATTATATGTAACTACTCCTATATACTATGTAAATGCTGAACCCCATCTGGGACATGCCTACACTACTATAGCCGCAGATGTTCTCAACCGTTTCAACATACTGTATGGGAGGGAAACCTTTTTCGTTACAGGAACGGATGAACACGGGGATAAGGTTGTTAGAGCTGCCGAGGCTGCCGGGGAAAACCCAAAAGAATATGCTGATAGGATAAGCATGCTATTCCGAAATATCTGGCCGGAGCTTTCCATTTCTAATGATTACTTTATCAGAACAACCGATGAAGACCATAAGAAAGTTGTTCAGTTGATTCTTCAGAAAGTATACGACGCAGGGGATATTTACTTTGGTGAATATGGGGGATATTATTGTTTTGGATGCGAACGTTTTTACTATGAAAAGGAACTTGCGGATGGCAAATGCCCTGATCATAAGGTTGCCCCTGAGTTTATAAAAGAAAAGAACTATTTCTTTAGAATGAGCAAGTATCAGAATTGGTTGATAGAGTACATCAAGTCCCACCCTGGTTTTATTCGTCCTGAAAGATATAGCAATGAGGTATTGGCCTTTTTGAGAGATCCTTTAGAAGACCTGTGTATTTCGCGTCCAAAATCAAGGCTGGATTGGGGAATAACTCTGCCATTTGATAGAGACTATGTCACCTATGTTTGGTTTGATGCCCTTATCAATTATCTAACTGCTGTTGGTTATCCTGACTCTGATCTTTATCACAAATTCTGGCCATCAACCCAACACCTGATCGCGAAGGATATACTAAAACCCCACGGTATTTACTGGCCAACCATCCTAAAGGCTTCCGGCATTGAACCATATCAGCATTTAAATGTTCACGGCTACTGGAACATAGATAAAAACAAGATATCCAAGAGTCTTGGGAATATCATCAACCCCCTTAGTTTAAAAGACAAGTATGGCCTCGATGCCTTTCGGTATTTTCTTATGCGAGAGATGGTCTTTGGATTGGATGCCAATTTCAGTGAGAGTGCTTTAGTTAACAGGTTGAATTCTGATTTGGCAAATGATCTTGGGAATTTGGCGAGTCGCAGCCTGGCAATGGTTATTAAATATTTCAAGGGGGTCCTTCATAAACCAACCGGACACCTGGAGGTTGATGAGAGATTGAGAAATGATGCTTCAACGACTGTTAAAGATGTAATTAATCAGATGGCGCAACTGGCATTTAACAAGGCATTAATTGCCATCTGGGGATTCATAGCCGCTGTGAATAAATACATAGACGAGACTTCACCCTGGATACTGGCAAAGGAAGAAAATCAAACAGAAAGATTGAATGCCGTATTGTACAATATCGTAGAAGCCCTTAGGGTTATTACTGTTCTTCTCTTTCCATTTATGCCGACAACTTCGGAGAAGATATGGGCATCTTTGGGGATAAAGGAGAACCTGCGCACTCAGAGATTGGATGACATAGCCAAATGGGGTAAAATAGGAGAGAACATTACCGTCTCAAAGATTGAACCTATCTTTCCGAGGGTTGAGGGGTAAGTGCAAGAAATACATAGTCCTTGTATAGAATTCGAGACAGGAAGAAAATTAGAAAATCCAAAAGAGATGGGGGTCACCTTTAAATATTTGTCCAGATGGTATTCAACACATAAGGAGAAAAAAAATCTCTTAAGAGATAGGAATTACTTTTCCAGGAAGCTAAAGTACCAAAAAGACCCTTATGGTGCTATAGGCAGATTTAAGACTGTAACCATTATTGGTGTAAGCGGAACAATGGGAAGCGAAATTCTCAAGCTTATCCTGAGGGAACAAGCATTACCAGACTGCAAAAAGATCCAGCTATTCGGCAGACCGAAGAAGGCCTCTCAAGGGAAAGACAAGAACTTTTATTACGCCTTGATTGAAAAGTTAAAAGACGGGATGGGTGGTGTTTTACCGAATATCGAATTTGTCGATTCTTATGACAGAGTTGATGGAGAACTCCTAATAATGTGTGCGGGAAAGACCATTCCAAAAGGTGCAGGTAAGGCTTCCGATAGAACAACCCTGATGCATGAGAACAAGGCTATTTTTGAGAATTGTGCTAAATCCATCAAAGAAAACCCTTCCCATACCCCTGAAATGGTAATAGTGGTAAGCAATCCAAACGAGTTGAGTGCGTGGGTCTTTTCCAAGTATTTCAAGAGGGTTGTTGCCATAGGACCTGTGTTGGATTCTATGAGGTTTCAGAGGGAAATCAGGGACGAGTTAAATTTGCCCGTAGAAATCTCTGTAGATGGTCTGGTTGGTGGCAATCATGAATTGAAAGGTATGGCAATTTATAAGAGTATGCTTCGGATAAACTGCAAACCACCAACGGGCCAAATATTGGAAAATGTCTCTCCTACCCTTAAGAAAAATCCGGATGTGGATGAGGTATACAACAAGGCTTATGAGATGGTCCAGAGAGGAAGCGAAGGGGTCTTTAATTATATAAACGGCTATCCTATACCCACACGGTTATCTATTAAACCCCTTATTGAATACTACTGTGGAGAAAGGGCGGATTTTCCTGTTGGAATTGCCGTAATAGCCATCATAAAAGCATTTCAGAGCAATATCCGTACAGTTATAACTCTGACTAAGAAGACATGCATAGGAGAAAATCAAATATGCCTTGGAGTCCCTCTCTTTATAAGTAAAAATGGCATAGAAGAAATAGATTTGGACTCCATCGAAAATTTTAGAGCGTATAGGGATGATGAACAGTTATTTAGGGCTGTAGAGGTGTTTAAGAACAAATACTCTTGCCCAGCTTAATTGCTTTGCAACAAACTTGAGGAGTCAGAATGGAAAAAGTTTCCGTTAGAGAAATGCAAACAGGATTTGGGGGAACCCTATTGGAGAAGCAAATCTTCAAAAAGCCGAAAAGGGAATTTTTCAAGCTGAACTAATTGAGGTTATTAACAAAGTTTGAAATTAAGCCCATATCTTGTTGGTTTAGATTCTCTGTCTTTATTCCCATCCCAGGCACATCTCTACCACCCCTCAATGGATCTGCCTTGTATCCCCACATAACCTTGCCTTTACAGCCAATAACCTTATTGGCTTCTGGAATACCAAACTCTATGTCCAATTTAGTGCCAATAGGTAAAGGGGCAAAGGTTTTAACAAAGAGACCGTGTTCACTAATATTACTAATACCATTTTCTATAAGATATTCCCTTTTGTCGGTTGTCAATTTTACTGTAATTTCACAATCTTTCCTGTTATATACCCTTTTTTCTTCTCTTTTTTCCATTTCTTCCTCCGTTTATTTGATATAAGTCTTGTTAAAATTTCCATAATCTTTTATCGGCATACTATGTCTTTTTCTTAAGTAAAATTTCCTATAGCCATCTTTATTGAGGATATCAATTTTCTTCTCCAGCGCAGGTAGCCCCCCTGAACTGCTGGCAACATATAGGGCAATTTGACTTTTTTGCAATAATTTTGTAACTATTCAGGTAGGCACAAAGGCACAGAGCACCAAAGGCACAAAGTAGGGAAAAACAACGAAACGACCTTGCTCTGCTTTGTGCCTATGTGCCTTTGCCACTTTGTGCCTGAGTAGTTACATAATTTTTGGGCAAGATGAATTTTATGGACTCGATAGTAGTCAGGGACATTGCTTCTAATCAATAAATTATTTGACAGGCAGTTGGTTTTTCTATAGAATCGTATCATGCCGCGACAAGCACGATTGGATATTTCTAGCACTCTGCAATAACATCCTGAAACAAACCGAGAAAAACCACCTGCGGCAGCTTAAAGCTAAACAATCCGGCAAGACCATCGAAAAGCTCATCGAAGAAGAATGCCTAAAGCGGGGCATAAGCCCCCTGGAATTGAAAGGTGGCGGCAAGCGCCGGAAGGTGAGCGATACGCGATCAGAGATGAGCTTGGCCTTTCGTCGGCTGAGATAGCGTTTTCCTTTCCGATTTCCCAAGTGTTGCCCTTCATTATTGAACTGACCATGCAAAAATCAGAGGAGCTTCATATAAATGAACAAACTATTTGAACCAGATACAATTAACGGCATGGTACTAAAAAACCGATTTGTCAGGTCTGCCACCTGGGAGGGAATGGCAGAAGAAGATGGGGCATGTACTCCCGGGCTGGTTGATTTGATGGCTACCCTTGCGAAGGGAGGGGTGGGGCTGATTATTACCGGCCATGCCTATGTCCGTTGCGATGGGCAGGCAAGTCCTCAACAGCTTGGCGTTTACAAAGACGAGCTAATCCCCGGCCTTGAGGAGATGACCCGTACGGTCCATGAACAAAACGGCAAAATAGTTATGCAGCTTGCTCATGCCGGGTTCCGTGCCATATGGGAGTTGACAGGACAACCCTCAATAGCTCCTTCAGCGGTAGAGACCGAGTCAAAATTACCACAAAAGGAGATGACTATCCAGGATATTAAGGAGACCACTCAGGCCTTTGCTCAGGCGGCGGTGAGAGCTAAAAAAGCCGGGTTTGACGGTGTTCAAATCCACTCTGCTCATGGATACCTCCTCAGTCAGTTTCTATCCCCTTTATACAATCATCGTAACGATGCGTATGGTGGTAATATCCGGAATCGTGCAAGGGCCCTTTTGGAAGTGCTTCAGGCAATTCGGATGGAAGTTGGGCTGGATTACCCAATCATGGCAAAAATAAATGTCCAAGATTTCGTGGAAAATGGTTTAACATTGAAGGATTCCGTTCAGGCAGGGAGTATGCTTGCCAAGGAGGGGATCGATGCCATCGAGTTGAGTGGAGGTCTTCCTACTGCTATTAAGCTGGGTCCTAGCAGGATGGGGATTAAATCAGAAGAAAAAGAGGCGTATTTTCGAGATGAGGCCCATGCCTTTAAGGAAAAAATCCAGGTTCCCCTGATTCTCGTAGGGGGAATACGATCCTATCATGTAGCCAAAGGACTCGTAGATGAGGGTGCGGCTGATTATATATCCATGAGCCGTCCCTTTATCCGGGAACCATCATTGATCAATCGTTGGCAGGCAGGGGATATTCGAAAAGCTGCCTGCATATCCGACAATCAGTGTTTCAGACCGGCCAGGGCCGGAGAGGGTATATACTGTGTGAATGAGAGAATCAAACATCCTGGGGAAGATTAAAGCAGATGCGAAACATCAAGCTTTTAATCGAATACGATGGCACCAACTATCACGGCTGGCAGATTCAGCCCAATGCAACGAGTATCCAGGAGACCATCGAGAACAGGTTACAGAAAATCACCCAGGAAGAGATCAGGCTGATCGCAGCAGGAAGGACGGACGCAGGTGTTCATGCTATAGAACAGGTGGCAAACTTTTCTACCAAGTCTCGATTGGATATAAACAACATCCAGAGGGGACTAAACAGTCTGCTTCCCCCTGATATTGCCATTAAAGAGATAAGTGAGGCAGAACAAGACTTCCATGCCCGATACAGCGCCAAAAGCAAGATATACAGATATGTCATCCTGAACCGGAGATTCCCTTCTCCTCTATACCGCAATTTTTCCTGGTTTATACCTTTCAAATTGGACATTAAAGAAATGAAAAATGCCGTGCAATGCCTCGTCGGGGAACACGATTTCTCTTCCTTTAAGGCATCAGGCTGCAACAGCCATAACCCTATCAGAGAGGTTTACGGCATATCCGTTGATAAAGACACCAAGGGATTCATAATCTTTGAGATTGAAGCCAATGCCTTTTTAAAGCAGATGGTAAGGAATATTGTAGGAACGCTGACAGATGTGGGCAAGGGTAAGATTGGGGTAAGTGAATTTGAAGAGATACTTAGAGCTAAAGACAGAAAAAAGGCCGGTATAACAGCCCCTCCACAGGGGTTGTTCCTGGCGAAGATCAAATACTAGTGGACCACTCCATAAATACTTTTACAACAGGTTTCTTAGAGAGCCTTGTGTGTATTCCTTCCGTTTGCGGTGTTAACCGACAAGTGAGTATAATTATATTAATGGGTTATGCCCATTTTATTTCATAAAAAAGCCTATTTCTGCTACACTCGTTTTGTCGCTTGATAACCTTGTTCGGCTGGCATTGATAGAGGAGGTATATTCATGGACATGTGGAAGTTCTTTAACATAACGCATCGGGAGCACATCCTCTGCAATCCGATGAGTCTTGAGAAATTTGACCAGCTTATCACGCTTCTGCGTCTGAAACCTGGCGCACGGGTGCTTGATATCGCCACTGGAAAGGGCGAGTTCCTCATCAGGCTTGCAGAGCGGTACCGACAAATGACAGGGACGGGGGTTGATTTCTCTCCCTACTGCATTGCAGATGTCCACAAAAAGCACCAAGCACGTGTTCCAGATGCCCAACTCCATTTCTTGGAGATGGATGGGGCTAAGTATGTCCCAGAAACCTTAGAGAGCTTTGATCTGGTGGCCTGCATCGGCGCAAGTTGGATTTACGGCGGGCATCGAGGGACGTTGAACGCGTTATGCAAGATGGCAGCACCAGAAAGTTGGATCGTCGTGGGCGAGCCGTACTGGCGGCATGAACCAGAAAGAGAATATTTAGAGGCGCTCGGAGAGACACGTAACAACTACGGAACACATTATGAGAATGTAGAAGCTGGGCAAGAGTACGGATTGGAGGCGGTCTACACACTTGTAAGCAGCCAGGATGACTGGGATAAGTATGAGGGGTTGCAATGGTATGCTGCAGAAACCTGGGCGAGTGACCATCGGGATGATCCCGATGTGGAGACCGTGCTGAAGCGAGTGTCTGAGAGCAGGAGAGCGTACCTGAGGTGGGGACGAGAAACGTTGGGGTGGGCGATTTATATGTTCAAGAAGGGGGGATATGGCACATTACTGGCGGACTAGAGCGCCTTACTGGGCATGCCCATGTTGAGCCGGATGAGAAAAGAGGCATCACCGCCCATAAACAGAAAAGGGGGTCGCCGAACGGGTCGCTGAACCTGATCGTGGCCCTATCGGGCCACTTCGGGTTAGCTTTGCGATGGCCCGACGCTTCGCGTTGAGCCTGTAGAAAAAGCCTGGATTTCTCCAATAATTACTTTATTAGATGGCAGACTTATGGTACTATCACTGCAATAAAATGAGGTCAAGCCGTT
>QZJR01000048.1 GCA_003599365.1 Deltaproteobacteria bacterium | reverse complement strand
TCAGCATATCCTCTGAGCCGTCAATCAACGTGGCTGATATAGAACCATCGATTTTTAAAAGCTCATGGATTAGAATGCCGTCTCCACATCCCATGTCCAGGACTCTATTTTGTTGCCTGCTCCCCAGGAAATACCTGTAGAACGATTTCAATACTTCCAGCAATGTTCTCCGCTCTGAGATTCGGATGTCTGCCGTCTCAAGATACTCATAGGCAAAGTCCTTTGCTGCCCATCGGGTCTTATTGAATTTTGTCATAATGATAGCCCGTTTTTACAGCCCTTGCTACCCCCTATGCCTTTATAAAACTCAGAGTTTACCTTATTCCCATATCACGTAATATACCTTGTTCCCTATCTTTGTTCCCTTGGCTAATCCAAGCCTTCTAAGTACAATAAAATTTTTCCTAAGGTCTAACTCCCCTAAACCTAACTCTCTCGCAATTTCCTCTGGCAACGCCTTGCCTTTTTCTTTAATAAACTCATAAATCTTTTTCTGTGTCTCAGAAAGCTCTTCCATAGGCGATCTTTTAAACGTTTCCATGAAATTTTCCGTTACCATCTGTGCTATCGGATCACAGGGATTTTTAGGCAGTGTGGCGTTTATATAACAGTCTTCACAGACCCTTTCCCATCGTATCTTGTAGTTGTATTCACTATCCAACTCAACTCCGCATTTACTGCATTTCATTATACACTCTCCTGGCTTTAAGATTATCGAAGTTTACCTCTTGCTAGAGATGCGAATATACCTCCAAAACAAAGGGTGGCAAAAATGATGAAAACCACCTTTAAACCTTTCAAAAAAAGCAGATAGTATTCAGATGTAATTTGAACCCTTCCGATGTGCAAGGCAAATATAAGCATTGCAACCCCCATACTGAGCATCTGTCCAATGAGCCTCATTGTTCCAACCATTCCAGAAGCTACTCCATAGGATCTCTTTTCAACAGAGCTCATAATTGCATTCATATTCGGGGATGAAAAAAGGGCAAAGCCAAAACCAACGAGGATTAGACTGGCTACAATGAACGCTAAAGGCGTTTCCCCCTCCAGGAAGGTGAACAGAAAAAGCCCTAAAGAGGTCAACATCATCCCGATTGAAGCAACTATTCTTGGTTCAATCCTGTCTGAGAGTCTGCCTGCAAGAGGGGAGAAAACAGCCATTACAACAGGTTGGGATACCAAAACAAAGCCCGCGTTTTGAGGGCTAAACCCTTTTATATACTGCAAATAAAGGCTTAAAAGAAAGCTTATGGCAAACGTCGCGCTATAATGGACCAAGGCTGCCATGTTGGAGAAAGCGAAGACTTTATTATTTAAGAATAGTTTTATGTCTAAGACAGGGTTTTTCACCTTCATTTCCCACTTGACGAATGAAAATATCCCCAATGCGCCCATTAGAATCAGCCATACACCCGATGTCTTTGGCAGAAGAGAAAAACCGTACATTATCGCCACAAGGGTAAGACCGTAGAATATAGAGCCAATAAAATCGAACTTCTCTCCCTGTGCCTCAGCCCACTCCCCTTTCAATTTCCAGAAGATGACGCTGATTATTATCACGCCTAGAGGCACAGTCACAAGAAAAATGCTTCTCCAACCAAAATGCTGTGTTAAAAATCCTCCTAAAAATGGGCCAAGAGACAGCCCCACATAAACCACAGCAACATTTATCCCCAAGACTTTGCCCCTTTCTCCAATGGGGAATACCGAGGTTAAGATGGCTACGCCAGTCCCGAATGTCATTGCGCTTCCTATTCCCTGTAAGACTCGGAAGGCTATAAGTACGGCAGCAGAGGTTGAAATAGCAGAAAGAAAGGATGAAATAGTAAAGATCACTATGCCGTATGCAAAAATCTTTTTCCTTCCGTGTATATCTGCTATCCTTCCAAAAGGGACAAGAAACACTGCGGCGGCTAAAAGATATGCGGTGGCAACCCAATTTAACAAAACCGCATCCATAGCAAATTCTTTTCCCATCGAGGGAAGAGCAATGTTAACAGAAGAGCCCATAAAAGGCGTAAGGAAAGATGCCAACGTAGCAACGAGTAAAGCAGAGTTTTTATCTACACCATTGTCCATATTTATTTTCTCAAGCTTGACGGCTTCGTAAAAAGTCCATCTGCGGCGTTGCGCTGCATCCCTAGTCGTTGCAGCGTAACTATAAGTACGCTTCACTCCTCGTGATTTGCGCGCCTTGCATCTGGAGCTTTTTACTGTGCCGTCTGATTTTTGACTTTTTGCGACTTGACCAAGCTTCTAAGACCTCAGTGATAGTCATGTGTTCCCAATACGACTTTGATGCCTGTCCTTTCCTCGAAGATTTTTGCCAGGTCCTCTGCCTTGGTATAGGGACATCCGGGTTTAGCTTCAGCCAGACATGAACTAAAATGAATTGCATCTGGTTTAATCTCGGATAGTCTCATGGCCATGCCCAAGTTGGGAACAGCAGTACGACCGGGACATTCGCAGGCAATAAAGGCTATTACCTGATGTGGTTCTTTGAATTTGCCTTCTCCTAGCGCCGCTGCTTTCAGGCATCGCCACTCACCGGGGCAGCCGTAACCACTATCCATATAAGCGCCACAACTTATAATAGCAACTTTTTTCATCCCAACCTCCTTGTACGGTATTTTAACTGTTATGTTTTACTCCTAATTCATTGGATGTCAAGGGGGGAATAGGGGTTTATAAAAACCCTTTCACGATTCACGATTCACTTTGGAGAAGGCTGGGGAGCGAAGAATAAGCATGGTTACGGTTACGCAGAGGGCGAAACCGGCCATAACCCCGAAGCTCATATTGTAAGAACCTGTCCAATCTCTGATCAACCCAACAGCATAAGGACCCACAACCATCCCCACGCTTAAACAGGTGGATATAACACCAAAACCAAAACCGAGATTTTGATGTTTCATAAGATCCGATGGCAAAGAGAATACGGGTGCAGGGACAAGGGCTACTGAAACCCCTATCAGTGCCATCAAGAATATGAGTAGGGTAGTAGCATAGGGGATGAAGAACATAAGAACTCCTAAAGCAAGACCACCCACGGCTATCAGAATCTCTTTAAAGCCGATTTTATCTATAAGGTAGCCAACTACAGGACTGAAAATGAGGGAGCCCCACATGACGAAACTGGCAAGAAATCCGGCAAACTCTATGCTGAAACCCTTATCCGCTATAAAGAAGTCTGGTCCAAAGGTAGTAAAGGAGATTATTGATGCGTTAAACCACATCCATGCGATCCCTACAAGCCATATTGAAATACCTGCTTCCTTAAAGTTGCCTGTCCCTATCCTTTTCTTACTAAAAGGCTTGCCTGTGATGGGGGGGGCTGGTTTATAGAAGAGAAGGAAGACTATCAGGGCTGCAAAGGTGAGAATGCCGCTAACTGAAACGGATGCCTGCCAACCCAGATTCTTCCCCAGCCATCCCAAGGTGGTAAAAGATATTATTGTACCCAGCGGCATGGCGGTATTGAATATTCCCATGGCCATGCCCAACTCTTTCCCATTGAACCATTGAGCGAGAAATTGAGGCAGGCCTATTGCAAGAATTAAGGCGCCAACTCCCGAAATTACCCTTCCTATAGCAAGGAGGAGGAAGGTTCCGCCAAAGATTACTATTATGGTCCCAATAATCATCAAAATAAAGCAGAAAATGGCTATCTTTTTAGTACCATATCGATCAAACAGTATCCCCCCTGGTATGGACAGGAATATTCCCGGCAGGGCAAAGAGACCCATAAGAAGTCCTGCCTGGGTGTGAGAGATGTGCAATTCCTGGATAATCAGACTTAAAATAGGGGGAATGGCTTGAAATACAAAAGCAAAGGCGAGCATAGATATATAGGTTAAGACCAGAATATTCCATCGGTATCTTTCATCCATAAAATCGCTTCCTCTCACGTAAAAATCCCCTTCGGGGATACAGTCTTTAATATGATGTTTGGATATTTACACTTCTCTGTTATGACTCAATCCTTTTGTTCTATGGTATCGTGAAGAAAGAACCTCCTATATTCTTCAAGGTCTTTCTTGCTAATATCCTTACTATCCTTTATACCCTTGTATACCCCAGCCGGATCCTTATCTATCCTTTCACATACTTCTATGACGGTATACATATAAGACAATACTTTTCTATCTATAACCATATTTACTAGAGGTTTAAAAACATTAATCATCAACTCAACAAACCTGTTGTTTGCCTTCAGATAGATGTAAAAGACATTTTCAATGAATTCTCCCTTAAGGCCTTCCCGGTATTCCACAATTACTACCGCTTCCCCTGTGAGTTTCTTGATAACATTCCCGTTGTACTGTCCATTACAATAGCATACAATGGTTCTTGGATCCCTATGTATCAATCTAAAGTCTCCGATTATACTTTCTCCATCTTTAAAATGAAAAGATTGGTCTTTATTCTTAGTGATGACAAGGTTACGAATATTCAATCCTCGGATGATGCTTGTTGCTAAAGGGAGTCTATCCAGGAGATATTTATATATTGATGGGTTAGCTTCAAACCTCACACCTTTTGTTTTTTTGAATACAGTATAATCCTCAATAACTTTTACGATTTTATCCCTATCAGTGCCTGACAGTACGGAAGTGGGAATTTGGGGGGTCATTTCCGTTTCACCCAAGGTCTCATCTGCTAAATTATAAACTGCACTGACAAGGAGACAGATCAAGATGATTGACGATATGACTAGTTTATTTCCCACCTTATCCAGCCACCTGTGCATAGTTCTCCTGAGCAATAATGTTCGAAAACTGCATCTTCATTTTCTTCTTTTATTCTCTTTAGGATTTCATCAATACTTCTGTATGGACAGTCGTGATAATAATCCAGAAGCTTTCCACCTCTATATACCAGTATGTCAATACTCTTATCAAAGTTTATGTACTGTTCTATGCAGATCCTTTTGGTCAAAGGTTTTCTCCAATAGTTATCCAGCTTTCGGGTTAACATTACATAAGTGGCATTATTAGCTAATTTGGCCTAGATAATAATAAAATGTCAGCAACATGTCAACTTGAACTTGCAAGTTGTAGTCCAATATATTTTTTTCCTTGACAAGCTCCAATCCTCTATGCTATATGGGCAGAAACCCTTACTGATTATAGTTCTATGGGGAAAGTTGTCGAAGCTAAAATTGCATTACTTTTATTGATAAGAATCAGGGGAGATTTGGGTTATTTAACAAGTTAGGTTCTTTTTAATATTAAAGGAAAGGGGGGGGAGTAGAGGTACAACATCCAATTATAAGTTTATAGGGAGAGAACAGGTCGAGTGAGTTGATGTTTTGATGAGAAAAAAACACTTTAAAAGAAATAACTAACTAAAAAGAGAGGAGGAACAAACAGTGACAAAGGCAGAATTAGTAAGCAAAATAGCAAAAGATGCAAAGATAAGTAAAGCAAGTGCTGAAAAGGCTTTAAATTCATTTACAACTAACGTTACCGGTGCCTTGAAAAAAGGCGGAAAGATGACTTTGACTGGTTTTGGTACATTCTCTGTAGCGCAAAGAAAAGCCAGAAAGGGCAGAAACCCTCAAACAGGAAAAGACATAAAAATTCCTGCTACTAAGGTAGCAAAATTTAAAGCAGGGAAAAAATTAAAAGAGTCAGTTAAATAGATTAGGATTGCAGAGTTTTAAAATCGAGGGGGAAAACAAAAGGCAAGCATAGATCATATATACTTGCCTTTTGTTTATATGGAATTACTCTACACTATATGAGTAACTTATATGAAAACTGAAAAACTGCCCCCTATCCTGTCCCCACTATCTACTTTCACCACTCTGCCCCAAGCCGAGCAATTGGGATATAATCAGTATTACACTATAGAATACTTTGAGATCGCCCATCTTTTTTCCTGTCCATTGTGCTCGAATCCGAGCACCCATTCCTTTTCTAAAACAGATCTTCCATATCAAAGTTAAAAATCAAAAACTTTAAAATCCATTATAACTCATATAGTTAGGGGCTTTATACGTGGCACATCTCTTTTGAGGAGAAACCTGGCATAGGGGTTGCTAAGTAAGAAGGTAAGTCGAGTTTCAAAAATAAGGAACAAGATTATGAAGACTATCCTGGTATTCGACAGATACCCCAATATGTTAGATGCTTTTGAAAGATTTTTATCTCAGGAGAACTACCGGGTGCTTACCACTGACACGTTAGAGGAGGCTTTTGGGATCATTAATGTAGTAAAGGTGGATTTGATGATTATGGATACAGAAAAGAATTCTGATGAGTTGATCTTGAAAACAGAGAAAATCATAAGAGAGAAAAGTTTGACCCCCCCAATACTTCTCACCGCTACTTATGGTGACACGCTGACAGCAAAAGCAGCCAGGGAGCTGGGAGCAGCGGATATTATACTGAAACCCTTTGATCCAAAGGATATGAAGAGGGTTATCAGGGAATTGATAAAGAAGAATAATCTCAACTGAGGTTTCGCAGAGGGAGGAGATGGAAGAGATTATGTGATATGAGTTTGGAGACAGGCATAAAAGAGTATTGTTGGCCAGGTAATATTAAATCTTTCAATCAATAATTTCACAAAAACAAAAAACTTTTAGGGGGAAGAGATGAGAAAAACTATTTTAACAATCAGCCTGGCGCTAATGATGGCCTTTACATCTTTGGTAACCTCAGGCGCAGAAGAGACAAAGGTGACGGGCAGCGCATCAATAGGTGTCTTTAACAAGTATATTTTTAGAGGCTACGAGCTTAGTTCAGGCAGCGCAGTAATACAGCCGGCCCTGAGAGTGTCCTATTCAGGCTTTTCTGCTAGTTTCTGGGGCAACATAGACAGCAATGAGACTGCAACCCAGTCCTTTGCACCTGACAGAGAGGACAAAAAGAGTTTTAACGAGACCGACATCACTTTGAGCTACACATATCCTATAGGCAAACTGTCACTTACAGGCGGCTACGTTTATTACGGCACAAAGTATGTTACAGAGACGGAGGAAGTGTTTGCAACAGTGGCATACGATATGTTGCTGAAGCCCACTCTCTCAGTATACCGTGATGTTACTTCATACCCCGGCACATACGTTAACCTCGCCATTGCGCATTCGATCGGGCTCGGAAAGGACATAAGCCTCGACCTGGCTGCATCTGCCGGATACTTTGCAGGCGATGACGACTGTTTCAAGACCGAGGGAGGCACAGGCAAAAAGTATAGTGCATTCCATGACGGAATGGTAAAGGCAGGATTGAGCATACCGGTCTTTAAGAATACTATCCTACAGCCTAACGTCCAGTATTGGTTCTCGCTTTCAGACGATGCTAAGAGACATGGTTATAATCCCAGCGGACACCTTGATGAAACAGTTGTAGTGGGATTGAATCTTACAGCTACCTTTTAAGTTAATAAGGAGATGATTATGAAAAGGCTATTGATTGTGTTACTAATATTTGGATTGCTGGGTGCTGCGGGCTTCTTATTCGCTGAAGATCAGGCGCAACCTGATCATACTGCCCCTGTAATGACTGATCAGGTAAAACCGGACCAGTCAACAACTCCTTCAGTCCAAAATACGGTAAAATCAAAGGTAGATACCGGAGATACTGCATGGGTCTTAATATCTACAGCCCTTGTTATGCTGATGACTCCTGGTCTTGCCCTCTTTTACGGTGGTATGGTAAGAAGAAAGAATGTACTCGGCACCATTATGCAGAGCTTCATAGCCCTCGGTGTGATGACTGTTCTCTGGGTTCTCTACGGGTACAGCCTGTCATTCGGTCCTGATGTCGGGCATGTCATAGGCAACCTTGACTGGGTGGGACTTAGGGGCGTGGGACTCGAACCCAATCCTGATTACGCGCCTACCATCCCTCATCAGGCATTCATGATCTTTCAGATGATGTTCGCTGTGATCACACCTGCTTTGATAACAGGTGCATTAGCCGAGAGGTTCAAGTTCAAGACCTATCTTGCATTCCTTGTACTGTGGGCAACATTTGTGTATTTTCCGCTTGCCCACTGGGTATGGGGAGTTGGAGGCTGGATAAGAGAGCTTGGTGCACTTGATTTTGCAGGGGGATTAGTAGTGCATATAAGCTCCGGAGTTTCTGCCCTGGCTGCTGCTATTGTCGTTGGCAGAAGAAAAGGATACAGGATTGAACAGATGGCCCCTCATGACGTTACAATGACACTTCTGGGCGCCGCACTTCTGTGGTTTGGCTGGTTTGGTTTTAATGGAGGGAGCGCCGTTGCATCCGGTGCATTGGCAACCTCTGCCTTTGTTGTTACACACATCGCAACTGCAGGAGCGGCACTTTCATGGATGATAGCTGAATGGTCACACAGAAGCAAACCAACAGTACTCGGAGCAGCATCAGGTGCAGTTGCAGGGCTTGTGGCAATTACACCTGCATCGGGTTTTGTTGGCCCTATGTCTGCCCTGATTATCGGTTTTGTTGCAGGAGTTATATGCTATACAGCAGTGAATCTCAAAACAAAGCTCGGATATGATGATTCACTGGATGTAGTTGGTGTTCATGGAGTAGGCGGTACATGGGGCGCAATAGCAACAGGGTTATTCGCATCAAAGATAGTGAATAGTGCAGGCAATGACGGATTGCTGTTCGGCAACCCATCGCTTTTATGGAAGCAGCTGATAAGCATTGGCGCTGCGTGGATTTACTCCTTTATTGTAACATTTGCCATATTAAAGATTCTCGACTTAACTCTCGGTCTAAGGATAAGCGAGGAAGAGGAGTCTGATGGTCTTGACCTTAGCCAGCACGGTGAAAGCGGATATACATTATAAAATTATAAACAGTGAAGAGTGCCAGTCCAGAGATATTTGCTGACGCTTATTCCCGACACTAGGAGGTAAAATGAAAAAGATAGAAGCCATAATAAAACCGTTCAAACTTGAAGATGTAAAGAAGGCCCTTCATGAGATTGGGGTTCAGGGTATGACTGTAACAGAGGTAAAGGGATTCGGAAGGCAGAAGGGCCATACCGAGATATACAGGGGGAGCGAATACAAAATCGACTTTGTCCCAAAGATCAAGGTAGAGGTTGTGGTCTCTTCCGAGATTGCGGATAAGGCTATGGAGGTTATTGCCTCTGCTGCCCGAACCGGAAAGATCGGAGACGGGAAGATATTCCTTATGTCTGTGGAGGAAGTAATGCGAATAAGGACAGGTGAACGGGGAGAAGAAGCTATATGAAGGACGATTTCTCACCCATCAATTTTGCCCAAGGACATAGAGCATTCCACTCTGCCCCATTCTGAGAAATCTGCTCAAAAACGTGCATATGATGTTAACCGGTTCTAGATGTTAATATTCACGCATTTTAGCTAATATCCACTGTCTATAACTGCTCGAAGTCGAACGCTTCATCTTTCCCAGACAACTTCGCCTGTTTGTAAATATATCTCTAAGCAGTTGTATTTAAATCTGTTTCAGAAAATAAAAGGAGATCCTATGGGTTTGGTATGGGTATTGCTAATATACAAATTTATTTTGTATTTAAGGGAGGAAACTTGGAAAACCTGAAAGGTTACATAAGAGATAGTTTAGACCGATTAAGGGAAGAATACTGGAAGGGACTATGTGGTCGAGACTTGGTCAGGAGGTACTCTTCCCTTATAGATGGATGTCTCAGGGAAATCTTTTCTTCGACGCCGTATTCGGACGGTGAGAAAACAAAGAACAGATATGCCATTGCTGCAGTAGGTGGCTATGGAAGAGAAGAATTAAGCCCGTATTCTGACATAGACCTGCTGTTTTTCATGCCGGAAAGGTTTCGCGGCAATCTGGAGGATGTTACAGGCAAGATACTCTATCCCCTCTGGGATGCAGGACTGACAGTGGGATACAGCAATATGACGTTGAAGGATTGCCTTGCCATGATGAAAGAGGATATTAAAGCAAGGACTTCCCTGATAGAGATGCGGTATCTCATGGGAGACAGGAGCCTGTACGGCGAATTTGAGGACACAATCTATAGGAACGCATTCTCTAAGGGTATCAATTCCTTCATCTCAGGACAGTTAAAAGACATGGAATCAAGGCATAGGTATTATGGTGATTCGGTGTACCTTCTGGAACCACATCTGAAAGAGGGGGAAGGGGGCTTGAGGGATATTCATAGCGCCCTCTGGATAGCGAAGGTCCGGTTTCAGGCAAGAGGGGTAGATGAATTAAAGGTAAAGGGGGCATTATCGTCGTGGGAAATAGCTCTACTTGAGGAGTCCCTGGAGTTCCTGTGGAAGGTAAGAAACGGCATCCACTTCCTGAGCGGCAGAAAGAATGATCACCTGGCCTTTGAATATCAGGAAAAGATGGCGAATCTTCTGGGTTATGCTGATCCTCATTTAACTGCCGCGGTGGGACGATTCATGCACGACTACTATCAGTGCGCAGAGGACATAAAGTACCTCTCCTCTGTGTTAATAGACAGGACGAGAGAGGATCAGGCAAAGTCGAAAAAGAGGGGTAAGGTCTTCTTCAGAAGTATGGATCAAGACTTTGAGATAGTGAATAACAGAATATCGGTTGTCCATCCTGATCTTTTCAGGAGGGCGCCACATACCTTGATGAAGATCTTCGAATATTCCGTGGAACTGAAGAAAGAGGTGAGTTCCGATAGCCAGGAACTGATTAGAGGAAGTCTCGATGTAATAGGAGAGGAGTTCAGAAACTCCAGAGAGGTGAATAGCTCTTTCATATCCATTATGAGAGAGGGGAGAGGAGTGGCAAAGGTTCTAAAAACTATGCACAGACTTGGACTTCTGGATAGGTTTATCCCTGAATTTGCCAGGATAACCCACCTTCCCCAGCCGTATTACTACCATGTCTATACTGCTGACATCCATACCCTTTTTGCCATTGAGGAATTCGAAAATCTCCTTGTGGGAAAGTACGAAGACACCTTCCCCCTTCTCACCAAACTGGCCGGAGAAGAGAAGAGGGTGGAATTGATCTTTCTCGCCATTCTTTTCCATGATCTGGGAAAGGCTTTTGATACAGACCATGTAGAGAAAGGTGTGGAACTCGCATACAGCATAGCGGGGAGGATGGGGTTCCCTGAAGAAGATATGGAGTTGATAGCTTTTTTGGTAGAGAACCATCTATATATGCCCAGTATAGCCCAAACCAGAGACCTTTCTGATGAGAATCTAATTATAGGATTTGCCCAAAAGATGAAAGACGGCGATAGCTTGCGAATGCTATATATTCTGACCTTTGCTGATATGAAGGCATCGAGGGCAGAGGCCTTTAATTCATGGAAGAATACCCTATTCCAGGAACTCTATATCAGGGCATTCCATATTATTGAGAAGGGGGACTTTACCATGACTGATACAGCCTGTAAACTCGATAAAATAAAAAATGAAGTCATATCCGAGCTGCGTTTGAAGATGCCCATGGATGATATTCACTACAATCTGGACCTAACACCATCTAGATACCTTCTGAATAACAGCCCTGAGATAATATCGAATCACATCCTGCTGTGTTACAACCTGGAAGAGAAAACACTTGCCTTTGACGTAAGGCAGAAACCGGATAAGGGTTATTACGATATCCTTATAGCCACACCGGATTCCCATGGTCTGTTTTACAAGGTCTGTGGCGTCATGGTATATCACAATATGAATATCCTGGATGCCCAGATAGATACGAGGAGTGACGGCATAGCCATGGATATTCTCAGGGTTAACCATACAAATGGTGATGAATATGTAGATCAGGAGGAATGGAAGGCAATACAGGACGACCTTGAGAAGGTAATCGACGGGAGGGTCAGAGTAGAAGAATTGGTAAAAAAGAAAGGAGCTTATCTTCATTCTAAAAAGAAGGGACTGAAGGAGACAGAAACTACCATAAAGATTGATAACGATACATCCGACTTTTACACAGTAATTGATATAGAGGCTAATGACAGATTCGGTCTTCTCTATTCAATCACAAAGGCTATGTCAGACATGGGGGTATATATCTATATCGCGAAGATAACCACACGACTTATGCGTGTCACGGATAGCTTTTATGTGAGAGATATATTCGGACAGAAGATATATGATGAAAAGGAAGTGGAGAGGGTCAAACGCAGCCTCTCTTGGGACTTAGAGACTTTTGAAAAACCACGAAGAGGCTTTTAACACGTTCACTACAGGCAGGAGGACATTATGAAGAAGATAGAAGCTATCATCAAACCTTTTAAATTAGATGAGGTTAAGGAAAAACTTATGGAAATAGGCGCGCAAGGAATGACGGTATCAGAGGTAAAAGGATTTGGTCGTCAAAAAGGCCATACTGAGATATACAGAGGCGCCGAGTATGTAATCGACTTTGTCCCCAAAATAAAGATAGAGATTGTAATAGAAGACAATCTGGCATCAAAGGTTGTGGAGACCATAGAGAAGTCTGCAAGGACAGGGAAGATAGGCGATGGGAAAATCTTTATTATGCAAATGGAAGAGGCAATCAGAATAAGGACAGGAGAAAGAAGGGAGGAAGCCTTATGAGTGAAGAGTTAAGGTTTTAACGACCCAACTGCCAATCCATTAAAGAAAGGGGGTGAAAAAGATTGTATTAACACCCAAAAAATGTTAATAATTACTGTATGAAATAAGCAAAAATTTTCGCTTTTAAAAAAACCGATTTTTGTTTCAATTGAGGACAAACCTAAAGGAGGAGATATATGCTCTGCAGCACAAAAGAAGATGTTAAGAAAATCGTTAAGGAACGAGATGTGAGTTTTATCCAATTATGGTTTACCGACGTACTCGGGTATCTTAAGAGCTTTGCCATAACACCCCCCGAGTTAGATGAAGCTATGGACGAGGGGATGGGCTTTGACGGTTCTTCTATTGAGGGGTTTGCCCGTATAGAGGAAAGCGATATGATAGCCAAGCCGGATCCCACCACTTTAGAGTTCCTGCCATGGAGGGATGAGGAGAAACCTGTAGTCAGAATGTTCTGCGATATCCTTGAACCCGATGGAACGCACTACAAGGGCGATCCTCGTTATGCCTTCAAAAGGCTTTTACAAAAGGCAAAAGACCAGGGGTATACTTTTTATATAGGACCGGAACTGGAATTTTTCTATTTTTCCGACAACAAGAACCCTGTACCACTGGATGAGGGTGGTTATTTTGACACTACCCCCCTGGATACGGCAGGGCAGCTCCGAAGAGAAACCATCTTTGCCCTGCAGAAGATAGGTATACATGTAGAATACAGCCACCACGAGGTAGCCCCAAGCCAGCACGAGATCGACATGAGGTATGACGAAGGTTTAAGGATGGCAGATAAGACTATGACCCTTAAGATTATAACGAAAGAGATAGCAAGACGCAACGGGGTTTATGCTACATTTATGCCAAAGCCAATCTTCGGAATCAACGGAAGTGGTATGCATGTTCATCAGTCCCTGTTCATCTCTGATGGAAATGCATTTTACAATCCCAGGGATGAATTTAACCTTTCGGACGTAGCCAAAAGCTACATTGCCGGTATCCTGAAACATGCAAGAGAGTTTACGGCAGTAACCAATCAGTGGGTGAATTCCTATAAAAGGCTTGTTCCAGGCTACGAGGCACCTGTCTATATTTGCTGGGCAAGACGTAACAGATCCACTATGATAAGGGTCCCTATGTATAAACCCGGCAAGGAGAAGGCTACACGTATCGAGTTTCGCTCCCCTGACCCGGCATGCAATCCCTACCTTGCCTTTTCCGTGATGCTGGCCGCAGGCCTCAAGGGTATCGAAAAAGGCTATCCTTTACCAGACCCTATAGAAGAGGATCTCTATCACTTCAGTCCTGAAAAGAGGAAAGAGCTGAATATCCATGAATTGCCGGGTAATCTCTATGAATCCATACTGGAAGTTGAAAAGAGTGAGCTTGTGAGAGAGGCGCTGGGCGATCATATATTCTACAAGTTTATCGAAAATAAGAAGATTGAGTGGGACAGGTACAGGACCCATGTGAGCCAATATGAGCTTGATACGTATTTACCCAAATTGTAATTAGTAGGGGCGAGGCTATTCTCGCCCTTACTCGGAGGATTTATAACATTGCCTTTACTTCGTGTTGCGTTAGCCCAGATCAATACAACCGTTGGCGATCTCTCAGGAAATGCAGATAAGATAATCCACTATACAGGGATGGCAAGGGAGAAAGGTGTAGACATGGTCACCTTCCCCGAGCTTTCCCTTTGTGGTTATCCTCCGGAAGATATCCTCCTCAAGCGGCAGTTTCTTGATGATTGTAAAAAGACTCTTAAGAGCATCATAACAAAAACTTCCGGGATTACCTGTGTCGTCGGTTTTCCTGAGGCGTGCGGGGCATCTCTCTACAATGCTGCTGCCCTGATCCACGATGGCAAATTGACAGGAGTCTATCGCAAGGTACTCCTCCCCAATTACGGGGTTTTTGATGAGAAGAGGTACTTTGAGCCAGGTAAAGAGGGCGTCGTCCTTGTCTTAAACGGTGTGGCAATTGGAATAAATATCTGCGAAGACTCCTGGTTTTCTGAGGGGCCAGCCAAAGCCGAGGTTCAAAAAGGCGGCGCAAAGGTGATAGCCAATATTTCTGCATCTCCCTACTATGCAGGAAAACGAAAAGTAAGAGAGCAGGTACTGAAAAAACTTGCCCTGGATAATGAATGTTTTATCCTCTATAACAATCTGGTAGGAGGGCAGGACGAACTTATATTTGATGGCGGGAGCTTTATCCTCGACCCTAATGGGGAACTCCTTGCCAATTCCAGACAGTTCGATGAAGACATGCTGCTGTTTGACCTTGAGATTCCACAGTATGAGCCTCTATGCTCAGAGAATTCATTGATGTCTTCAGACGAGTCTTTATCAGGAGAGGTTCGAAGGTTCTCTATTTCTTCGGTTGTTCCCTCACAAAAACAGAAAATTCCTGAAGCCAGGATCCGTTGGCTTGACTATCAGGAAGAAATCTATTCAGCTCTGGTCCTTGGGGTAAGGGATTATGCTAGAAAGAATGGATTCCCAAAGGTGCTCATCGGCATTAGCGGGGGGATAGACTCTGCATTAACTGCCGCTATTGCTGTTGATGCCCTGGGGGCTGAGGCAGTTGTTGGAGTAACCATGCCCTCACGGTTCAGCTCCGAAGGAACAAAAGAAGATGCCCGTTTTCTATCAGACAATCTTGGGATCCGACTTATATCCATCCCCATTGAGCAGGTCTTTAACTCCTATCTTGATATACTCAAGCCCATATTTAATGGAATGGCACCCGATGTAACAGAGGAAAATATCCAGGCAAGAATCCGGGGGAACCTCCTGATGTCCCTTTCCAATAAATTCGGGTGGCTGGTGTTGACTACGGGCAATAAAAGTGAAACTGCCGTGGGGTACTGTACCCTGTACGGGGATATGGCTGGTGGGTTTGCTGTAATAAAAGATGTACCCAAGACCCTGGTCTATGAACTGGCTGAATTTAAGAACAGGCAAGCAGGAAGACCCGTAATCCCCAAGAGTATTATAGAGAGGGAACCATCTGCTGAGCTAAGACCCGATCAGAAAGACCAGGATTCCCTGCCGCCTTACGACAAACTCGATGCCATCCTTCGTGCCTATATAGAGCAGGACATGGCTTACACCGAAATACTAAAGATGGGGTTTGATGAAGATACGGTCAAGAGAGTCATTCAGATGGTGGATAGAAACGAGTATAAACGCAGGCAGGGTCCGCCAGGTATAAAGATTACCCCAAAGGCATTTGGCAAAGACTGGAGGCTTCCGATTTCCAACCAATACACCAAACTGTACCTGAGTAGCTCATCCTGAAAAATTTTTGATCACTAACAGCACCTACAAAACATCACGGATGGCGAGTAAGCTATCTTGAAGTGATTAGTAAATATTGCAGAAAGTCCCGAAACGAGACTAGGAAAATAAAAAGAACCCTGGGAATTTATTGGACCGTAATTTCAACCCGGCGGTTCCTTGGCTCAGGAACACCATCAGGCGTTGGAATCAAAGGGCTCCCTTTCCCATGGTAAGTGACATCAATGTTTTCGGGATGTACACCTTTGCTGACAAAAAAATCAGCCACAGCTTTGGCACGTTTGAGGGATAGCTCCTGGTTTTTTTCAACTGATCCGACGGCATCAGTGTGACCGCTGACAATTATATTTGTTGATTTCCGTACCCCGATCTCTTCTAAAACCCGAGATAATATTTTGAGGGATTCGGTTGTTAGATCAGAAGAGTCCGTTTCAAAATAAACAATGGAGAATACCGGAGGAATTGGTTCAGCGGCTAAGGCTTCCTTGAACATTGCCCTGACCGCCTTTTCATCCATTAACCGTGGCACACTTGGGGCTTTACCCTTACTCGAAACCTCCGTTGTCTGCCAAGGATTATCGAGCGTCTGAATACCCTTGTCAGATGAGACATCGACAATACCCACCTTACCATCTGGATCAGGCAGAAGTACAACCCTTGTTACAGGAGCACATCCCGTATTCAGTAGAAGCGCAAACAACATTGCGATCTGCAATGCTCTCACTATATGGATATTTTTCTTAATTATCATGGCATCATCTTTTGTTGTTTTCCGAAGAGAGAATATCAAGTCTAAGTAATTCTTTGACTGCCCTCAATTGTTATTCATCCCCGGCTTCCACTTTTATGGCCAAGTGTGTGCCACGTATACCACACACAGCTGTCGGTGTTTCAAATCGTACGCTTTTGTTTTCCAACTTGGCAATTAAACCCGCTAAGTATACTAAGGTTCCCTTCTTAATTTGTGCAAAGAAAGCAAAATTCTTGTTAGCGGGGTCAAAAGCGAATTTGCTAATATTCACCTGCGTATTAGGGCCGATCCCTAAAATACTATTGTCTTGAAAAGTTACCCCTATATTGCCATCAGAGCCTGTTATAATGATGTCGTTTTCAAACAGCTTGTCACCAGCCTTAGCTGGAATCGATATTTGTTTACGGCCGATGAATGCCTGTCCGGAGACGCTCTTTACAAAGCCTGCCTTCGTTTCTTCTGCAGATGCCAGGCCGACGTACATGAGGAGTGAAAGGCAGGCTATGATGACTGTTGATTTCATAATTACCTCCTCAATAACATACAAAATACAAACAATATCTTTCTTTATCTAACACTATATCTCAGGTTAATTAAAAAATGGCTGAAGGAGATCACCCGTCATGAATCAGCCTACCCAGCGTTGCAGTGCTAAGATGCGGGGAGATAAAAAAATCTTTAATACGAAAGAAGTATCAAGGAATAGGTCTTGTTTGTCAACAATATTTATTTTTGGCTCTTTCTCAAACTGAATGGGTAAGGTATACTGTGGCAAAATAGGAGGTCTTTTTGATGGAAGTTTTGGCATAATCCAGGCAGACTTGTCCTGTGTGCTCATTATACATGAGAGGTTATGACTGCTTGTGTCCGCTCGTGCCCTTTTAGGGTATCAGGGTATGGGTATCCCAAGGATATTCGGGGTCTCGATAGAGATGATCGTTATTCATTGGCAATTTAGAGAAACCACTCCAATCACCCCTACCGGCGGAGACCCTGGTGACCGTAGCAAATTTCTTGCCTGATCATCGAAACTTCCTCATCTTGCAGATATTCGTCGAATCCCATCATCCTGTCTATGACCCCGGCAGGAGTGATCTCCACTATTCTGTTCGCCACCGAAGATACCAACTGTTGGTCATGAGAGCAGAAGAGAATCACCTCCGGGAAGGCGATCAACCCGTTGTTCAGTGCGGTGATGGATTCAAGGTCCAGGTGATTGGTCGGCTCGTCGAGGATGAGGGTGTTGGAGCCGGAGAGCATCATCTTGGAGAGCATACAGCGGACACGCTCCCCACCGGATAGGACAGAGGTCTTCTTCTTCGCCTCTTCCCCGGAGAAGAGCATCTTCCCGAGAAAACCTCTAGCGAAGGTCTGCCCCTCTGCCTCGGGGGAGAACTGGGCGAGCCACTCGATGAGGCTCAGGTCGTTATTGAAAAAACAACTGTTCTCTTTGGGTAAATAGGAGGGGCTGATGGTTACCCCCCAGCGGAAACTGCCGCTGTCCTGCTCCATTTCCCCGGCAAGAATCTGGAAGAG
The DNA here is from genome assembly GCA_003599365.1 of Deltaproteobacteria bacterium. Classification (GTDB taxonomy): domain Bacteria; phylum Desulfobacterota; class UBA8473; order UBA8473; family UBA8473; genus UBA8473. The sequence continues at coordinate 19,222 of QZJR01000048.1, read as the reverse complement.
AGTGGTCTTCGCCAGGCTGTCTTCCCCCACAAAGGCGATTTTGCCTCCCTTGTTGACGTTGAGAGAGATGTTGTTCAGGACAGGAACCCCATCTATCTCCTTCCCAAGTCCACTTATCTCCAGAATTATATCGCCGCAGGGCCGCTCGGGCTTGAAGTCGATGAACGGGTATTTACGGGATGAGACCGGCATCTCCTCTATGGTGAGTTTCTCCAGGAGGTTTTTCCTGGAGGTGGCCTGCTTCGCCTTGGAGGCGTTGGCGCTAAAACGCTGGATGAATGCTTTTAACTCATCGGCCTTGGCGGTGATCTTTTTTTTGTCGCTTTCTCTCTGTTTTAGATGGAGTTGACTTGTCTGGTACCAGAAATCGTAGTTTCCGGCATATACCTGGATGCGACCGAAGTCTATATCCGCCACGTGGGTGCAGACCTGATTCAGGAAATGGCGGTCATGAGAGACTATGATGACCGTATTCTGGAAACGGGAAAGGAAATCCTCCAACCAGACGATGGACTTGATATCCAGATGGTTGGTTGGTTCATCCATGAGAAGGATGTCCGGGTTGCCGAAGAGGGCCTTGGCGAGAAGCACTCTTACTTTATCGCTCCCATCAAGTTCTTTCATCCTCTTTTGGCGCAGCTCTTCCGATATGCCGAGGCCGTTCAAGAGCACCGCAGCCTCGGACTCGGCGTCATAGCCGTTTATCTCGCCAAATTCAGCCTCCAGCTCCCCGCAACGGATTCCGTCCGCCTCTGAAAACTCGGTCTTGGCGTAGATCGCCTCCCGTTCAGCCATCAATTCGTAAACCCGTTTGTGCCCTCTGATAACCGTGTTGAAGACCGTTTCTTCGTCAAAAGCAAATTGGTCCTGGCTCAGGACCGCTATCCTCTCCCCGGGACTGACAGAGATAGTCCCCTCGTCCGGCTCGATCTCGCCCGCGAGTATTTTTAGGAAGGTGGATTTACCCGCACCATTGGCGCCGATCAGCCCGTAACAGTTCCCAGGGGTGAACTTTATGTTGACGTCTTTGAAGATGATCCTCTTGCCGTAGGAGAGGGCGACGTTCGACGCGTTTATCATATCTTTATTCCTTCGTTTTAAAAAACTGGATGAATCCCTACAAAAAAAGCTCCCCCATCACAGGGGGAGCTTTTAAACGCAAAGTGAAACTCAGGTCTTACAGCTTCCGGACATTCTCCGCAGCCGGACCTTTGGGCCCGGCGACAACTTCGAAGCTTACCCGATCACCCTCTGCCAGCGATTTAAAACCCTCTGCCTGAATCGCGGAATGATGCACGAAAACATCCTTGCCACCGTCCTGCTCGATAAAACCAAAGCCCTTTGAATCATTAAACCATTTAACTGTTCCTTCTGACATCTTTACCACTCCTTTTGTATTGGGTTCCCCTGTGGAACCATTTAAAATTTTGCCGAACTTTCGGCCGGCAGTCTGTTTGTGTAAACTAAAAACCGCACGTTCCATTACTGAGGATTGTGCGGTCGACTTCTTTGTAACTATGGTAACAACAAACAGGTACTGCACATCAACTGGAATTCATACTACATGATATTTTATGGAAATGCAAGCTTTTTTATTGTCCTGTTGTCAACAAATAGATTTGTCCGCTTTTTTATTGTCCTTTTTCAGACGAGAGAAGATAGATTGGAATAGTTAGAGGAAAATTTTCAACGCTGCATAAATAGCAGCCGAAATCAATGCTGACATAGGAATCGTCAGTATCCACGCCCAGACAATAGTACCGGCCACCCCCCAGCGAACGGCGGTTATGCGCCTCGTTGTACCCACCCCCACGATGGCGCCGGTAATGGTATGGGTCGTGCTGACGGGGATACCGGCAAAGGATGCCCCGATAATGGTAATAGCTGCCGCCGTTTCCGCGCAAAAGCCCCCGATAGGTCGTAGCTTTGTGATTTTCGTGCCCATTGTCTTGACGATGCGCCATCCTCCCGCCATGGTTCCCATGGCGATGACGGCATGACAGAGGATGACAATCCAGAAAGGAATATAAAAGGTCGGTCCCAGGAGACCTCTGTTATAGAGAATAATGGCGATTATCCCCATGGTTTTCTGGGCATCGTTCATACCGTGACCCAGGCTGTATACTGCCGCGGATACAAGCTGCAATTTGCGGAATATCTTGTTCGATCTGGCAACAGTGGAACGGTAGTTGATGTTCAGGACTAAGATCATTATGGCCAGCCCGAGTACCAGGCCCATTGTGGGGGAAAGAACGATAAAAACGGCTGTTTTTGTTATGCCGCCTAAAACAAGTACCGCGGTACCCCCCTTTACCAGACCCGCACCTATGAGGCCACCGATCAGGGCATGGGAAGAACTGCTGGGCAACCCGAAATACCAGGTGATGATGTTCCAGGCAATGGCCCCTCCCAGGGCAGAGAGGATGATTCTGTTTTCAACAATGGCGGGGTTGATGATGCCGGTGCCGATGGTATGAGCGACCTGGACACCTATCAAAAAAGCCGCTATAAAGTTGAAGAAGGCTGCCCAGATGACGGCATATTGAGGTGAAAGAACCCTGGTGGAAACAATAGTGGAAATCGAATTGGCAGCGTCATGAAAACCGTTAAGAAAATCGAAAACCAGGGCTACCAGAACAAGAAAAACAACAAAGGTTAAAGACTCAAGCATTTTTAAGAACGATACCTTCTACAATATTGGAGACATCCTCGCAAACATCCATAGCCTCCTCAATTATTTCAAATATTTCTTTCCATTTAATCAGCTCGAAGACATCTTTTTCATGTTCAAACAGAGAAGCCATTGTTGTTCTCATGATATAGTCAGCTTCATTTTCGAGGGTATTGATCTCTACACACGCATCCAGGATCATTTTGGCATTCTTCATGTCCCTGAGACCATGAACGATTCTCTTTATCCTTCTGATGGCCTCATTTAAAATCTTGGCCTGAGCCACAATCTCCTTTGCCGGTTTTTTGACCTTATAAAGATACATTCTTACGGCTGATGCCTCTATCATATCGAGGACACTGTCCATCTTATTGACCAGGTTATAGATGTCTTCACGGTCTAAAGGGGTAATGAAGGTCTTGTGCATCTTTTCATAAGTCTTATGAGTGATATTGTCTGCCTCGTTTTCGATTACCTTCAGTTTTGCAATCTTTGGTTCGGAATACTCATAGCTTTCAACCATTTCCAGAAAGAGCAACCCTCCCTCTTCGATCTTCTCCGCTAGTTCTTCAAAATAGTCAAAAAATTTTCCTTCCCTTGGTATGAATCGCATCAGCCGGCTCCTTCAATTTTACACCCCTCTTTTAGCGAATTATCTTGGAAAAAGCAATACCTTTTTTCAAATAGTGCCAAGCCAATTTAATTTTGGGTGGAACTCGGAACACACATCGCACCCCCCTGGTTTCTCTTTTATGTATGGGAAAGCGAGGTTGTAAAATTTAGGGCTGGCTGTCCCATGAGAAGTAGAGTCTTCTGATACCTTGATTTTAACTTGAGGTGCCAAGCCGGCACCTCAAGCTGAAACACTTGCCAAATTCCTGAGAGAAAGCAAACCGGAAGGAATGACTTTTGTTTTCACAGGAGTACTAGGTTTGTTTACAAGAGACGAAGCAAAAAAAATGGTAGAAGAATTAGGAGGAAAGGCTGCATCTGCTGTAAGCAACAGCACCACCTTTGTTGTAACTGGAGAAAACCCGGGTTCCAAGGCTGACAAGGCAAGGGCATTAGGTGTTAATATTATGACTGAAGATGAGTTTAAGAAGCTGATTGAAGAATAGGATGCCAATTTAATCTTGTGGAAAATCTCTTTTTGTGCTATAGATAGTAAGAAAATCATGTCTAGATGGTTCATTCGCAAACACCTATGATTCCTGTGCCCTCATTCCTCCCCTGCCTATAGGATGTAATTCGAATTCGAGCCCCACTTCTGTTAATATTCTTGTTCTTCCTCACAAACTAGCTTTCACAAACTCAGCATCTTCATAGAATCCTTATTGCAGTAAATACCCAACCTTTCCTTGTTACTCATAAGGAGAGCTTTGAAGAATTACCCCTTTTCGCTTCAGCATACCTGTCTGCGTGCATCGCACAGGCAGGCATTTTTTGACCCATCTAAGACCGTAACTTGTTTCTTTGAAAGGATGGTGTGTCACATATCTACAAGATGAAAGGGGGTGGTATTATTGTAGTTTCGAGCTAGCGCTTTAGTCAGGCAATGAGACTAATAAATGTTGACGGCTTCATCAATGTTGAAAAGAGGAGGAACGAATAAAGAGAAAAGGATTACGCAAGGTTTATCTATTGTTGTTTATCGGTTTAATGGTTTCCGTATTTTTAATGAAACCAACTGCTACCCCTGCCGAGGAAGTGAGAGGGGTAACGAACGATATGGTTAAGATAGGAGTGATTCCAGATATGACAGGCCCTATAGCTACTACCTGGCTGGCAGCTGTTGAAGGTTTTAGAAATTATGTGCGATATATAAATGACCAGGGAGGAGTCCATGCCTACAGTTCCTGGTATGATGACACACCGGGTATGGCAAAACTGAGGGAAATCACCCTGAAACTGAGTCCCAAGAAAAAGGACTATACCAAGAATTATTCCAAAGGTTGGCTCTGTGCCATGATCCTGGAGGAAGGAATGAAAAGGGCCGGCAGAAACCTTGATAGCGAATCCCTGGTAGCAGCCCTGGAAACCTTTAAAAACTTTGATACAGGAGGGGTGAGCGGTTATATAACATACGGCTCCAATGAGCGCATGGGTGGGGAGTACCTGAGGATGTATAAAGCCGATGTAGAAAACAATAAACTCATTCCTGTTACTGACTGGATAAAACCAGCTCACTGAGTTAAGTTTTAAGCTAGTATCAGATTAGCCAAATGAAAGGGTTTGTCCCAATACACACTGGGACAAACCCTTTCATAACCCCAAATTTTAAACAATAAAAGGAGGATAAAGTATGAGAGTAGGATTGTCTTCGACACATTGTAAGCTAATTACTGTCTGTTTCATCACCTTAGTTAGTGTTATTGTTGACAAAACATTTATACATGCCAAAGATATTCCTGGGGTCACCGATAGTAGTATAAAGATAGGTTTGATCCTGGACCAAACAGGGCCTTCTGCCAATGTAGTCGTTCCCACAACTCAGGGTATAAAAACTTACTTCAAGTATATAAATGAACAGGGAGGAATTAACGGCAGAAAGATTGATGCACTGGTTGAGGATGACCGTTACTCTATTCCGCTGGCTATAACTGCTTTTAAGAAACTAATTTTTAAAGATAATGTCTTTGCCCTAATTGGACCAACATCAACGGGAGGTGTTACTGTACTTAGTAGACATGCAGAAAAGGAGAAAATCCCTCTTATGTCTGCAATAATGCCTGAAATAACAGTAAAGCCATTCAAAAAATATGTCTTCATCTTTGGGGACATATATCCCAACCAGATGAATATCCTTATAGATTATATACTGAATGATCTGAAACCTAAGGAACCAAGGTTTGCGCTGGTTTATCCTGACAATGAAACAGGGAAGGTTGACCTTAAATCGGCGATGAAGAGACTTGAATTTCATAATCTTGCTCCTGCTTCTAAGGATGTTCTAAATCCGGGTTCCCTTGATGCCAGCTCACAGGTGATGAATTTGAAAAAAGCAAATGTAAATTACATCATTCTCTGCGGGCAAATCCCCCAGCCAACAGTGGTTCTACTTAGGGAGTTAAAAAAATATGGGTTAAATGTTCCTGTCTTTGGGAGTTGGGCCACATGTGCTGAGGAAGTCCTGAACATGGCAGGCGACTCTGCAAAACGGTTTTACGCAGTTAACCACATGATGTCCTGGTATGATGATTGTCCTGGTGCCGCAGAGATGAGGGAGGTAACCCTGAAATATTTCCCTGGCACTGAAAAACCCTATCGTGGAAAGATATATACCCATGGCTGGGTAGGGGCAAGGGTGATGGTAGAGATACTTAAGAAGGCAGGTAAAGATCTGGACAGGGAAGGGTTTATAAAAGCCATGGAGAGCATAAAGAACTTTGATACAGACGGACTCTGCGGTCCTCTCAGTTATAGTGCCACCAGTCATAAAGGGGGAAATACATGGAAGATATTCAAGTCCGATCCAACCACCGGAAAGTTTATCCCATTGACTGAATGGAGGAAATCCGACTGATTTGTTATCTGAATCCGAAATGTCTGACAACCAGGACAATGAGACGTAGAGTCTTTTAAGAACGGCAACGAGAACGGCAACGGGTCAGGTCTTGAAAAGTAAGCTTTTGTCAGCAAAAGTGATTCCCAAGACCTAATTCCAGTCTTCCCTGTTAACGGGTTATACCAATTTTGATGGACTCGTAAAAAGTCGAATTTGGGATGGCAAAGTAAAAAGCTCCAGATGCAAGGCGCGCAAATCCTGAGGAGTGAGACGTACTTAGGGGTACACCGCAACGACGAAGGATGCAGTGCAACGCCGCAGATGGACTTTTTACGAAGCCATCAAAATTGGAATAAATAACTTAAGCTAGAAAGGAAATAACATCATGGTGGATAAAAAAATAGAACCTAAAGAGATTTCCATGTCAAACACCAAGCAAGAAATGCTGGCTACCTATAATGCTCTTCTAAAACAATTACAGGAGAAGGATGAGGCTGAGCTGAAACCGGAAAAGAAGATCGAAGAGAAAAAGATGAAGGAGGTTATGGAGGTTGCAGATTCCCTGTCTTCGGAAGGGGTTGTAAAGGGGGCCAGCAGCCTCAAACTGGAAATCGGAAAGATGCTCACCCAGATCTCCGATCAACTGGAGGAAGAGGTCAACAAATTCAAGGGAATTCAGAAAGCTATTGAGATTAAAGAAGGGGAACTAAAAGAAGTATACGAGATACAAAGATCGGCAGCAACATTAGCGGTATTAATAGAATCTCAAAACCAAAAGCGACTGGAATTTGAATCTGAAATGGCTGTCAGAAAAGAGGAATTGAACCGGGAAATTCAGACAATTCGTGCGGAATGGGAAAGAGATAAAAAGATTCGTGAGGCGGATGTCAAAGAACGTGAAGCCGCAGAGATGAAAAGGCAGGAAAGGGAAAAGGAAGAATATCATTATGCCTTTAAAAGAGAACAACAGATAGCAAAAGATAAGTTTGAAGACGAGAAGGCGAAACTGGGAAGAGATATTCAACTTAAAAAAGAGCAGATGGAAAAAGAATTGGCTGAAAGAGAAAAAGCGGTAGCCGAAAGAGAAAACGAATTGAACGAATTGCAGAAAAAGGTCAGTGCCTTCCCCAAAGAAATGGAAACGGCTGTCAATAGAGCAATCAAAGAAACAACAGAGAAAATCTTGCTGGAAGCAACTAATAAAGAGAATTTGTTGAAAAAAGAATTCGATGGCGAGCGAAACGTACTTGCCTCTCGAATTGAATCCCTGGGAAAGACGGTAAAAGAACAGAGTGAACAGGTTGCAAAACTCTCCGAGCAATTGGAAAAGGCGTATCAAAAGGTTCAGGATATCGCAGTTAAAGCCGTTGAAGGTTCGTCAAGCCTTAAATCATTTACAAACCTTCAACAGCTAGTGGCAGAACAGACCAGAAAGCAATCACAGGAAAAGTAGAATTTTCTGACATCTTGCTTTCAACTTGAGGTGCCGGCCTGGCACCTCAAGTTGAAACACTTGCCAAATTCATCATACAGTATCTAAAAACCCAACCAAAAAAATCACCAATCTTCATCAAACCTTAACCCATTTGTAATCATACCGTAACAAGAGTCTGTTATTAATAAAGTCAGCATTAAGAAAAAGTATACAAAGGAGGATTTGTAAGGAAGTGAAATATCACATTGTTGAAGAAGGTGGTTTCTGTCTCATAAAGGTATCAGGTAAGACCAGAAAGAATGAAGCCGTCATGGCAAAGGGGGGGCTCTCTCCCTATCTCAAGGAAAAAGGCATTAAGGTGATTATGGACATGAAGGAATTGGAAAAGTTTGAACCAACTCTAATGGGATTTCTCAATAGTATCAGAAAAGAGGTCAACCTCTTAAAAGGGGGGTTGAAGTTATGCTCCTTGAAACCGGAGATAATGAACTATATAAGGCAAAATCGTCTGGATCATATCTTTCGGATCTATGAAAATAGAGAAATGGCCAAAAAGAGTGAATGGAGGGGTTGTGTCTGAAGATAACCATATCGAGGAAATGCACCCCAACATCTTTTGGCTTAAGGGAGAGGGCACCAGCAGCCATAGCTATCTTATCAGGGGTGATTATAAAAATGTCCTTATTGATTCCGGGGTAGACAAAAACTTCTCCAGATTGCAAGAGGCCTTGCTAAGATTGGGATTTAAGGTCAGAGACATTGACATAGTGATCAATACCCATGAACACTTCGATCATATCGGAGCGAATCGCTATTTTCAGGATTATGCCTTAATTGCTGCCCATCGCTTTGCTGCTACTAAGATCACCGTAGAAGACAGGTACGTTACCATGTATAAGTCGGGGGACATTAACGAGCCATCCCTTAAAGTCCACCTCTGGTTGGAAAACAGGTTTCGTTTTGATCTGGGAAACTACAGTCTGGAAGTGGTGCACACCCCTGGTCATAGTTCCGGTTCAATCTGCATCTATGAGTTTACCCGGAAGATCCTTTTTACCGGGGATACTCTCTTTGCGGGGGGGACTCTCTCTTACATTGGTGAGTCCGGCAGTGTCGGTGATTATATCAATTCTATCAGCCTTCTGGAGACAAGGAAGATAACCGAGCTCTATCCAGGACACGGGGAAGTCTCAAAGACCCCGGAAGAGGATATGAAAAGAGCCATTCTAAACGCAAGGGCACTTTTAAAGGATGAGGAAGGAGTAGAGGTTACCCATTTTCGGGAAGGTTCTTAGCATTTTAATCGAATCTTAACCTAAGAGTAATCAAACTGTAATAAAACTGAGGTAATCTAACGACATAAGTTTTTAAGGTTGCTCTATTTATATCAATCACTTTAACAGTAGTTTGATTTATGTAAACAATCGTTGCGGGTGAATATCCGCAGGTTATTCGGCGCTAACACCCGGCGCCCATGCCTCACAATCAGCAGCAAGTTCACCTCCTGTCTTGCTGCTGATCTGCAGCGATTATATACACAAACGTGGGGTTTCGAGGTAATAAAAAGGCTATCAGGGAGCCTGCAAGCATCAAACCTGATAGCCCGGCGACATACCTGCGGGGCTGTTGTCCCTTGTCGTATGCCTTCTCTTTTTTACCACAGACTATCCCGCAAATCAAGCAAATAGGAAGGGGGGATGTGGAACAGAGGAAAACTGACAGACTTTGCAAGTTGCAATTAAAAAAACAGACTATCTATAAATTTAATATGAAATGGAGGAGTTAATTATTAACAAAGCGTTTATCAGCATACAGCGAAGACACACCAATTAAAAAGAGAAAGAAAGGAGATAGAGATGGTTAGAGATAAAAAAAGGGTTTTGATATCTATTCTTGGTAGCCTGCTGGTTTGGGTATTCCTGGCATCTTCGCTCTGGGCTGCTGAGGCCGATGTAGTAGATCTGATCAATCTGCTGAAGAATAAAAACATTGTTACCCAGCAGGAAGCGTATGATCTATTGAAGGAAGCCACTACCAACAGTCAGAAGGAACGAACGGAGATAAAAGAAGATATCCTCAAGTCAGCCGCAAAAGGGGGGTTTTTGCCTCCGGCGCTGAAAGGTTTTAAGCTTGGCACTACGATTTTTGCGGAGTGGAATGAACAAGATAAAGACAACGGTGTGTCCACAAATCAGTTTGTCTTGAATCGGGCCTATCTGACGTTAACAAAAGACGTAAATGACTGGCTTGGAGCGAATGTAACCACGGATATTTTTACATCAAAAGACGCAAACGATAAAGGGAATGGATGGGAAGTCCGTTTGAAAAATGCCTACGCTAATATCAAACTGCTGGAAACGACGACGCTTGCCGGTTTGATCCCCACTCCTTCAGATGCTTACGATTCAGCTATCTGGCCATACCGTGTCCAGGGCAAACATCTGCTTGACGAAACGGGGGTCCAGTCTTCGGCGGATTTCGGCATTTCCAACCAGGGGACGTTTGGCGGTTACATGGACGACGAATACCTCAAGTTTGCAGCCAAGCCTTTTGCAGGCAAATGGGGCGGATATGTAGTCGGTATTTTTAACGGCGCCGGATATTCAAATTCGGAGGCCAACAATAACAAGGTCGTTTCCGGCGTGGTCTATTTACGTCCCCTTCCCACTGTTCCGGTGCTAGAAGGATTTCAGTTGGCTTACACGGGTACGTACGGGAAGGCCAATACAAAATTCGCTACCGGGAATACCAATGATTATCCCGACTGGGAGATGAATATTGCTCAGGCCTCTTTACAGCACAAAATGTTTACCATCATGGGACAGTACTACTGGGGCAAGGGTACCCATACGTCATCCGAGCAAAATAAACGCGAAGGGTACCTGGCAGAGGCATTTGTGCGTATCCCTGGTCTGGAGAAACTTCGCCTGTTTGGCAAGTATTATGACTATGATCCCAATACGGACATCAGTGGCAATAAATACGAAACCTATGTTGGCGGCCTGTCTTATGACTTGTCCAAAGAGTTCATGCTTTTTACCGCTTATGAAAATAGAAATTATGAAGTTCAGACGGCAAGCTCAGTTGATTACAATCAATATCAAGTCGGTTTCCAGCTTAAGTTCTAGGCGAAAGGTATTTCCTTCTCTTTCACGGCCGGTTTAGTCAGGAAGCGTATCATGAAGAAGTCGGTAAGAAAAAGGCTTACAGAGGGTAAGATGGAATTCGGACAGGGAAGACATAGAGTATACACTTCCCTGCCCGAAGTGAGTCTAATTCATCTGGTAAACGATGGGAATCTGAAAGCCAGAGAGGAACTTCTCAGAAGGATGCTCATGAGGATACAAAGAAAAGGAGGGGGAATCTCGATGGGATCGTAACCAAAACTTAATACAATCGTAACATGACTGTAACATTTGTCTGGTATAAGAACAATAATACAATAATGGAGGATGAAAGAATGAATAAGATAATATCTGTTTTTATTGGATTGGCAATTAGTTTTTTGGCCTTTGGCAGTTCATTTGCTGGTAATACTATTAATGGTGCCGGGGCAACATTCCCCTATCCTGTGTATTCTGCATGGGCATATGAGTATAACAAGGTTAGCGGGGTAAAACTCAACTATCAGTCTATAGGTTCAGGCGGGGGGATAAGGCAGATTGTAAACAAAACCGTGGATTTTGGAGCCTCTGATGCGCCTCTTAAACCGGAGGAACTCAAGAAAAACAATCTAATCCAATTTCCTGCTGTTATTGGAGGGGTTGTCCCTGTGGTTAACATTCGTGGTATAAAAGCAGGCGAACTGAGGCTTGATTCGGATATACTCTCCATGATATATCTTGGGGAGATAAACTACTGGGATAATGAGAAGATAAAGCAAATAAATCCTGGTAAAGCACTTCCTCATAAAGAGATTACCGTTGTTCACAGATCTGACGGGTCAGGTACGACTGCAATATTTACCGATTACCTGAGCGTTATATCTTCCGATTGGAAAGAAAAGGTCGGTGCAGGAACCTCTGTAAAGTGGCCTGTTGGTATTGGAGGCAAGGGCAATGAGGGTGTGGCAAACTATGTAAAGAGGCTTGACTATTCCATAGGGTACGTTGAATTCGCCTATGCAAAACAGAATAGCCTTGCACATACGATCCTGAAAAATTCCGCAGGCCAATTTGTTGAACCATCCTTTAACAGTTTCAAAGCGGCAGCGGATTCGGGTGATTTTGACCCGAAGAAAGACTTCTATCTCTGGCTAAACAATGCCCCTGGCAAGAAGGCATGGCCTATAGCAGGCGCAACATTTATACTCCTTGCAAAGGAGAAGAAAGGGTCGAATATCAATGTGGTTAAGTTCTATGAGTGGGCATTCGAAAAAGGGGACAAAACAGCCGAGGAACTCGTATATATTCCTCTTCCTGTATCGTTGAAGAACAAAGTAAGGGCATACTGGAAGTCCTACAACATTTATTAGGCCGCTTTACGACCGCAAAGTCTATAAACAAACTGTTGAAAAGACGGGGACAGAAGAGTATAATTTCTCTGTCCCTGTTTTTTTCTTCGTCGGGAGTTACATTTAAAAAGAAAGACTTTCGCCAATGCGTCATAAAAAGAACCCTGTTGACTTAATCTTTTTGCTTGTCTCCGGCCTTGCATCCCTGTCGGTCATCGCATTGATAGTTGGTATTCTCTTTACATTAATCTCTGAGTCATCCCTCTCTATAGAGAAGTTTGGTTTATGGGGATTTATTTCTTCAACGGACTGGAACCCGGTAAAAGAGTCATTCGGGGCAGCGACTAATCTCTTCGGAACAGCGATAACAACAGTATTGTCCATATTAATAGCTGTGCCTGTGGCGATCGGTATTGCCATATTTGTAACCGAAATAGCGCCAAACTTCCTCAAAGGACCAATTGGCGCTGCCATAGAACTGCTGGCGGCTATACCGAGCATCATCTATGGAATGTGGGGACTATTTACCCTTGCACCCATAATGGCCAACTATATAGAGCCGGCCCTCCAGAAGAGCATTGGGAGTCTCCCCCTTGTTGGGATGCTATTTGAAGGTACACCGATGGGTATAGACCTCTTGACAGCGAGCGTCATTCTGAGTATCATGATTATTCCATTCACTGCCAGTATATCAAGAGACGCATTTAACCTTACACCCGCTGTAATAAAAGAATCTGCCTACGCGCTTGGCGCAACAAAATGGGAAGTAGTAAGGAGCATTGTGCTCCCCTATTCCAAGCTCGGTGTCTTTGGCGGAATTGTCCTTTCTCTTGGAAGGGCGCTTGGCGAAACCATGGCGGTTGCGTTCGTTCTCGGCAACAATCACCAGATAACTTCATCCCTTTTCGATGCTGCGGCAACCATAACCGTAACCCTGGCAAATGAATTTACCGAGGCAGATACAGACATATATCTATCATCCCTCTTTTATCTGGCACTCCTCCTCTTTTTGATGAGCTTTATAATTCTGGCACTGGCGAAGTTTTTTATACTCAAGGCTGAAAGGAAGTATCCATGATGACCATAGAGCAGGTCAGAAAACTGAAGAGTCTTATAGCCCTCGCCTTTTGCACCCTGGCTGCCTTCTTTGGTCTCTTCTGGCTCATCTTTATCCTTGGGGATGTTCTTATCCATGGGATAGGAGCTCTTAATCCAAGTCTGTTTACCAATGACCCTGTCCCGCCCGGCATTGAAGGCGGTGGCTTAAGAAATGCCTTTGTAGGTCATCTGATCATAACGTCCTTTGCCACCCTGATAGGGGTTCCAGTAGGGGTTTTGGGAGGGACGTTCCTTGCAGAGTATGCCCGGGGAAGAAAGATTGCGAGGGTAATAAGTGTGTTATCCGATATAATGGTCAGCGTCCCTTCCATAGTGATCGGCACATTTATCTATGCGGTTCTGGTTAAGCCTGTGGGGCATTTTAGCGGGTGGGCAGGGGCGGTGGCGCTGGCAATCATAATGATTCCCGTTGTCTTAAGGACAACGGAAGACATGCTGTCTCTTGTGCCATGGACACTAAGAGAGGCTGCCTTTGCCCTTGGCGCCCCATACTACAAGGTAATTATTCATGTAGTTTACAGGGCTGCGGCAGCAGGGATACTTACAGGAATACTCCTCTCAATAGCCAGGGTGGTGGGGGAGACAGCTCCGTTACTCTTTACATCCTTTAATAACTCATTCTTCTCGGCAAATATGAATGGGCCTGTTTCATCCCTTACAGTAACGATCTTTCAGTATGCTATGGGACCATACAGTAGCTGGCATAGCCAGGCATGGGCAGCATCACTTATGATAACTGTATTTATCCTGGTACTCACGGTCCTGGGCAGATTTATACTCAGATGGAGGTACGGTAAGAGACCAACGATATGAATGATAATATTAAGATAGAGGTAAGAAGACTTAATTTTTATTACTCAGGTGCCTTACACGTATTGAAGGATATCTCATTTTCTATGTACAAAAATACCGTTACAGCCCTTATCGGTCCTTCAGGTTGTGGAAAGACTACCTTCCTCCGTTGTCTGAACAGGATGCACGACCTTTATCCGGGCAACCGATATGAGGGCGAGATATGGATGGATGATGATAATATCCTTGACAATGATATAGACCATATAGGATTAAGGAGCAAGGTTGGCATGGTCTTCCAAAAACCTACACCCTTTCCCATGTCAATCTTTGAGAACATTGCATTCGGTCTTAAGCTTATGGGCATAAAAAAGAAAACTGAAATTGCCGAAAGGGTTGAAAGGGCTCTCAAAGATGCCGCTCTGTGGGAAGAGACCGCGGACATCTTAAATAAATTCGCCCTCTCCCTTTCCGGCGGTCAACAGCAAAGGCTATGTATTGCCAGGGCGATAGCCGTGGAGCCGGAGGTCATCCTGATGGATGAGCCCTGTTCAGCCCTTGACCCCATTGCTACCGCGAAGATAGAGGACCTGATAACAGAACTAACGAAGCGATATACTGTTATTATCGTAACCCATAATATGCAGCAGGCAGCCAGGGTATCGGAATATACAGGATTTTTCATGATGGGAAAGTTGATTGAGTTTGATACAACCCAAAAAATATTTACTGCCCCATCCGACAAGATGACAGAGGACTATATTACAGGAAGGTTTGGATAAGATTATTTCCCCCTTTCCCTTGATGAAGTTGTAAAAAGTCAAAGATCAGACGGCACAGTAAAAAGCTCCAGATGCAAGGCGCGCAAATCACGAGGAGTGAAGCGTACTTATAGTTACGCTGTAACGACGAGGAATGCAGCGCAACGCAGCAGATGGACTTTTTACGAAGCCGTCTCCCTTGATGGGAGAGGGTTGAAGTGAAGGTGAAAATAAAACAGAGGATAAGAGACCATGGAAAGACAATTTGAGAAAGAATTGCAGGATTTAAGGGAAAATTTACTGAAGATGGGTACTCTGGTTGAAGAAGCCATTGCCAATGCAGTGAAATCTCTGGTTGAGCGGAATTCTGATCTGGCAAGAAGAACCATTGAGTGTGACTGTCAGATCGACCAACTGGAGGTGAAACTGGAGGAAAAGGCCGTCAGACTTTTAGCCCTGAGACAGCCCATGGCACGAGACTTAAGGTTTATTATAAAGAGTGTAAAGATAATTGCATCCCTTGAGAGGATTGGAGACCATGCTGTTAATATTTCTGAAAGGGCACTCGAGTTAAATAAAGAGCCCCCACTAAAACCGTATATTGATATTCCAAGAATGGCAAGGGCAGCTCAAACGATGCTAAAAGAAGCGCTGGATGCATTTATTAATGAGGATACGGCCCTGGCATTCAAGGTGTGCCACAACGACCAGATAATAGATGACCTGGATGACCAGATACTGCGAGAACTGTTGACATTTATGATGGAAGACCCGCACACCATAACAAGGGCTGTCAGGATAATCCAGATCTCCAAATATTTAGAAAGGATCGGTGACCTTGCCACCAATATTGCAGAAAGTATTATCTACATGGTTGAAGCCAGGGATATAAGACACGGGGGTTATACAAAGGAGGATCCTAAATAAAGATTTGGACTTCTCGGTCAAAAGTGCTATTATTGTCCCTCCATCATTCCTTTTGCGCTGCAAGGGTTTGAGGGAGCAAGGATTCCATGATTCGAAAGTAATACAACAGCATGCTTTAGCTTGCTGCAGCGGGCTAAAGCCCGCTGTTGTAGCCTGCTGTTGATTCCCTTGATCATGTGACCCCTTGAACCCTCAAGCCATCCCGACAAGTAGGGATGGTAGTTGATATAAATAACGTTATGGCTAAAGAAAAAATCCTCGTAGTGGATGACGAGCGAGACATCATTGAACTGATAAAGTATAATCTGGAGATGGAGGGTTTCCGGGTAAGCTCTGCATACAATGGAGAAGATGCCCTGAGACTGGCTAAAAGAGAACCTCCTGATTTATTTATCTTGGATTTAATGCTTCCCGGAATGGACGGTCTCGAGGTCTGCCGAGTCCTTAAAAAGGAGCCTAAGACAAATCATATCCCCGTCATCATGCTGACAGCGAAAACGGGGGAACCGGATATTGTTGTTGGATTGGAGCTTGGTGCAGATGACTATATTACAAAACCCTTCAGCACAAGGGAGTTGGTAGCAAGAGTAAAAGCGGTCATAAGGAGGGGTTCCAGGCACAGAGACCTCAAGGAAAAACTCGTATTTGGCAACATGGAAGTAGATTCAACTAACTATAGGGTTACGTGGAAGGGTAGCTTCCTTGACCTAACGCCTACCGAATTTAAATTATTATTCTTCTTGGTTCAAAGGCAAGGACTGGTTATGACACGACAACAAATCCTGGATGGAGTTTTGGGGGATGAAGCCTTTGTGACCGACAGGACAGTGGATGTTCATATAAGAAGGCTTCGGATGAAATTGAAGGAAGCTTCTTCCTGTATTATCACCAGAAGAGGTATAGGTTATATGTTCCAGGCTGATGTCGTTGAAGAAAGAGCCTGAATCAGTAAAGGAATATGTCAAACCTCAAAATAGTATGGAAACTCTTTTTAACACAAACCTCCCTTATAATCATCTCTTTATTAACTATCGGCATATACGCCGGGATATCCCTTAAAGAGCATTATCTCGAACAATTAGTCCCTCAACTTACTACCAATGCTACTCTGATCAGAGATATAGTGGCTAAAGAACTTATTGATGGAAAAAGTGATACTATCGATTTTCTTACCAAGAGACTGGGCAGTAAAATCCACATGAGGGCTACAATTGTAGACAGTGGAGGGACTGTGCTGGGAGATTCTGAAAAAGACCCTACAAAAATGGGGAATCATCTGGATAGGCCCGAAATAAGAGAGGCATTAAGAGGAAAGGTTGGCAAAAGCATTCGGTATAGTGAAACCTTGAAAACGGAGATGATGTATCTTGCCTTGCCTGTTGAAATTAAATATCGAATTATAGGAGCGGTCAGGGTTTCCCTTCCTCTGAGTAAGGTAGAAAAAATGGGGGGACATATCTATGAAGTGATTGTTTGGGGAGCTATCATTGCTGCCCTGCTCTCTCTCGGCATAGGGTTTATCTTAGCCAGAAGGATGGGCAAACCTCTCATCCAGATGACCATGGCGGCCCGAAAAATGGCAAGAGGGGATTTTTCAGAACTGATAAGGACAGACTCAAAGGATGAGATAGGGGATCTTGCCCGCTCTTTCAACACAATGAGCATTGAGCTTCAAAATAAGATTGAGACCCTAACGAAACAGATACGCGAAAGGCAGGCAATACTGAGCGGGATGATTGAGGGGGTAATAGCCATTAACCAGGACCGACGGGTCATACTTATCAACTCAGCAGCCGAGGAGATACTTAATATCCCCCCCGGCAGGGCATTGGGCAGATTTCACTGGGAGGTAATCCGCCATACTCGCTTGAATCCCCTCTTTCAGGAGGTTCTGGAGACTGGGGCTCAAAAAATGGAAGAAATTATCCTCCACTATGGAGGGGAAAGGATATTGCGTGTCCAGACGGCAGCTATCCCAGGCGAAGGAGGTACCCCATGGGCAATGGTAGCGGTTTTCCATGATATTACTCAGATCAGGGACCTTGAGAGGGTAAGGAAGGAATTCGTGGCCAATGTATCCCATGAACTGCGCACCCCCCTTACCTCTATCAAAGGCTTTGTAGAGACCTTAAGAAACGGGGCTGTCAGTGATCCGGAAAAAAGTCTCAGGTTTCTTGAAATAATTGAGAAACACACTGAAAGGCTCAATCGACTCATTACCGACCTTCTGAATCTCTCTCAAATTGAAAGTGGAAAGACAGAAGCTAACAACCTCAAGCCTGTAAATTTGGTGGATGTAGTATCCAGGGTAATTTCTAACTTCAGGGAGATAGCAGATCAGAAAGGGCAAAAGATCAAGATGAATATACCTTCTGTTTTACCCCATGTTTTGGCTGATAAAGAAAGAATAGAGACAGTCATGGAAAACCTCCTTGACAATGCGGTAAAATATACCCCTAATAACGGAGAGGTAACTGTTTCCGCCTTTGAAAAAGATGATGGCGTCCAAGTAGAAGTAGCCGATACCGGGATCGGGATTCCCCCCAAAGATATTCCCCGGATCTTTGAACGTTTTTACAGAGTAGATAAAGCCAGATCCAGGGAGTTGGGCGGAACCGGTCTGGGTCTATCCATAGTTAAACATATCATAGAGACCCATGGCGGCAAAGTACGAGCCGAGAGTGAAGCTGGAAAAGGGTCAAGATTTATCTTTAACCTGCCAAAAAGCCCCTTACTATAAAAAATGTTGGATTTTTCGCTCTGAATAGGGTATTAATGGTTTTAATATTCTTTTTTTGATATAGGTACTTGAAAAAGTAGAGCACCGTAATTACAATTATAATTACATAAAAACAGAAAGGAGAGTCTAAGGTGAAGGAAAAAGTTGAGGAAGTATTGAACCAGATAAGACCTGCCTTGCAGGCAGATGGAGGGGATATCCGGTTAGTGGACGTCACCGATGGGGTAGTAAAGGTAGTGCTGACAGGGGCCTGTGGTTCATGCCCAATGTCTCAGATGACATTGAAAATGGGGGTGGAAAAGACCTTAAAAGAGAAAATCCCGGGAATCAAACAGGTTATTGCAATGTAAACAAGAAACAGCAAGGATTTTATAGGAGAGGTACCCACAATAATCGTATCCATAACGCTTAGTTGGCTAAAACTTTATAATTAGAGGAGGAGGTTATCATGTCTACACCAAAAAAATGTCCAAATTTTTACTTATACCATGACCTCGATGGTTTTATTTGTAAATGCCCGAACTGTGGCAAGGAGAAAGAGATTTTCGCGGACGAGTTTGATAAAGAACATGTCTGCACGGCATGCGGTAAAAAGATTGATTTTACCGTATGTTCCATAGAAGGACCAATACCAACGTAAGCCGCGGATTTTGTAAGTAAAGGCTCTAATTAAGTATAATACATAATGAGGAGTTATTATAGCCTTATAATCGTTGACGGACTCGTAAAAAGTCAAAATTGGGATGGCAAAGTAAAAAGCTCCAGATGCAAGGCGCGCAAATCCTGAGGAGTGAAGCGTACTTAGGGGTACGCTGCAAC
>QZJR01000078.1 GCA_003599365.1 Deltaproteobacteria bacterium | reverse complement strand
AAGTAAAAAGCTCCAGATGCAAGGCGCGCAAATCCTGAGGAGTGAAGCGTACTTAGGGGTACGCTGCAACGACGAAGGATGCAGTGCAACGCCGCAGATAGACTTTTTACGAAGCCATCAATCGTTTATTAGCCAAAGTTTGTCAGAAATTTTGTGCTGGGAGGATTTGTTATGACTACACCGAGACATTGCCCTGGCTTTGAGAATTTTAAGAACTTAAAATTATTAACCTGTAAATGTCCCAATTGTGGCAAGGAGAAGGAAATATTTTCAGACGAGTTTGACAAGAAGCATATCTGTACAGGTTGCGGGAATGAAATCGACTTCACGAAGTGCACGCTAGAAGGGACATCCTAAAAAATCTTTTCATAATAATCATCTCGTGAGTTTTATATGGATGACAATGAAGAAGGAGCAAAGGTGGGTTTTAACCAATTGATACATGAGAAGAGTCCTTATTTGCTCCAGCATGCCAAGAATCCTGTGAACTGGCATCCCTGGGGTGATGAGGCTTTACAAAAGGCGAAAAAGGAAGATAAGCCTATCTTCCTATCCATAGGGTATGCCACCTGTCACTGGTGCCATGTTATGGCACATGAATCTTTTGAGGACAAGGAAGTTGCCCGCATACTGAACCAATCGTATGTTGCCATCAAAGTAGATCGGGAAGAACGGCCGGATATTGACCAAATATACATGTCAGCGTGCCAGTCCATGACAGGGCGTGGAGGATGGCCCCTTTCCATCTTCATGACATCCGAAGGTAAACCCTTTTTTTCAGGCACCTATCTCCCGAAGTCGAGCCGTATGGGGATGGCTGGTTTTACAGATGTCCTGACTCAAATAGCAGCCTTGTGGGAGAAGGATCGGGAGCGCATTCTCAGGGCTGGCGAAGAGATTACCAATGCCATTCAGCCAAGGGCAGACCTGGCTTCCGAAGGCCAGACCTTAGGCATTGATACCCTTCAGAAGGGTTATGAGCAACTTGCAAGGAGCTTTGATCCAAAGTGGGGAGGCTTCGGAGGTGCACCTAAATTTCCCACACCACATCAGTTGACCTTTCTCTTGAGGTGGTATAGGCGCAGCAACGATTCGAATGCCCTTAATATGGCAGAAAAGACTCTCGATGCCATGCGATTCGGAGGTGTTTTCGACCAGATTGGCTATGGTTTCCACCGTTATTCTGTTGATGAAAAGTGGCTGGCACCTCACTTTGAAAAGATGCTATACGATCAAGCCCTGCTGTCCATGTCCTACATCGAAGCATATCAGGTAACAAAAAATCCCCGGTATGCAGCGGTGGCCGGTGAGATATTTACCTATGTGTTGCGAGACATGACAGCCCCTGAAGGCGGGTTCTACTCGGCGGAAGATGCCGACAGTGAAGGCAAGGAGGGGTTATTCTACCTCTGGACACCCCAGCAGGTCAAGGATCATTTAGGGGATGAGCTGGGCGACCTCTACTGCCATTTCTATGACATCAACCAAGCAGGCAATTTTGAGGATGGCTTAAGCATCCCCCACATCCCTATAGCTCTTGAGGTCTTTGCTGAGCAAAAAGGTATGGATTTAGCTAAGCTTGAAACCCTTTTGGAGGAAGCCGGACGACTCCTATTTATGGACAGAGAGAAGCGGGTTCATCCTTTGAAGGATGACAAGATTATCACTTCCTGGAATGGACTCATGATAGCGGCTCTGGCCAAAGGATACAAGGCACTGGGGAATGAATTATATATAGATGCTGCAAAGCAAGCTGCATCCTTCATCCTGGAAAAACTGAGGAAACCCGACGGCCAACTCTTCCGGCGATACAGGCAAGGTGATGTGGCGTATCCTGGATACCTGGACGACTATTCTTTTCTGGTTTGGGGACTTATCGAGTTGTATGAGGCTACTTTTAACATATCATACCTGAAAGACGCCATTGAAATCAACAAGGGAATGATTGACCTTTTCTGGGATGACTCGAAAGGGGGTTTTTACTTCACGGGGAAAGACAATGAGATACTTATTGCCAGGAGCAAAGAGATATATGATGGAGCCCTGCCTTCAGGCAACTCTGTGGCGGCGCTGAACCTTCTGCGTCTGGCCCGTATGACTGGAAACACTGATCTGGAGAAAAGGGCCGATCAGTTAGCAGAGGCATTTTCCAGTCATGTTGCGGCTTTGCCTATGGGGTATTCTCAATTCTTAAACGCTCTCGATTTTATGGTCGGCCCAAGTCTGGAGATCGTCATTGTCGGAGACCCTTCCCATGAAACCACAAGGGCGATGCTCCAGGTTGTCAACAAAATCTTTCTGCCCAATAAGGTGCTGTTGCTCCAGCCGGGTGGAGATGAAGGTAGGATACTCTCCACGCTAGCTCCTTTTGTAGAAGCACTTCATCCGATAAACCATCAACCAACGGTATACCTGTGTGAACAGTATGTGTGTAAAACTCCTATAACAGACTTGGAAAACCTAAAATTGGCCATTAAATTGGATTAGCGAAAAAGGAGACGTTATGAAACGGTTTGAATACCAAATCACTAAACACCCCGCTGAGGCATTCAAGGAACTGGTTTACTTTTGTTCAGAGTCTGCCGAATGCACCCTGGAGCAGGTTCCTACGGATCAAACGAAGATACTCCAGGACATCTTAAATGAACGAGGCAGACAAGGGTGGGAACTGATACAGGTGTCCTTTGGGAAAGATGGTATAATGGCCTTCTGGAAACAGAAATTACAGGAATAATATCTCAACCCTTTGCACTTTAGGGTAGTGTTAGAGCACAGAGAAGCGCCCTTTCAGGAGGCATAGTTATGACAAAAAACAACAAAGATGGGTATATAACCGGCAATAAAAATTTGATCAAGGTCTTCGAATATGCCTTGAATCAGGAAGAGACCGGAAAGGACTTTTTTAAATCCTCCCTTAAGCGAATGGGCATAGGAGCGGCGGTTAGTGCATTCAAACGATTGATCGAGGAAGAGGAAAAACACATCCTCTTTATCAAAGGAATTCTGAATAATTTGGAGCAGGAGGGCAAAATCAATCTTTCAAACCTGAAGAATATGGTTCTAGAACCCACAGATTATTTCGACACGCGAGCTAAGTCAGAGTTCTTGCAGCAATGCGTCGATGGCTCAATGATCCCTGATGTTACGGTTTTCAACACAGCCTGGCTCATAGAAAGGGACCTGTGTGAATTTTACGAAAGGATGGCCGAAAATACGGAAGGAGAGTTAGGGGGAGCTCTCTTAATGCTTTCCCGTTGGGAAAAAAGCCACGAGAAGTTTTTTAAGGAATACCGCGATAAACTCTCTGATACCTATTCCAAAATGCCTTGGGGTGGTTAACATTTTTTTATCGATAAAAAAAGGAGGAACTATGAAGATTAATATCATTTTTCACAGTATCTATGGTCATATCTATCGTTTAGCAGAGGCGATTGCCGAAGGCGCCGGACAGGTAAGTGGTACACAGGTCAAACTGTTTCAAGTCCCTGAGACTCTCCCGGATGAGGTTCTGGCTAAGATGGGTGCAATAGAAACCAAGAAAATGTTTGCCCATATTCCTACGGCTATCCTGGGAAACCTAACCGAAGCAGACGCTGTTGTCTTCGGTACTCCAACACGTTTTGGCATGATGAGCGGACAGATGCGGACATTCTTCGATACTACAGGGGGGCTATGGGCTAATAATGCATTGGTAGGAAAGGTAGGGAGTGTATTTGCCTCCAGCGGAACACAACATGGAGGCCAGGAATCTACAATCTTGAGTTTTCATACCACACTATTGCATCACGGGATGATAATAGTCGGAGTTCCATATTCCGAGAAGAGATTGATGATTGTTGATGAAGTTTCAGGAGGAAGCCCCTATGGTTCCTCTACAATTGCCGGCCCTGACGGCAGTCGTTTGCCGAGTGAAAACGAACTTGCCATTGCTCGGTTCCAGGGAAAGCATGTGGCTGAGGTTACCAGACGTTTAGTGGGATAAGAGAACACTACGCCAGCTTTACGGGCTGCTTATAACAAACGATACTAACATATTAATAAATGGGGGTAAAATCATGACGACTATTAAGGTAAAAGGGATGTCCTGCAATCACTGTGTCATGGCGGTAACTAAAGCCCTGAATGAAATTGAAGGTATTAAAAATGTAAAGGTCGATCTAGACAAGGGCGTGGCAAGTTTTGACGAGGAAAAACCCGTTAGCGTGGATACGGTCAGAGAACACGTCGGAAGATTCGGATACGAGGTTGAATAAGTAACAATTTGGGAGAGAAATATGTTTATTCTCGGATTACAGGGAAGCCCTCGCAAGAATGGAAACACGAGCATCTTGCTTGCATCATTCCTGACCGAGGCTGAAAGGCTCGGTGCACGAACATATAACCTGGAGGTAACCAGCAAAAGGATAACCCCTTGTCAGGAATGTGGCACCTGTGAAAGGGAAGGGTTTTGTTCTATAAGCGATGATATGGAGGAAATATATCCCTTACTTTGGAAGGCAGATATAATAGTAATGGTTACCCCTGTATTCTTCTACGGGGCTCCTGCACAATTGAAGGCACTTATCGATCGCAGTCAAACCCTGTGGGCAAGGAGGTATATCCATAAACTCACAGACCCGGGTCGGAAGTGGAGGCATGGCTTTTTACTGGCTCTGGGTGCCACAAGAGGTAAAAACCTCTTTGAAGGCATTATCCTTACAGCCAAATATTTTTTTGATGCCGTTGGTGCCGGTTTTGACGGAAGTCTTACCTACAGGCAAATAGAGAGACCAGGAGATATTGCAAAGCACCCGACAGCCCTGACAGAGGTGAAGGAAAAGACCAGACTGCTCATTGAGCCTCTTCTCAATAAGAAAAAAATCCTCTTTGTCTGTAGGGAAAACGCCTGCCGCAGCCAGATGGCAAGTGCATTTGCACAGTACTATGCTGGGGACAGGATTGAAGCGGAAAGTGCCGGAAGTCAGCCGGCAAGCGGGATAAATATGCCGATGGTCGAGGTAATGAAAGAAAAAGGGATAGACATGGCATTTCGCAGGACAAAATCCATTGAAGATGTTTTAGACTATATGAAGCCAGACTCAATAATTTCAATGGGTTGCGGTGAAGAATGCCCTTATATTCCCGGTGTACCCATCCATGACTGGAATTTACATGACCCCTCTGATAAGCCAATAAACTTTATGCGAGAGGTTAGGGATGAGATTGAAGAAAGGGTAAAAACTCTTGTCAGTTCCAAAAATCAAGAAGCTGAGAGCTGACTACTCAACAGGGGGTATCGACAGCGGGCATGACAACAACGGACATAACAACAACAGCGGGTATGACAACAGCGGGCTTAAGCCCGCTGTTAAAGAAGGAGGTTAAATTTTATGGATAAATATGTATGCACAGTCTGTGGTTATATTTATGACCCGGCTCAGGGGGATCCGGATAACGGAATAAAACCTGGGACCAGATTCGAAGACTTGCCAGATGACTGGTCATGTCCTGTCTGTGGGGCATCGAAGGACCAGTTTGAAAAGGAGTAAATACCAGACACGGAGGGACAAATGAAACCCACAGAAATAGTTGACGGAATTTACTGGGTTGGGGCTATTGACTGGAATATCAGAGATTTTCACGGATATTCTACATATCAGGGAACAACCTATAACTCCTACCTGATCATGGATAAAAAGATTACCCTGATTGATACCGTTAAAAAGGAGTTTGCCGATGAACTACTAGAAAACATCAGCCGGATTGTTGACCCCAAAAAGATCGATTATGTTATCAGCAATCACACAGAGATGGACCATTCAGGCAGTCTCCCAAGAGTGATGCACAAAATCGGGGAAGATAAACCCCTGTTCTGCTCAAGGATGGGTCATAAAAATCTCTCCTGTCATTTTCAGGAGAAATGGAATTATAAGCCCGTGGAAGATGGCGGGGATTTGAGCCTGGGCAAAAGAACCCTGGTTTTTTTAGAAACCAGGATGTTACACTGGCCGGACAGTATGTTTACCTATGTCAAAGAGGATAAACTCCTCTTTTCCAGTGATGCCTTCGGACAGCATTACGCAGGGTTGGAAAGGTTTGATGACCAGATGGGCGAGGCTATCATGCCCCATGCCCTCAAGTATTTTGCCAATATTCTTTTACTATATTCTCCGCTTATTCTTAAACTTGTCGATAAAGTAACAGAGATGGGATTGACTTTCAATACAATCTGTCCTGATCACGGCATCATCTGGCGTAAAGACCCTGCTAAAATAATAAAGGCTTACGTTGAATGGAGTAAACAGAAACCCAAGAAAAAGGCAGTGGTTATTTACGACACCATGTGGCAAAGCACAAAAAAGATGGCAGAGGCTATTGTAGCCGCTCTGGGAGAGGAAGGGATAGATGCCAAACCACTGCATCTGCGGTCATGTCACAGAAGCGACATAATGACAGAGGTTATTGATGCAGGGGCAGTCATCGTCGGTTCTCCAACCCTGAATAATGGACTATTCCCTACAGTCAGCGATTTTCTGACCTATATGAAGGGACTTAGACCGAAGAACAAGGTTGGCGCCGCCTTTTGTTCCTATGGCTGGAGCGGTGAGGCTATGAACCTGATTAATAAGGAACTGGAAGCGATGAAATTCGAAATCATCGATCCCGGCTTGAAGATACAGTATGTGCCCGATAAAGAGGGCATTCATGCCTGCCATGAACTTGGGAAAAAGATAGCGCAGCGTCTGTCCGGCCTGTAGGATTGATCTGGCTTTTTCAGGACGAACTAATCAAAGTGAGGTACTGATGAGCAAAAAATGGAAATGTACGGTTTGCGGTTATATCCATGAAGGCGAAGGCCCGCCTGATAAATGCCCTGTGTGTGGGGCCTCGAAGTACCAGTTTATCCTTTATGAGAAATTGCCGGATGTCCTTGAAAAAAGCCTGAAAGATGCCTTTGCCGGAGAATCGAAGGCACATGTACGGAACCTGGCCTTTGCCAAAAAGGCCGAGGAGGAAGGATTGCCCCAGATTGCGGGTCTTTTCAGGGCAGTTGCCGAGGCAGAAAGGGTCCATGCATCCGAGTATCTCAAGTACATGGAGGGGGTAATCGGCAGCACCGAGGATAATCTGAAGGCTGCCTTTGAGAACGAGATCAAAGCCAATACCCAAATATATCCTCCTCTAATCAAGGATGCCATGGAACTTAACAGGGAGGATATCGCAGGGAGTTTTTCCCGCTCCAGGGATGTGGAAGAAAGGCACAGCAAACTCTACAAGGATGCCTTATCTGCCATGGTAACGGATCAAGTGGTTGATTACCATGTATGTCAGGTCTGTGGCTATGTCTTTGATGGAGACTTGCCAGAGGAGTGTCCTGTCTGCAAAGCAACAAAGGAAAATTTTAAGAGGGTTGCCTGATACTTTTTCAAAACCTCATAAACTTAAAATGAAGGAGAGATATAATGTTATTCTTTTCTGGTAGTGAAATAATCAAGGTAGCCATACAGATCGAAAAAAACGGTTTTGCCTTCTATCGATCTTTGGCCGACTCAATGGAGCAAGAAGATGTGAAGATGCTTTTTGACTATCTGGCAGATGAAGAAGAAAAACATATAAGAAGACTTGAATCCCTCTATGAAACCTTCAAGGACTACGAGCCTGATATCCCGGACAAAGAGGAATATTATGACTATATTCAGGCTATGGCAGAAATGAATGTGTTTACGAAAAAAGAGGGTATAAATGAGGTGCTAAATAAGGTAAAGGACAGGAAGGATGCCCTGGATGTGGCTATAGGGTTTGAAAAGGAGTCTATAATCTTCTTTGTGGAGGTAAAGGGTTTAGTCCGAGAATCACAAATGGATGCAATTGAAGAACTTGTTCATCAGGAGCAGGAACATTTGAGAAAGCTTTTCCTCTTGACCAGAGACAATAAGTAGTGTCGGTTGTCCGTTGTCAGTGGTCAGTTGCCAGTAAAATTGATCAGCGTGCACTACCAAACAATATGTCATTCCGAACGAATGTGAGGAATCTGAATCTCTTAACATTACTAACGATTAAGATTTCTCGCTTTGCTCGAAATGACAAGTCGTTGGAATTCTTTACGAATACCTCAAGGTTAAAATTGAATAAAATACGAAGGAAAGGGGGATTTTATGAAATTAAAGGGGAGTAAAACAGAGAGAAATATCTTGACTGCCTTTGCGGGCGAGTCGCAGGCCCGAAACCGTTATACCTACTTTGCCAGCCAGGCAAAGAAGGAAGGGTTCGAACAGATAGCGTTTATTCTCGAGGAGACCGCCAATCAGGAAAAGGAACACGCCAAACGGCTCTTCAAACTCCTGAAAGGAGGTGAAGTTCAGATTCAGGCTTCGTTTCCCGCTGGCGTCATAGGTAAGACATCTGAGAATCTGAAGGAAGCAGCAGGAGGCGAAAACTACGAGTGGACAGATATGTATCCTTCTTTTGCTAAAATTGCTCGGGAAGAGGGTTTTGTAGATATAGCCAGGATATTCGAATCAATAGCCGTTGCTGAAAAGCAACACGAGAGACGCTACCTTGGACTCCTTGCCAACATCAAAGCAGGGACAGTCTTTAAGAAGGGCAAGGCCGTGGTTTGGCGCTGCCGTAATTGCGGTTATCTTCATGAGGGAACCGAGGCACCGGATAGATGTCCTGCATGTGACCATCCTCAGGCTCACTTCGAGCTCCTGGCAGAGAACTGGTAGAAACCCTAAACATCACCCTTTTTTAAGGAGAGTAAAATGAAAGAGAGAAAGGGAATTGTAACAATGAGGGGAAACCCGCTGACGCTGGTAGGGAACGAAGTCAGAGTTGGAGATAAGGCGCCGGACTTCGAAGTGTTGGATAATGAGCTTTCTCCGGTTAGGTTTTCAAAATTCCTCGGCAAGGTATGCATTATCTCCTCAGTGCCATCTCTGGATACCTCAGTGTGCGATATGGAGACGAGGCGATTTAACAAGGAGGCCGGCCAACTTAGTTCTGATGTTGTTGTGCTTACGATAAGCATGGATCTGCCCTTTGCACAGAAGCGCTGGTGTGGTGCTGCCGGTATCACCCGAGTTCAGACACTTTCCGACCATCGGGACGCTTCCTTTGGCACTTTATACGGTGTTCTGATAAAGGAACTAAGACTGTTGGCAAGAGCGGTTTTCGTGGTTGATCGCAACGGAATTATACAGTATATCTCTTTAGTCAAAGAGATCGCTGAAGAACCTGATTATGATGCAATACTGACAGCAGTGAAAAAGCTAACCTAGCGTAAAATGCCTAATGGAGAACCTTTAAGTAACAGATTGCTTGACTGCAAAAAAGAATTTCAGAAAAGAGAGGTAGGTATGAAAATAGAAGAACTTAAGGACATTATAGCCTTTGCTATAGAAAAGGAGCAGGAGGCTGTTGACTTTTACAACCTCCTCTCGGGCAGAGTGAAAGTAAAGCCCATAACAGAGGAACTGCGTAAAATAGCGGCGGTAGAAGAGAGTCACAGGGACCGGCTCAAGAAAATGGATGTCTCCGGTTATTTCCAAAAAGTGGTCAACCCTGTACAGAATCTCAAGATAGCAGATTACCTGGTGGATAAGGAGCCTTCGCCAGATATGAAATGGCAGGACCTCCTGCAGATAGCTATGCGTCGAGAATTAGCATCCATGCACCTTTACACGGATTTAGCAAAGCTCATCACGGATTCACCTTCAAGGCAACTCTTTGAAAATCTTGCTGCCGAAGAAGGAGCCCATAAACTCTTCTTTGAAAAGTTATGGGACGAGGAGGTTCTGACGGATAACTGAACTTTTATTAAGATGTCGTTTCACTTGAAATGACAGTATTAGGATGTTGTTTACAAAACGTTTTACCAATCCAGAAAGGAGAACAGCCATGACAAAGAGATTAGAGATTTACAAATGTGAAATATGTGGAAACATTGTAGAGATGCTTCATGAAGGAAAAGGTGAGTTGGTGTGCTGCGGCCAGCCCATGAAGCTTTATGTAGAGAACACAACCGATGCAGCCAGGGAGAAGCATGTTCCCGTGGTAGAAAAGACCCAGAGTGGCTTCAAGGTAAAAATCGGAAGTGTTCCCCATCCTATGGAGGAAAAACACTTCATCGAATGGATCGAAGTAATTGCAGACGGTACGGCATATCGTCAATTTTTGAAGGCAGGGGAAGCACCCGAAGCTGTCTTTTGCATTGATGCAGAAAAAATCACGGCCCGGGAGTACTGTAATTTGCATGGCCTGTGGAAGGCATAAAAAACGGGGCTTGCACGTTCCCCTTATCTATAGTGAACGGCTTAATAAAGTGGTCATTGCGAGGAGCGATAGCGACGTGGCAATCCCATAAGATTGCTTCGCTGCGCTCGCAATGACATCCTTCTTGTCAATTTATTTAATTCGTTCACTATAATTAAGTTCACACTGAAAAATTCCCTTTTCCACTCTCTAGCGCAGGTTTTAAAAACTGTTCACGGTTCACGGTTAACTGCGAACTGTCAACTGTAAACGATTTAATAATCCTGTTCATGTTCGTTCCAAAGGAAATTTCATTTTTCAGGATGGCCTAATTATAGAGAGGAGAGCCTCATCATGAACAACAAGATAGACAAAAAAGCCCTCTGGGACCTCAGCTATGGAATGTACATTGTCTCGTCAGGGTTTAACGGCAAGCAGAATGGCCAGGTGGCGAACACAGTCTTTCAGATAACGGCAGAGCCACCCCGTATAGCGCTCAGTATCAATAAAGACAATCTCACCCATGAGTACATCTCAAAGAGTGGTTTATTCACCGTTTCCGTTCTGGATGAGTCCACGCCAATGACATTTATAGGGCTTTTCGGCTTTAAGTGTGGCCGGGACATTGACAAACTGTCACAGTGCTTCCAGGTAAAAACAGGAAGCACGGGCTGTCCCATAGTCATGGATTATGCCCTTTCAATAATAGAGGCCAGGGTCTTTAACCAGATTGACGTGGGGACTCATACAGTCTTTTTTGGAGATGTTGTCAGTGCTGGAGTACTCCGTGAAGGCAGACCCCTTACCTATGCTTATTACCAGGAAGTCAAGAAGGGTAAGTCCCCAAAGAATGCGCCCACTTATAGGTCTGATACCGGGAGAAAATGAAGGCTTACTTAAGAGAGCACGTTGAAAAAGAGCACAGGGAGAACAGCTCTAAAGCACAGGGTATTAAGCCTGCTAAAATTACCGGATTTTGATCAGGCACTTGATGAATTATCTAAACTGCATCCTCGTAAGGTCATCAATACCCTTATTGCATCCCTCTATACCGATGATGAAGATATGAAGTGGAGGGCGGTCACTGCTATGGGCTTTATCGTTTCTAATATTGCCGCAAAGGATATGGAGTCAGCCCGCACGATAATGCGTCACCTCATGTGGAGTCTAAACGACGAATCCGGAGGAATAGGGTGGGGGGCACCGGAGGCAATGGGCGAGATTATGACATGCAATGAAGGTCTGGCCGAGGAATTTGCCCATATCCTGCTTTCTTATATTCGAGAAGATGGGAATTACATAGATTATCAACCATTGCAGCGGGGTGTCGTGTGGGGTCTAGGAAGGCTGGCCCAGGTGAGACCCGATATATTACGAGAGAAAGATGCCACCCGTATTCTTTACCCCTGCCTGGGCTCATCAGATGCTACGGTTAGGGCTCTGGCCGCATGGGCTATGGGATTGCTCGGTGTCCAAGATGGCCGTTCACAGCTTGAAGCTCTCTTGACTGACAATGCAGAGGTACATCTCTATAGAGACTGGCACTTTAGTGTTCGACGGGTTAGCGAGATGGCTAGCGAAGCCCTGGGAGCTGACAAGAGAAAGGATGGAAGTTGAACTCAGATTGGTCAAAGCATCTGTCCTGAAGCCGGAAGGAATACTTTTTAAGAGGCTTTACAAAGGAGGGATATAACGTGACGAGAAATACTATTAACGTGCTCATCGGGGGGGAGGCAGGTCAGGGGCTGGTAACGATAGGGGAAATACTTACTAAGAGCGTGGCGCGGAGTGGTTATTCAGTAGTCGTGACCCAGAGCTACCAGTCTCGAATTCGTGGTGGTCATAATAGCTTTGCTATTCGCATGGGTGCTGATGAGGTAATTGCTCCCCAGGAAGCGGTAGATATCCTCGTCCCCCTCGATAAGGATACAGTCAGGATACATCGGGAAGAACTGTCTCCTTGGGGGCTTATCATTATGGACGAGGCACTTGATATTGCCGATGATCAGGGTATCAAAGTTCCTTTCAAACAGTGGGCTCCCGATAAGTTCTTAAACATTGCGGCTCTCGGTGTAGTTAGTTACCTCATTGGTCTTGACGAAGAATTAGTCTCCCAAACAATGAATAAATTCTTTGACAAGATGGATCAAGAGACTGTGAAAGAGAATCGACTGGTATTGGAAAAGGCCTTTCGGTGGACCGCCGACCAGCCACTATCTTTCCAAAAGCTACCTCGTGTTTCCCATGCATCAGACCGCCTGGTTATGAACGGTAATGAAGCCATTGCCCTGGGAGCCCTATCAGCGGGCTTGAAGTTCTACTCCTTCTATCCTATGACCCCGGCAACCTCCATAGCTGTCAATCTGGCAGGTAAGTCTGAAAAAATGGGGATAATCGTGGAGCAGGCTGAGGACGAGATTGCCGCCATCAACATGGCTATAGGGGCATCATTCACTGGTGCCCCCAGCATGGTAGGTACCTCTGGAGGCGGATTTGCCTTAATGACCGAGGGAGTGAGTTTGGCAGCAATGACTGAAACTCCTATTGTCATCGTTGTTTCTCAGCGTCCTGCACCGGCAACTGGTCTGCCAACACGTACCGAGCAGTCGGACATGGAATTAGTGCTCCACAGCGGTCACGGAGAGTTCCCTCGAGCCATCTTCGCTCCTGGTACGGTGGAAGAGTGTTTTTATCTAACACGAAAGGCATTTGAACTTGCAGAGCGATATCAGGGGCCGATTTTTATTTTGACGGATCAGTTTTTCGCTGATTCGTATCGTGCTATAGACCCTTTTGACATTGAGGACATGTCTCCTGTAAACCCTTCTTATGCTCTGACCAGTTCATCTTCTCCGTATCGTCGCTATGCTTTTACAGATAGCGGTATCTCTCAGCGAATGTTACCAGGGATTTCCAAACACCTCGTTGTAGCCGATAGTGATGAACATAGTGAAGATGGCCATATAACTGAGGATCTGACAGTCCGCCAGAGGATGGTAGAAAAACGCCTTAAAAAGGGAGAAGGAATCAAAGCAGAGGTGCTCCCGCCTCAACTGCAGGGAGATGAAAAGCCGGATATGGTTTTAGTTTCATGGGGATCGAGTAAGGGTGCGGTGCTTGAGGCCGCAAGTCAGATGAGATCCAACGGGAAACGGATAGCCACACTCCATTTTACCCAGGTTTGGCCTTTGGTCTCAGAGCAGTTTTCGGAACATCTTCAAAAGACGCGTGAATTAGTGTGTATAGAGGGAAATGCCACCGGGCAACTGGCCCGATTGATTCGAAGAGAGACAGGGGTGCTGATCGCCAAACAGGTGTTGCGATATGACGGGTTACCGATTACACCGGAATACATCCTTAGGAAACTATGTAGTAATTAATAACTATAAGATCATCTCCCAATTAGTTGGGAGATGAATCATACTTATTTAACCTATAGAGGGGAGAACCATGGTAACAATCAGCGATTATGGAAAGTATGATACAACTTGGTGTCCTGGCTGTGGCAACTTTTCCATTTTGGAGGCAATGAAGCAGGCCCTAGTAGCCAGAGGATTAGAACCCCACCAGGTGCTTTTCATCTCTGGCATAGGTCAAGCCGCCAAGGCACCTCACTACCTGAATGCCAATGTCTTTAATGGTCTCCACGGTAGGTCACTGCCCGTAGCAACCGGAGCGAAGCTGGCCAATCCCGAACTGACTGTCATAGTCGAAAGCGGAGATGGCTGTAGCTATGGAGAGGGAGGAAACCATTTTCTTGCAGCAATACGCCGTAATATTGACGTGACACTCCTCGCCCACAATAACCAGGTGTATGGGTTGACCAAGGGGCAGGCCAGTCCCACTTCGGATGAAGGGTTCATCACCAAGGTTCAGCCAGGTGGTGTAGCTTCGGCTGCTTTCAATCCTGCGGTTGTAGCCGTTGCCATGCATGCCGGTTTTGTAGCTCGTGCTTTCGCCAGGCTGACAGATAACCTTTCGGACATAATTCAACAGGCAATAGCGTATCGCGGCTTTTCCCTTATCGATGTTCTACAGCCCTGTGTCTCTTTCAACAAGGTCAATACCTTCGCTTGGTACAAGTCTAGATGCTATCCCTTGCCCAAAGATTACGACCCTACAGACTGGTACGCAGCCGTTAAGACAGCAGATCAGTGGGGAGATCGAATCCCAGTAGGGGTCATATACCGGAATGAGAGACCACCATTTGAGGAACACTTTCCCGTTTTGAGCCAAGGGCCTCTGGTGGGACGAGATGTGGATCGGATGATGCTAAAAAAGATCATGGAAGGATATGCATGAGGAATCAGAGGGTCTGATTGGATGGCTTCATAGGAGTCTGGGCTTAACTTACCTCTACTGAATTTTTTCCATTGCTTCCAAGTCGCTGATTATAAGGAGACAAGGGACAACGTTTAAGAAGGGATAAAATATACTAGGCCATCGGTGAGCAGTGTTATTCCGAAGCAGGCTGTCAGTCCGCTGAATTCATTCTCAATACGATGAGGAAAGAGTAATATAGCAATAACACAAAGTCCTATAGGAGGGATAAATGCGAAAAATTTTAACAGGATTGATAGCTTTAATCTTTATACCGGCCTTTGTTATCGCACAGACGGACTCCCCTAAGGCGGACAAACAACTGAGTCTCACCAAGGGAAAAGAGCTTTTCGAGACAAAGTGCTCGATATGTCACTCCACAGAAAAGCCTTTAAATAAAAATTACACCCAACAGAGGTGGAACAAGGTCGTCAGCAAGATGGCTGAGAAGATGAAACATAAACATAAACGGCTAGGCGAGTTGACGGACGAAGAAAAAGGGCTGATTGTCAATTATCTCGTCAACGCGATACCGCCCAAAAAGTAGTTTTTGATTTCTATGGAATTGACCCTGATAAAAGACGTCTTAGCCAGCATTCTATTATTGGTTACTATCTGGATGGTTATCTTGATATGGGCGATAGCCTTCGGTAAAAAACCTCCCAAAGATGCAGCACAGCGTAGAAAACTGCACTGTCTGGCTAGCCGCATAGCGCTCGTAATTTTGATATTACTCGCGGTGCTGGGCATCATAGTATCCGATTTCTTCCGAGATATTCACGGGATAAAAACGGTCGCGCACATAATAATCGGCAACTCGATTACCGCCGTCATCATATTAAAAATAGCTGTTAGGCGAAGATTTAAAAATTATTATAACTATTTAAAGTGGCTAGGGTTATACGCGCTCACCGCAACTCTAGTGGTGTGGACGCTGATGGTCGGGATAAAGGCTTTTTAGCGTCGACAGCTAAAAAACTGTTTGTATCGGAAGTTTGAACCTAATAGGCTAAGTGTTTGAGAATATTATTCTTATATAGAATGGCCAAGTGGCAAACACAGTTTTT
This sequence comes from Deltaproteobacteria bacterium, assembly GCA_003599365.1. Classification (GTDB taxonomy): domain Bacteria; phylum Desulfobacterota; class UBA8473; order UBA8473; family UBA8473; genus UBA8473. Next base: position 22,646 of record QZJR01000078.1, on the reverse strand, counting down.
CAGATAACGGCAGAGCCGGCCCGCATCGCGGTCAGTATCAACAAGGTAATCTCACTCACGAGCTTATTGAGATGGCATGTTGGAAAAAAGTAAAAGACTATAAGATTTAACCATACATGAACAACTTTTGAATTGCCTGCCCTGACATAATAGGGGTTTACAAAAAGAAAAAAGGGATTATATTAAGAAAATAGACTAAAGGACGATAGTCTTATAGAGAAAACAACTAATCGAATTAGCCAGGGTGGTTATAATGGGTTTAAACATAGGGAGGTGGAAGAGATGTATTCAGAGGTAGTAATGGATCATTTTAAGAATCCCCGCAATGTTGGGGAGATGAAGGATGCGGATGGGGTAGGAGAGGTTGGCAATCCTGTCTGTGGTGACATGATGAACATTTACATCAAGGTTAAGGATGACCGTATTGAGGATATCAAGTTTTTGACATTTGGGTGCGGGGCAGCCATTGCTGTTTCCAGCATGCTCACAGAGATGGCCAAGGGTAAGACTATAGAAGATGCCAGGAAGATTACCAACAAATCGGTAGCTGAGGCTCTTGAAGGTTTACCCAAAAACAAGCTTCATTGTTCCAACCTGGGAGCAGATGCCCTTCAACTGGCCATAAAGGACTATGAAGACAAAAAGGCAGGCAAGGTCAAGTCTCCTCCAAAGGCAGAAGACAAGCATGAGCATACCAAAGGAGACACCTGTCGGTGTCCTTACTGCGATACCGACTTAGGAGAGGCGATGGAGTTTTGTTCAAACTGTGGCAAGGATCTTGGCAAGGAGATTTTCAAATGAATACGATAAACTTAGACTACATATCAGCCAATCCCCTCTTGCCTGAGGTTCAGGAGGCCATGATCGAAGCTATCAAGAAAAACCATGGTAATCCTTCCAGCCCCCACCAATTAGGTGAACAGGCAACAGAGGTATTGGAGCAGGCAAGGGAAAAAGCAGCCCGACTGATAAACTGTGCCTCACCCCAAGAGTTGGTGTTCACCTCATCCGGCACTGAATCTATCAATCATGCCATAAAGGGGATAGCCTTAGCAAAAGCAGGCAAGGGGAAACACATCATAACCTCTAACATTGAGCACAATGCCGTCCTGAAGTCTCTCAGGAGGCTGATGAAGATGGACTACAGGGTAACATCAGTCTCTGTGAACGAATATGGATTGGTAAACCCTGATGACATTGCCAAGGCAGTAACAGACGAAACCATTCTGGTGACGATCATGCATGGCAACAACGAAATCGGAACCATTCAGCCCATAAAGGAAATTGCCCGGATTACCCGGGAAAAGGATATTCTCTTCCACAGTGATGCTGTGGCATCGGTGGGTGTCATGCCCATTGATGTTCAGTATCTGGGTGTGGATTTACTTAGTTTCTCTTCCAATCAGTTTAATGGTCCATCAGGGGTGGGGGGGCTTTACATCCGTCGAGGAGTATCACCGTTGCCATTAATTGACGGTGGAGCTCAGGAGGATGGAAGGCGGGCGGGCACGGAAAACCTCATCGGTATAATCGGGATGGGGGTGGCCGCTGACATTGCCTTTCGGGAGATGGAATGCAGGGTAGAACATGCAAGGAAGTTGAAGGACAGGCTGATAAGGGGGCTGAAGGAAAGCATTGAGGATATTATTATAAACGGGCATCCTGAATTTTCTCTGCCCAATCTGGTCTCTGTATCCATAAGGTATATTGAAGGAGAGAGCATCGTCCTTATGCTGGATGAGAAGAACATAGCTGTTTCTACCAGGTCGGCTTGTGCTTCCGGGGCACTTCGGGCTTCCCATGTACTTCTCTCCATTGGCAGAGAGTATGCCGATGCCCAGGGGACTCTGGTTATCAGTTTCGGTCGAGACACTAAAGAGTCTGATATTGACCGATTCCTGGATGCATTAAGGGAAGCAGTTGAGTTTCTGAGGAATATGTCTCCTCTTTATAAAAAGGCAAAGGCTGAATAGCCGACAATGCTTAAAAAAAATGTCCTTGACGACCTTTATGCCAGATACAACCGACGAGAGTTCGTCCATCCGGATCCCCTTGAGTTCTTATATAATTATGCAGATATTAGAGACCGTGAGATAGTTGGTCTAGTTGCCTCGTCCCTTGCCTATGGAAGGGTTCAACAGATACTGAAAAGTGTTTCCTTAGTGCGGGAGCTTATGCAACCATCTCCATATATCTTTCTGAACCAGGCCTCAAGGGAGGCACTTCTTCCCGACTTTGCAGGATTCAAACATCGGTTTACCACGGGAGAGGATCTTGTATCGATGCTTTTGGGGATCAAAGGCGTTATAGGACGGTATGGTTCCCTTCATGCATGTTTTGCTGCCGGCATGAATGATCGTGATAGTACAATCCTGCCAGCGATTTCAGCCTTTGCTAAGGAATTGACCACTGAGCACAACGGCAGGGCTAACAGCCTCTTGCCCTCTCCAACGAAAGGCAGTGCATGCAAACGGTTGAACCTTTTCCTGCGCTGGATGGTGAGGGAGGATGAAGTAGACCCAGGGGGGTGGGATACAGTGCCGGCATCCAAGCTCATCGTCCCTCTTGATACCCACATGCACAGGATATGTCTTTCCCTCAAGATAACAGGGCGAAAACAGGCAGATATACGCACCGCATCTGAGATAACCGCCGCCTTCAGAACAATCTCTCCAGAGGACCCGGTCAGGTACGACTTTGCCCTTACTCGTTTAGGAATACGAAATGAGGGGAACCTGAATGATTTTCTTAAAGAATGCGGTACGCCGAGCATTTGATAGGGTCAAATCTTTAAGGGCTGTTGCCCTCATAACACCTGAAAGAGTTTGATCGTTGTCTCCGCAGTTCCGATCAGCAGCAACTAGTCAGAAACTTCAACCTTCTTTTCTACGGTCCGCCTGACACAGGAAATAGTGAACTGGCGCGCCAGATTGCCGGACATCTGGAAAGAGAACTTATGGTCAAGAGAACCAGCGACATTGTAAGCCCCTATATGGGCTAAACTGAACAGAATATCAGCCAGGTTTTTTCCAAGGCAGAAGCGAAGGATACCGTACTGGTTATGGACGATACGGATTCTTTCCTTTTCATTCGCAGCCGGGCTGTCAGATATTGGGAAATCAGCCATACCAAAGACTTGCTCGCCCAGATAGAACGATTTCGAGGCATCCTGATCTGCACGACGAACCGCTTTTAAGATTTGATCAGGCATCTGTCCGGCGCTTCAAATATAAAATCGGTTTCCAACACCTGAAGCCCGGTGGTAATGTTGATGAAGCAACGCAACTCGAAGGGTTGACGACAAGACTGTGATGTATCAGCTGCGAGGGAGATCAGAGTTCCAACGTCCATTTATCTTAGCTTCAGGATCAATAACCCACGTTCCATTAGGCCACGCGTTAAGCGAAAGCAACAAATCGTGATTGAAGAAACCTTGTTGGTTATTGCTTTCACACGTCAACCAGCCGCGTACTCCGGATTCTGTCGATTCGAAAGTGCTATTACATTCTAAAAGTAGCATCTCACACGTTCCGGAAAGTAAATCAATAGCTCTCATAGTGAGTTCCGTGACTTGCTGCGCCAGGGAAAACCTAATGCGGTAAAAATTACTTTTGGGTTCTACCGAATAAGCGAGGATTTCATGAGGTGAAACCAAATTCAATAGGTCTTCTTCGCAGCCTCTTTCATCGTCTATGAACTGAAGCGTATGTGTTTCCGGGCCCAGGTACTCAATGAGACCGGACAAGGGAAGCCTTTTACTGAAATCCACACGTGCCCTAAAATTACCCAATTTTAAGAACCCACTTGATGTGGAAGATATTTCGAGAACGTTTCTCGAATTCCGGGCAACGGAAAGTGTGGATCCTTTTGTTAAGGGTCGTTCAATTTCAGTCGAAGCGGAATAATCTTTCAATTGCATGAATATTCCCGGAACAGGCAAAGTGAAGATAAAGCGCTTCGCATCGCCAAGATTGAAGACCATGCGAAAAAATCGATTGTCTTTGTTCCGGTAACTGATATATGACTCCTCTCTGTTGATGAAAAGGTTGTCGCATTCTTCCTCGATCAAATTGGATGGATGAGCAGAACAATAGAAGTGTGTCCGACTTCTAACCGTCTCCAGTCCTATCCATAACATGATGGCCGAGCGAAAAACGGGGCGCTGTATCCCTTCACGGTAGATTTCAGCGAGAATCCTTGTGACGCCAGGTCTCCACCTATTTCGAATAAGTTTGTATACATTGATAATGGCTGCATCGGGTTGATCGTTGGAGATTTGTGCAATTAGTTCATCAGTTTCTGCTGCCTGGCTAAAACGAATGTAATATTTAATACCATCTACAAAATATTCTTCGGGAATGATTGCACGCAGCTTCAAATTATTGCTGCAATATATTTCATTGCCTCTAAGCCCTTTGATGCTAGTACCCTCCCAAAGAAGAATCGGCTTCAGATCAGCATGCAGTTCAAGGGTGGCCGGTCCGTGCTTCAGAACAAATTTTTCCCCGGGTTCCAAACGTAGGGGAAGCAGATACAGTGAAGGCTGTATTCTCACCTCCTCAACGGTTTCTCTTAGACCATCCGGAATGAAACGCAAAACCAGATGATAGTCACCAGGCTCCAGGGTTATTGGCGCTTCGCTCAGTTTTGACGAGTTGACAAAGGTGCCGGACGCAGTAAATATCAGTAGACGATTATTTCTCTCATCTTCCCATAGACTTATTGGCGGTCTGCTGCGATCCTCACCTTTTATTTCAACAAACGGTGGTAAAGGTTTATCAAAGGGAATAAATCTGCTTTCCATCTGTCCGATATAGTTGGTTGTTATATCCCCAACCGTTATCGACCATTCCACCCCTTCTCCAGGCGGGAGTTCAACGCCAAGTTGATTATCTCTCCATAAGACCTGTACGATACGAAGAGACTTACCTTTTCGGCGGAGAACTGCGGTTATTTCCTGTCTGTGGATCGCATCGGACATTCGCAATTCAAAATCTGATAGTGCGCTAGCAGGCTCTGCTGGCTTTTCAAGAAGCTTGAGAAAGAGGCGGATATAATAACCGTTATCATCCAAGACGATTGCCTGTCTTGCTACTTTCGAAAAAGGTGGCAAAAGCCTAAGGCTCAACCCTTCTTGCCATCTTTTAATAGCAGCGGGATCATCATCATCGGGAATACCTGTGACTTTTCCATAACGAAGCATTTTATCTGTCAGGTCTCCTACATATGGGATGGGAACACCACTTTGTCTCAGGTACTCATCAACCATGAAATGGGCACCGGAAAGACGCGTTGAGATGGAAAGACCCAATTTAAGGCATGAGGCCCTGTAAGCCTTCCACAGCTTATTCTTTTGAGATGTTGTTAATGATTCTGGAAGCTTAAGGGCATCTTGAATAAACGGGTAAACTTCAAAAGTTCCATGAGACCCAAACCCTTCGCATACATGGATAGTGAGATAGGTGAGAGAGATTGCTGGGCAATGCATTAAGAAGGCGAGATACAGTCTAAAAGGGTCGTTGCTTCGTGAAAGGGTATCTTTGAAAGCGTGCCGAACTTGTTTATTTAAAAACTTATTATAAGCGATATCTATTGGATAATAATGTGAATCAAGTATGATTTGTGAGGTATATTACGATGAAGGTGCACTCTGAGCCCTATTAATATTTCTTGGTAATTGGTCGGATCGGAAAGGTTGATTTCAAGAACGTGTGCCTCGCTACCACTATGGAGTTTCGTTATAGTGTCCTTTGTTTCCCCAGTAACCCGTTGTGTGCTTGGGGTATCGAAAAGAAATATATGATCGAATGAGCGTGTGTTTAGGAGGGAAAGGATGTGCCCGGGCTGTTCCTCCTGGTCAACCAGCCCCTTGAAATAGGGATCATGAAATCCTGTGAACGTGAGCAGAACATCCATCACTTTTGCTTTTTTACTTTCTCTTATTCGCTTGTTTTTTCATCGCCGGCAAGCTCCTTTTCGATCTGATCAAGCGGCGGGAGAATTGCAGAAATAGAAACCTGAAATTTCTGATGACGGCATCCTGGATTAGCGGGTCTGAAAAAAAAGTGTTCCTTCCAGTGGCAGTATACTGAATGATTCTCTCGATCCGCTCAAGTATCTGGACTAGGTAAACACGGGAATCTTTCGTCATAACGGCTTAGCCTCCTTGAGAATCTTCCGTCGCAGCAGCCAGTAAAGACCGTCTTCAGAAACAACGTCTACCCTCCGCCCAAGAATATCCTGAAGATCCGCGACAAGAGCGCTAAGATCGAGGAGGCTACGTCCATCTTCCATTTTTACCAAAAAGTCCACGTCGCTTTCCTGCACTGCTTCTCCTCTGGCGGCAGAACCGAAAATTCTGACATTTTTTGCCCCGTGCCGTGAAGCCAGAAGTAGGATATCGTTGCGTTTCAGTCTTAGACTTTTCTCTAATTCCACATGCCTTCCCTCCTTTTTACCCCGACTTCACCCAGCCGTCCACTTCTTCCTTCCGGAATTTCCATCTTATACGATTAGAACAAACTGGTTTAGAGTTTAGATTATATGGAAACCGGCCTGCTTGTCAACCGGTTTTTCCGAGTTTCAGGATTTGACGTAGTAAAATGGTCACCGAGACCAACTGGTGTAATATCCATCACACTCTTCACGGTAGGGAAGAGGTATTCGATAACCTTCTCTATTTCCCCTGCCCGCTAATCAAACCTTTCACCAGATTTCACCTCAGCCTGTTTCAGTCTGGTTATCGCCTTAACCATGAACAGGAGGATCCTACCAGCGCCAAGGATAATCAGCAGGTCTGGCAACGCCCTGATTTGTCCTAATAATTGAATGGTATCCTGGAACCAGAATTCATCTGAACGGGCATGCCAGAAGCCGTATTTGATATTATCAAGAACCTGGAGGATACCGATAGGCAATAAAGTCCCGATGAAAATAATAAAAAGCCCGATATTAGTTCCCCAGAAAGAGACCTTGAGTGACCCGTCACTCCATCCATCCTCCCTGACTAACCCCCGCATGGAAAACAAAAGCAAACCGATGGCTAGAAGACCGTAAGTCCCCTCCCGCCGGGGGATGGGAAAATTTACTTTTTACGATGCTGTCACTCATGACTTGTCCTTGTTTGCCGTCCATTTCCCGCCAGCATCCTTTCACTGCTTCTTCGAGCTTGCTGTTTTGACCTTCTCCAGTTCTTTAACCTCCCGGACCGCTTCTAGGAAATGCCGCTCCACGGGAGAGGGCGCGTTCAGCATCTGTTTCCGGAACTTTTCATATTGGAACAGCTCGGCCATCAACTTTTGGATCAGCCACACCGTTGCAATCTTATCACTTCAGCATGTCGTGATAAGATTATCTTATCAACCCTTGATGTGCTCCCATTCTGCATCAGGCCCCCTGCCGAGACACCTTACCTTCTTTTCCTTTCTCAAATCGGCAAGAGCGCGCTGAAGGGTGGGATAGCTCACACCGGGGCAGGCTCGTCTGAGGTCGCCGATCGTAAACTTCTCAGACAGACTTTCAATGGCATTTATCACCATTTCTCTCTTTGCGCCCCTTGCTGACGTTATTTTTCCGACCCTGTCTTCAAAATCCTTGTAAGCTGCAATCAGCATCCCTAGGAAATAATTCCACCAGGGACGAAGATCATGCTTTCCCTCATGCCAGCCTTGCGAGCTTTTGTTGAGCGCTTCGTAATAGGTATCCTTGCTGTCTTCAATGATGCGTTCCAGACTTATGTATCCGCCGACTTCATACCCGGCGTGATAGAGGAGAAGAAGCGTAAGCAGACGTCCGATACGTCCGTTCCCGTCTTTGAAAGGATGAATACATTCAAAATCAAAAACAAACGTGGCAATTTGCAGCAGAGGGTCGGTTTCAGCATTGTCCGTGGCCTGCTTGAACAGCTTACTCAGGCCGTTCATAAAATCCGGTGTGGCCAGCGCGGACACGGGCTGAAAGCGCACCACTTGACGCCCATCCTGTCTAACTTCAAGAATAGCATTGTCCTTTTCTTTCCATTTTCCACCCATTTCATTGGTGAAACGGTATAGGGCTCGATGCCAGTCCAGGATGAGGCTGTTTGAAACTTCAAGCCCGGCATGGTTGGTATGGATGGATGCAAGAAATCTCTGTATCCTGCGACTTCCTGCTCGGAACGGTCGCGAGGGCTGGCTTTCTTTGAAACAATGGCTTCGATTCTACCCGGGCCAACGGTAATGCCCTCGATTCTGTTCGATGATTCCGTGCTCTGTATAATAGCGACCCGCCGTAATGTATCCAGAACTTCAGGAAACTGGTCGGTATAAAGTGTCTGGCGACCTCTGAATTCACCCAATGATCGCATTGTCATCAGAAGCGCATGGGAAAGCGGCGTTTCAAGATAATATCCATATTCAAAGGATCTCATGGTTTCTGTCTTCCATACGGTGGTTTATCCTCCCTGACCATCATCGGTCTCGTCATGGCGTTTACTTCGAGCCGGTAGTGGGCAACCTTTGTAACCTCGCGCCATGGAAAACGTGCTGGGTCTTTGATAGGTTCCTGCATGGTCGGCGTTGTATTGCAACTTGTCACTACATAGAGCCAATAGCAGTCTCGCCAGTCTTCTGCTACACGGCGTTCGTTGGGCGAAAGCAAAATCGTCCCCGTGACATCGCCTATCCCCTTCACCTCAATGAGACGCAGTTCTCCGGAGTTGATGTCCAAACTGGTGATATCGTAGCCAAGGTTCTTCTCGTGAACATCGTAAACTTGTCGACCCTTAACCTTTTCATAATCCATTACCACTTTCATGGCAATGGCTTCAGTCTCCGAATTCGGCCGCATACTACGGACGTCAGGCGCTTCGCGTTCGGGATGAGGAAGGACAATAATGCTTGTAATACGTTCTATAGCCTGAAGCGACAACGCCCCCTGGCGTTCGAGTTCCTGTCTGCGACGTTCGCGGCGGGCCATAAGTTCGGCGTGTCGGTTTTCTGCCTGAGCCATACGTCCGTCTGCTCCGGCAATACCTTTCTCCCTGTCCTCCATGGCCTTCCCAATCTCTTCATCCGCCCGTTGAAGCAGTTCGGTAAGCGAAAGTTCCACGTGCTCAGCAATGCGTTGTACCTCTGCCAAGCGCTCTTTGCGTGTTTCTTCGAGAAATGCCTCAAGAGCATTCTTGTGCAGCCACGCAGAAGCTTCAGGCACTGAAGTAACACCCGGGATTTCTTCCGGCGCTTCGGCAGGCATAAAATCTCCGAGCATGTTCGACTCACGGAGACATGGGCCGGTATTGTCCCTAATCTCCACCGCAAAAAGCCGTTCGTGAACAACCTGCCCTAAGCCATCAACAACTCGTGCCCGATAGAAGTCGATACGGGATGGAACTTCGTGCTGTAAGGAATAGAAACAAGCGCCTTTACCGAATGTTTCAACGGCTTTTTCAAAGGTGTGCCTGCGAATTGCTTCAAAAAGTGGGTGGCCAGGTGTTACCCATTCGAGATTGTGGGTTTCAGCCGTGACGCGGTCGGTGGAACAACGCGGGTATTTGACTGCTAATGCAGGTAATTTCCAGTTGGGTTCCCGCTCGTATTTTTGGAGAATTACAGGGGTTCGCGCCGGTTCAAATGTGTGAGGCATATTATCTAATGTCTTGAGCTTGAGTGGAACGTATTCGGCCGCTTCGCGGATAAACCTGGCTATAGTCTCAGGCACTACACGGCATTCCTGTGATCGGGCGCGGCGTTCTATCAGCATTTCCAGATTAAGTGTTTTTGATGCCAGACCTTCCAGTGCATTCTGGCAGATAGCTCGAAACTGCCTCTCATCCACGTTTTCAAGCAGGCGTTCTTCGAGATCAGCGTCTCCAAGCCTGCCTGCATAATAGTCACGAAGGATGCGTTCTATATGAACAGCCGGAAGGACTTCTCCCACAACATTGAACACTGCATCATCATCAAGGGCATTGCGTATTTCCTGGAGTCTTTCCAGCAGCCTCCGGAGAACCCTGCCTTCTATGGTATTGGTGGCAACAAAATTGAATATGAGGCAGTCCTTAGTTGACCGTCTGTTCAGATCATCAATGGCAAAAATCGGGCCTGCTTGTCAACCGGTTTTGACGAGTCTGTCAGGATTTAATCGAGCGAAATGGTTAGCGAAATCAGCAGATGGAATCAAGGAGATATGGACGATTTTCCGAAACAGTGCGGCGCGCGGGAGGAACTGTAGCATATCTTAGATGCCTTTAAATTAAAGGTAATTCCCCATTTAAATTGCACTTAGTTCTTTGATAATTAGCTGATGTAATGTAGAAATCAGCTATGAAAAATTGTCCTCGCTGCGATAGTAAAAAAGTTGTGGGAGTTATCAACAGGTCAGAAGCCTTGTAGTAAGTGTGGCCTGACCAGGAAATTTGACAAGAGACTTTGGCGATTTATTTTTTCATCTCAACTAGCGTGCCTTTCTCTTCGGGCGGCTTGATATTCTGAAACATGTGGTAAAGGCACAAATCGTAAATTATTTTCAGACCGCCTGCCAGAAAAAAAGGAGCGCTGATAAACAATGGATTAGCAAAGAAAAATATGCTTAAAGAAGGCGATACTGCGGCCCCTATTGAACGGGCAATGTTTGTAATGCCGGATGCCGCAACCCGTTCATCAGGAAGCACAACCGCCATTATATATGACTGACGGGTAGGCACATCCATCTGTGAAATACTGAAACGCAGCATCAACACAGAAATTGCCAATGCAAGATTCGGCATCAGAGGCACAATACACAGCAGTATATTTGACGGAATATGCGTAAAAACCATTGTTTTGATAAGCCCGATGCGTTTTGCAATACGGGCGGCAAGCAGCGCTGAAATTCCAGCCAGAATATTTGCCCCGAAAAAGATACTGCCTAAAACGCCTGTATCGGCGCCGAAACGGATATGAAACCAGTATGCCACTATACTTTGAACGATAAAGCCGCCTGCAAACGCATCAAGAGAAAACAAGGCGCTTAATTTGATGACTACCTTCCTCGAACGGTGAAGCCCCATTTTGCACTTTACGGTCGGGGTTTTGCCTGTTTCAACACCCGATGACAGTCCGATAAATAACAGAATCAGCAGCAATCCGCAGGCAGAATAACCGAATAAAACACAGCGGTATGCGTCTGACATTGTGAACCCTGATTTTTGCAAAGATTCTACCAGCCATCCGCTGCAAAGCGCCCCAAGGGCTGTGGCAAATGATCCGGCAAGATTGTACCATCCGAATACATGGGTGCGTCTTTGATCCGGAAGCAGTTGCGACAGGGCAGCCTGTTCTATGGAAAGAAAAGGGCCGATTTCGTTTCCGCTCGGGCTGATGATGCCGACAATAGCGGCGACGGTCAGAAATAGCGGGTTCTTTGTAAAAACAAATACCGCTCCTGCCGATACCATCAGGACAGAGCCGAAAATGAGCATCCGTTTCCTGCCAATGCGGTCCGTAACGGTAGTAATCCACAGCGAAACCGCCACATCTCCGAGCAGCGTCAGCGACAGCAGCAGACCGATTTCATAGCCGCTCAATCCGATTTCCGCCAAGTACAACACCAGCACAACCGACAGAAAGCCATAAGCAAACAAACGTATAATGCGTGTCGAAAAAAGAAGTATAATATCTGATTTCAGACTGTCAAAATTCAATTGTTCTCACGGTCTGTTCGGATTGAATCTGTAAATTCTCAAAATGGGTAACCGAATCCGCTTTTGTCCAAAGCCCGATATATCCGCTCAAAGTTCGCTGTGCTTCGTATTCCATGAGCAGTTCATCGTTTACAAAGCCTTTGAATGTATTTCCCGTAATTTCCACTTTAAGCAAATACCATTCGCCGGCATTTATTTTCTTTTTAAATGACTTTCGTTGATACCTCTTGCATTTGTCAAATTCAAACAGAATCACGTTGTCTTCAAGGGCATTAATTCTGAAAACAAAATAGTTGCAGACATCTTTGATGCCGAATGCCAGGCCACCGGCTCTGTCAATGCTTCCTGATGCTGCATTGACAAGAACCGATGCCGATCCGTCTGAAATCTCGCTGTTTTTGGCGATAGCAAAAGGGAAATAATGATAGGCGTCGATGTTGTCCAAAAATTCCTGATACGAATCTCCGAACATTTTGCCCATGAGCTTTGAAACCCCTGATGTGAGAGCGTTTCCCCATTTGGCTCCGTCCTGAATGCAGCGAATATGATCCTTTTCTTTAACCGTCTTCCAAAAGCCGGTGTGAACATACAATTCCTTTGGGTCATTTTCCTGTTTTCTTTCAAGAAAATTATATTCCTGTCTGAAAAAGGACTCTGCCATTTCACCGACCTGTTCCTGACCTGAAATCGCCATGTCCAGAAGGCGGCTGCATGCCAGAAGACGAGCCAACTGATCGAGCTTTTCCTCTGTGGCTGCTTTGTCATATCTCATCAGAGCCGCATCCAGCAGATCTCCTTTGAGAGATACTTCAAAACCCAGCCGCTTAAGCACATTTCCAAGAAAATTAATCCTTAAAGAACGCCGGTAATATGTCCCTACGCCTCCTGAAAATTGCAGCGTGATATAATTCTGGTTGCTGTCTTCAGTGCAAAGCGTATCAATGGTCGCAAAATGGTATCCAAAGCGCGCACTCATATTCATATAATCCTGCGCAATCAGAACATAACTGGGCGTGGCGCCCGGCATTTCGCCCGCTGTTGCTCCCGAAGCCATGAGAGTCATAAAATTGCCCATACTGAGGTTAATTGCGCCTGACCATGTGATGCCAGGATGCGTAAAACCTTTCCACACCGCCTTGAACGGGATGGATTCCACACTGTCCGGAGTAACAACATCGCAGGTGGAGAGCCCGAACTTAAGTCCTCCGCCGATGTCAATCAGATAAAAGAACATCGGAAGGTTTGCGGTCAGTTTCACGGAAGTCATGCCTTTTCCTGTGGTTTCTCCGAAAGAAAACATCTGTTTCATGGACTCTTCGTGGGTGAACCTGATAATATCATGAATACTATTACATCCTTCAGGGGTAAATGACGGGGATTTGGGGTCTGTCAGATGAAGCGGCGTAATGTGGTCAAGGATTTTTCTGGTTTTTTGATATACCGGACTTTCGAACATCGGGCGTTTGGCAGGTTTCACATGCTTTTCGAGCGATTGCACGGCTCCCTGCCAGACTTTGGTAATATCGGCATAAAAGGTAACGGTATCCTGATTTGCAAGAACCGATGTGGCGTTTTTGGTGTCCGCCAGCATCGGCACTCCGAATTCACGGGCTACGGAAGCCAGATGACTGGTTGTGCTCCCCATATCGGTTATGATTCCTCGCAGTCTGCCGATGGCTTCGGCATAACTTGGCGATGCGGTTTTGGCGACAAGAATGGAATAGGCAGGAATATCTTTGAGCGCAATATCCGGGGCTACAATAAAAACATTTCCGATTGCCACGCCCGGCGATGCCGCTTTTCCGCTTGAAATCAGAACCGGATACTCTGCCTCATTCACCTCGATTTTTTCTTCCGAAGCTTTGGTGTCTGTAATATTCAGGGGTCTGGACTGCAGAATAAACAGTTTTCCGTTTTTATCCACTGCCCATTCCACATCCTGCGGGTTTCCGAAATATTCTTCAAGTTTTAGCCCGAAATCTCTCAGTTGAAACAGGATGGAATCGTCAATAGCAGGAATTTGTCTTTCGGATTCGGGTATTTTTTCCAAATCTATTCCGCCGCCGCTCAGATTTACCATCCGAAATTCTTTGGAACCGATATGTTTTTCCAAAATGATATTTCTTTTTTTGTCTGCCACAAACACATCCGGCGAAGCGCTTCCGTCAACCAGATACTCCCCAAGCCCTAAGACCGCATTGATTTTGACCGCATCAGAAAAAGGTTCGGTCGGATTCTTTGTGTAAAGCACGCCACTGGCTTTTGGATTCAGCATCACAATTCCTGCTACACACATTGGCGTTTCCCTATCATCCAGCCCGTAATGTGTCCGGTAAGAAATTGCCCGTGCGGAATACTTGCTTGCGATCACTGTTTTATAGGCATGTATAATATGGTCTTTTGTTACATTCAGCTCTGTCGAATACTGACCTGCAAATGAGGCTTCCGTATCTTCGCCGATTGCGCTGCTTCTAACGGCAATATGCACGCCAGGCACAGTTTTCTGTTCAAGCGCGGCATAAGCGTTTATCAATGCTTCTTCGATCTCGGAAGGAACCGGCGACTGCATAATCATATCTATGATTTTCCGGCTGACCCGTTCAATCTCTTCACCGGATTCAACAGACATCTCCTCCAATGCTTCTGCAACAGGCTCATTCAGACCGTTTGCATCCATGAATTTTTGAAACGCATACGCAGTTACCACAAATCCGTCCGGCACCGGCAAGCCCAGAACATTTCGGATAAGTGCAAGGTTTCCGGCTTTTGAGCCTGTCATTTTCTTCATTTCCGCACTTGTTAAGGCATCAAAAGGAATAACAATATCTTTGCTTAGAAACTCGAATTCGGGACGGAACTCTTCATTTATGGCATTGCCGATAACATCCCTTGCCCGGATAAGCGATGAAATATCCTTTTTGGATAAACCTTCAAATGATGAAATAATGTTACTTATTGCTTCAAAAAGTTTCTGATATTTCATCCTTACCCAGTGAAGCGTGAACGGTTTGCCTCCGTAACAGGCTTCCTCCAAATCCGCAATCAGGTGAAGCGCAAGGTAATTGTTTTTTAGCAGTTCTCTGAAATGGCGGTATCTTTCAGCTTGTTTGCCTTCAAGCGGAGTAAGCAGTGTGCAGGCATCTTCTTTCTTAAAAAAATTAAATAGATTTAACATGTTATCTCTAAATTCTATTTTTGACCTTGTTACAAGTCTCTGCTTCTTAACAAAATAAAATCAATTCATCCACCTATGAATTTCTTGGTGCATATCGATATATCTTTTCAGAGTGACAGCATTTTTGCCATATTTTTCATACTGCTGCAAAATTTCAACAAAACGATTTTCAGCATCTTTTTCATCTGTATCCGGAACAATGCCGTCGGTGTAGATGTCAACCATCCTGTCTGCATAAATGATAATCTTTTCTTCCGGCGTTTTCAGCTTGTAATCCCGTACCGGAAGATTGAGTTCGACTGCTTCAGGTTCTGTAAGCCCACCCCGGATATGCTTTAGAATGATTTGTATAATCTCATTCTCTAAATTCAGTTCCTGCGCCATCTGCGCTCCGATTTCGCCATGCTGCATTCCGTAGGTTTTTGACTTGCCCAGATCATGGTAAACCGCGCCGCGAATGATTAATTTCCGATCCACATTAATTTTAACTCTGCTTGAAATCTCCAATGCTTTTCTGGCAACCTCGATACTGTGGGAAACCGCCTCATCAGGACATCCGGCTTTTTGAAGGGCTTCAATGTCCTGCATTGCCGAGTCTTCCACGATATGTTGAAGATATTCTTTAACCGCTTCCTCTCCCCATGATGTTTTTACAAATTCGATGTTTTCAAAAAGTTTGTCCAAACTATGACGTTCGGCTTTCATCTGCGGATGATTGTCAAGCCAGTCGTGCATTTGTTGATAAGATTTCCCTGTTCGTTTTGCGCTTGCCTCCAAATGTTTGTTATACGGGGGCATACGATAAACTCCTTTCTGGTTAGATATATTTTAAAATAAATTCCATACTACTCCAGCTATGCCTGAAACCGCAATTACCGGAATCATTCCGATTTTAAGCCATTGCATAGCTGTAAATGATATTATTCCCAATATGATTGCAAACCAGTTGATTCCGCCTGTTTGCGGAAATATCACATATATCCCGAACCAGACTGCCAGATTCAGAACCACACCGACAACAGCAGCCGTAATGACGGATAACGCCGAAGAAATCTTCAACGCTTTCCCTTCGAAGAGAACTTAGCGGTAGAAGAGAGTTCCATGCTAAGGGCTTGTACTGCTTTTTGCCCTTGCCGCGTATAGTCAAGCGACAGAAACAGCAGACGCTCGGACTCCTGTGGAGCGTGAAAGCCCATCGAGTTCTCGGATTCGACGAAGTCAAGCAGGAATTGTGCCTTGCGTTGGAGCTTCCGAGGAACCATTAGTTGATTGTCGGTTGCTCCGGCTATTCGTGCCGTCTTGAGCTCTCCAATGAATTCTACCAGCGCATCCATTGCCACATTGCGCATCTCGAACACGCGGTTCTGAATCTGCTCGGCCCGGGCCTTCAGCTCTGATTCCGGCACACGGTGGCAGGTCTGGCATGCATTGGTGATATTGCCCGGTAATAGCGGACTACTCACATGATGGTCACTGATCTTGAGTGCGCCTACACGCTTGTAGGGCATGTGGCAGTCCGCGCAGGCCACCCCGGCGCGTGAGTGAATTCCCTGTTTCCACGTTTCAAACTCAGGATGCTGAGCCTTGAGCATCGGCGCACCTGTTTCAGCGTGTGCCCAGTCTTTGAAACCTGTCTCGTCATAGTATGCGAGGATATTATCAGCCTGGAGTCCTTTAAACCACGGGTAGGTAAGGCGCTTTTCCTGGCCTTTAAAGTAATACTCCACGTGACATTGCCCACAAACAAAGGAACGCATCTCCTGGCGCGTGGCCATGGCATTGACGTCGTAGTTTCGAATCCCCTGAGATTCCTTGTAAACGCGGATGCCCTCGAGAAATCCAGGGCGGGTAATGCGGAGCTGCATGTCCTTGGGATCGTGGCAGTCAATACATGCCACAGGGTGAGTAACCAGTTTACGCGCCTCGAAGTACGGCATCTGGTTCATCTTTTCGAAGCCTTTTATCAAGTTGCCGTCGCCCAGTTTCTTGTAAGGCACATAGACCGAAGCGTGGCAATGTATACAGGCTCCGGGTTGTTTGACTACACGCTGTCGTTCCGTGTAGGTCTGGTCGTCGAGCATATAGGCGTGGCCGCGCTCTTCGCGGAAGTCTATGGCAAAGGCGTAACCCGCCCAAATCTTCTTGAGGCGTGGATCGCTTTCGAGGCGTGACCGGGCAAGAACGGAACGCGGATCAACATTGGTCGGTGTTCGTTGGACTGCTTCACTCCCGCCGTATTTTGTGCGCACCTGATCCACTGTGCGTAGATAGGCATCGTATTGCTGCGGGAAATCCTTGCCCCATAACGCTGGATCTTCCGTGGTATCATCCAACTCTACCACTCGATAGAACGGATTACGCGCCTCCTGCTTGCGCTCGAAGATGTTGATCAGGATTGTCGTCACGAAGAACGTTATAACCATGGTCCCCACAATGACCGCAATCAAAAACGCCAGCATTCTGGGAACGGTTGTGCCGCAGCGCTGCGCGGCGGAGATCAATCTTTGTCTAATGTTCATGGTATCCCTCGCTTTCGTATTCCTAAAATGGCATGGACGTCCCGCCCATGGGGTTTTAACGATCCAGGTGTCAGACCCCGTAACACTTTGCCGATCTCTCCTTTTTTATACATGTCCTTACTCCAAGTGACCCACCGACGGATGGCAACGCAGGCAGTCAAGCGGTTCGGCGCCCTTATGCGCGGTGTCTATCTGTTGAACAATATCAGCATGACAATAGCGGCACGTTTGCTCGGCGATCCGGCGGCTGCGATTGGTAATCCGAATCGGGTCGGGAAAACGCCCGGTAGTGAACGCAAATGAATGTAAAAAACCATTGACTATCTTAGTTTCATACTTGCGCAAAAAGGAGTGCGGCGCGTGACAGTCGTTGCAAACAGCCACGTTTTTATGGCTCGATTTAACCCAGGCATTGTAGTTAGCGTCCATAACATGACAATTGGTGCAGACCTCCGGGGCATTGCTCATGTAGGAGAAACCTTTTGCATAAAGAAAAGTGTACGCTCCCACGCCCGACACAACGCCAATAGCCAAACCAAGTATTATAAGGTAAAGCCAATTCTTATTTCGGTTAACGCTCTGCTGCATTTCTCAACTCCACATTCACCGTGTGTATCCTCAAATGCTTTGGCATAAACGATAACCTGTTCCTTGGCATCTGCAGACATCCACCATGCTAACCATGGATAACTCCATGAGAGGTCTTCATCTTTGCAGATTCATTGTGCGCGATCTTGTTCTTCCTTGTTTTTCCGGTCTTGCCATATTTGTCGTCGTTATGGTTCGGTTACTACAGATATTTGAAATCCTTTTGCCTAAGTTGCCAACAAACGCCTTACCGTAGGAAACAGGTTCATATCGGTATGCGGTAAAAAGAGAGATGCTACAAACTCATTCATGAAGTCTTGATTCACGGAGAGTTCGAAGTAAGTCATCTGGTTCGCCAGGTTTTTTGCCCTGGCAAAGGCATGTCTGGAAAGCAACGCCATTCGGGTACCGGTAAGAGAACTGTTACCAATAAACTGCACTCGTTCTACAGGGATATCCGGAAGCAGACCTATAAATATAGCCTTTTCCACGTTCAGGTAGTTACCAAAACCGCCTGCCACAAAGATCTTTTCCAAATCGTTAAATGATAGACCAACACTATTAAGAAGCACTCGCATGGCTGCCAAATTTATTTAATTCGTTCACTATAGGTAGCTCATTGATAGAACAGCGAATAACTTCATATATCGATCCAGTACTTACACATCCTTTTCTTTGCTTACTGTGTTTTCGTTGATCAGAACCAGAATTCCGGGTATCTACGGCTTTTGGGCATATTGTTTACTAGAAGTGCAATAATTAACATAATGGCTGCACCCAGACCGACGGGTATTACTACATAGAGATAACCAAGATTGATGATCTTCTGACTTCCCGTAACTGCAATCAGTGCCGTGGCACCCCCAGGGGGGTGAAGGGTTTTTGTTGCATGCATAGCCACAATTGATGTTGCCACCGCTATGGATGAAGCCAGCCACATATGACTGTAGAGTATCTTGTATGAGGTCACGCCTACAAGAGCTGAAATTATGTGACCACCTATGAGATTCCTTGGCTGAGCCAGCGGGCTCTTGATTGCGCCATAGATAAGCACGGATGAGGCTCCAAAAGAACCTATAAGCATTACCATATCTGTTTTTTCGAGGATAGTGTAGTTTAGCAAGGCTAAGGGGGCAATGCCAAGAAAGGCGCCTATCCATGACCAGACTATCTCAGAAAAACCAACAGATGGCGGGCTCTTTGTTGTTCCGATCATTTTCTTGAAGTAGTTCATTGTTCTATTCCTCATCCGGTAATCCTATTTCTCAATTATCTGAGACGATGACTGGACAATGTCCGCCCGCGAGACAATCCCGATCAGTTTACCCTTCCTGTCAACAACCGGCACCCTGTTAATATTCTTTTTCGTAAAAATGCCGGCAATTTCAGAAACGGGTGTATCTTCCTCCACAGTTACCGCAGGGGATGTCATGATGTCTTCGGCTTTCCATTTAAGTATTGATAGGGCAATACATCCCCCTCTTTTCAAACAATGGGCCAGGATGCCCATGAATGAGCTGGCGCCTTCGTTGTCCATATTATGCAGGAAGTCTTTTTCAGAGATGATGCCCGCAACCATACCTTCCCCCTCAATCACCGGAACACCGGAGATACCGTGATGTGCCATCAGCTCTGCTACTTCTTCCAGGGAGGTATCTATCTTGACAGAAATTACTGTTTTGGTCATAACATCCCTTGCCCTGACCGAATGGGTGAGACGTTCAATGGCATGCCTATAGGCAAAGCGGTAGAGCTCTTTGGCATCAGCCGGGGTTATATCCAGATATCCTTGGACGTCTCTCATGGCCTTTAATACATCCTCGTCCGAGATATCCAAAGGCCCTGGGCAACTGATATTACGGTTCAGTGTATTCTTGTCCATTTTTGTTCACCTGGATATCAAAAATCCATCAGACCCCCCCTTGCGAGGGGGGGTCTGAGTTGGTTATGGTTTATTCAGCTTGTCCGCTGCTAATCGAACTTTTCACCGGATTTAACCTCAACCGGTTTCAGTTTGGTTATGGTCTTAAGCATAAACAGGAGGAGGGAGCCAGCGCCAAGGATAATCAGCAGGTCTGGCAGCATCCTGGCTTGCCCTAATAATTGAATGGTATCCTGAAACCAGAATTCATCCGAACGGGCATGCCAGAAACCGTATTTAATATTATCCAGAACCTGAAGGATACCGATAGGCAATAACGTCCCGATAAACATAATAAAAAGCCCGATATTCGTTCCCCAGAAAGATACCTTGAGTAACCGGTCATTCCATCCATTCTCCATGACTAATCCCCGCATGGAAAACAACAGTAAACCGATGGCCAGAAGACCGTAAGTCCCGAACAAGGCAGTGTGACCGTGATTAACGGTCAGATAGGTTCCGTGTTCATAGTAATTTACTACCGGTGTAGTAATCGAGAGCCCCATGACTCCTGCCCCTACAAATTCCCAAACAACAGAGGCCATCAGAAACATCAGTGGATACCGATAAGGGAACCCACTGCCTGCTTTGACAAGCGCTTTTTGTCCATGCCACACCTCGGCAAGAAGGAGCAAAATTGGCACAGGTTCCAGGGCTGATATGGTAGACCCCAAAGCCAGCCAGAAGGAAGGCTCGCCAAACCAGTAGTAATGATGCCCTACACCGATGATACCTGAGCCCAGAGCAAGGGAAACGGTAAAATAAACGGTGCGAAGTCCGGCCTTCAGATCGACCAGTCCCAGATTTACCATCACAAAAACGATTGCAGCTGCAGCAAAGAACTCAAATGCTCCTTCAACCCACGTATGCACCACCCACCACCGCCAGAAATCGGCAATGGTCAAATGGGACTGAGGATTATAGAGGAGACCGAAAGAGAAAAAACCAACAACCGCAATCCCGGAATATGCCAGGAAGTGAGGTAACCCCCATTTGTCCTGTCCGGAAGCAAAATGATCTTTTAATGCACGGACCACCAAAAGCAGCCATAATATGAGACCTATGAGCAGCAGAATCTGCCACAGACGGCCCAGTTCCAGGTATTCCCAACCCTGATGTCCCAACCAGAACCAGGCTTTGCCCAATAGCCCTTTTATTCCTAGAACTTCTCCCGTGAGGCTTCCCAAGGCAACAATGATCACAGCCACGAAGAGGACATCTACCAAGAATCCCTGTCCCGCCGGTTCCTTACCTCCGACCCGTGGGGAAACAAACAGGGTCATACCGATCCATGAGGTGGCTATCCAGAATACAGCTAACTGAAGGTGCCATGTTTTAACCCAATTATAAGGTATGAATTTCGCTACAAAATCAATTCCGTAAAAGGAGTCGGGGTTCACCGTATAGCTGGCCATCAATCCGCCTATGATAACCTGCAAGAAAAACAGGGCAGCCACGACCAGGAAAAATTTGGCTGTTTTCTTCTGACTGGAGGATATTTTCGCTGCGGCCAGCGCCAGGGCAGGTTCGGGTTTATACGGCAACGACCCACGATTGAACTCGTATTTATGAAACAGGAAAATAATCAATCCAAGGATAATACCGAAGGCCACCAAGGATATTGCAGACCAGACCAGAGATTTTCCGGAGACCAAATTTCCCACCTCCGGGTCGTGGGGCCAATTGTTGGTATAAGTATGAGTATCTCCGGGCCGAATGGTCCCGGCGCACCATGCCGTCCAGAAAAAGAAGTCGGCCAGATTCTGCCGTTCCTGAGTATCCTTGATAGTTCCTGCACGGATTGGACCTCTTCTATTTCCCTCTGAGAAAAGGTTGTCGTAGAATTTACGATTTTCAAGGAGAGCCGCTGTCTGGAGAGGTGTCAGGGTCAGGGTGTCATTGGTTGAATCATATCGGTTGGTCTTGATTTGGTTGATAACAACAGCGTCTACCCCCCCTTTAGACTCTGTATTAAGGGACTGATAAGAAGTTCCACTTCTTTCATGGGCTAACTTTTCCCGCATATTCTGTCCCATATTGTGCAGGGCTTGCGCAGTAAAATCAGGACCCCTGTAAGTGCCGTGCCCCCAGACACTCCCAATATCCATCAGGCCGTATTTCTGCCAGACCTGTTGGCCAGCCATGATTTGGGCCTTTCCGGTCAACAGTTCACCGCTTTCCATGACGACCTTTTCCGGATATGGCGGTAAATCCTTTTTTGTATAGTAATATCCAACTAAGGCAACAATAATGGCACCAAAAATAGCTAGCAGAAAATAGGTCTTAAGTCTTGAGCTGATCATAGGATATCCCCTTTCATAAAGAGTGGCTTATAAAAATATAGGGATGCCATACTAGTAGAACGTTTCGAAAATAACATAGCAATGCTGTCATTTATCCAGCACCTCCCTCACTTTTCCTGCCAATTTTTCCATGGTAAAAGGCTTCTGAATAAACTCTATCCCTTCTTCCAGCATACCATGATGGACTATTGCATTATCGGTGTAACCGGACATATAGAGAGCCTTTATCTCCGGACAAATCTCTTTTAGAAAGTCCACCAGCTTACGCCCGCTCATCCCGGGCATTACCACATCGGTCAGAATCAGATGAATAGAATCCTTGAACTCTTCGCAGAGGAGTAGAGCCTCATTCCCATCAGATGCCTCCAGCAATTTGTATCCCTGCCTTTCCAATACTCTGACTGTGAGCTTCCGTACCGTCTCCTCATCCTCAACGATGAGGATGGTTTCACTCCCACAGGGAATCTCCCTGAAAACATCC
>QZJR01000016.1 GCA_003599365.1 Deltaproteobacteria bacterium | reverse complement strand
ACTAGTTGGGCTATCGAACTGAATGCCGTTTTATTGGTATATATGGGGTTTATTTGTGCTGCCGAGCTGGTTAGAAGGGGGCAGCATATTGACATGGGTATGTTGGTGTCGCGTCTGTCGAGAAGAAATCAGAGACGTGTTGATGTGTTTGATTCTGTGCTGGTCATCCTGTTTTGTGCCGTCCTGGTCTGGATGGGAAGCAAGGCCGCTCTTTCAACATATAAATATGGCATGTACATGGCCGGTGAATTTCGCATGCCGTTGTGGGTTATTTATATAGTCATCCCCCTGGGTTCTCTGTTTGTCGGACTGGAGTATCTGTTGCATATAATTGAGGCTAGAGAGGAGGATAAACATGGCTCCTGAATTGGTTATAGCAATAACATTTCTGATTATTTTTGTTTTGATAGCGTTCAAGTGTCCCATTTTTGCATCTCTGGGTATTGCAGGCGCTGTTGGCATCTTCTTGAGCCGGGGGGTTATAGGCTTAACCCAGGTGCCGTTATCAATCATGTCTCAGCTTAACAATCCTGTTTTGGTAGCTGCCCCCCTCTATATCATAATGGGGGAAACAATTGCTCAGACAGGAATTGGCAGAGATTTGTATTTTGCATTACACAAATGGTTTTACCGCCTCCCTGGTGGGCTTGCTGTTGCAAGTATATTTGCCTGCGCCATATTCGGGGCTATGTGTGGGGTAAGCATAATAGGGGTTGCCGTTATTGGTGTGATGGCTCTGCCAGAGATGTTAAGGCACGGGTACGATAAGAAACTTGCCGTAGGGTCAATTACAGCCGCTGGCGCTCTGGCAATGCTTATCCCTCCGAGTCTGCCGTTCATCCTTTATGGCGCGGTATCCGGGGTATCGGTAGGAAAACTCTTTATTGGCGGAATAGTACCAGGGGTGTTTCTTGCTCTAGCAATGGCAGGTTACGTTTTTGTTAAGGCGTTTAGAAACCCTGCCCTTGCTGTGAGGAGTGAGGATAGGATAACGTGGAGGGAGAAATTTTCATCTCTTAAGAGGTTATGGACGGCGCTTGTACTCATCGTTGCGGTAATGGTCAGCATCTATACCGGTATCTGTACGCCGACTGAAGCAGGGGCTATTGGGGCCGCAGTTGCCCTTTTGATTGGGGCTTTCGTATACAGGTCTTTAAACCGGGAGGCTCTTAAGAAGATATTTGGCAACACCGCCCGAATTGTGGGCGCCGTTATACTCATTGCTGCATGCGCCTTTGCCTTTGGACAGTTTTTGCTTTATACCAGGGTACCTGATCGGTTGGCAGAATTCTCTGTTTCGTTGGGTCTATCCCCCTTCCTTGTCATTATGTTCTTTATGCTGGTCCTGGTATTTATGGGTTGTTTCATTGATGGGGCATCAATAGTATTGGTAACCACCCCTATCTTTCTTCCTACAGTAATTGCTCTTGGCTTTGACCCTTTATGGTATGGTATCATACTGGTGATGAACCTGGAAATGGCCGTTATTACTCCGCCTGTCGGTCTAAATCTATATACCATGAAGTCTATAGCCGATGACGTGACGATGGAAGAAATCATAAGTGGGACTATGCCCTACGTGCTCCTGGAGTTTGCCGTTCTGGCATTGTTTGTTGTTTTCCCTGAACTTGCATTGTGGCTGCCGAGATTGATGAAGTAGTAACCTTCCCGGGAAACTTAAATTTGGAGGTAGAAATTGTTTAAAGAAGAGATATTGAAAGAGATTGAGCAATTGAACAAGGGATATGAAGCCAGTGTTAAAGAAGTCTTAAAGAAATTTTCAATAGAAGAGAAAGAGATGACAACCCTTTCAGGGCTCCCCTTAAAACCGATTTACACCCCTCTTGATATTAAAGACAATAACTATGTTGAAGATATTTCTTCCCCCGGTTCGTATCCCTTTACCAGGGGGGTCACGCCAACAGGTTATAGGACAAAAGAATGGACTATAAGACAGGTAGTAGGATTGGGGACTGCTGAGGAGACCAACGAGAGGCTGAAATATCTATTTAAACAAGGGCAGACCGGATTCAGTGTCTGCGGAATGGGCTACCAGCCCTATGAGTCCGGTGATGAACGGAGTTTTGGTATTCTGGGAAAGGGCGGGGTATGGATTGATACCCTGGCAGACATTGAAACCCTGTTTGACGGGATAGATATGTCTGAGATCAGCATCAACCAGATTGGCTTTTCCATACCTGTCTTTGCCATGATTCTGGCAGAAGCCGAAAGGCAGGGTATAGATTTTAAGAATCTGTCCGGAACTATTCAGAACTGTGTTTTCCCTTTTGGCGAAGGCCCGCAAATGAGGGGGAATGGTTCGGTGGATATCAGTGAGTATTGCACAAAGAATCTGCCGCGATGGAACCATACCAGTATCTCTGTGAGGAATATCAGGGATGAAGGCATATCTGCCCCTCAGGAAATTGCTTTTGGGGTCTACATGGGAGGTTTTACCCTGCAATCCGTAATCGCAAGGAACATAGATGTTGATGAAGTTGCCCCAAGGATCTCCTTTTTTCTCAGCTCTGAGAATGACTTCCTGGAAGAGGTAGCCAAATTCCGCGCAATGCGCAGGTTATGGGCAAGGACAGTTAAAGAAAGGTTCAATGCCAGGGATCCCAGATCATGGCTTATGCGATTCCATACCCAGACCACAGCAATTAACCTGACAGCCCAGCAGCCCCTTAATAACGTAATCCGCTCTACCATCCACGCCCTTGCTGCTGTGCTGGGGGGTGCTCAGTCAATGTCTGTAAACTCCTTTGACGAGGCATTAGCCATACCAACCAGGGCTTCAGCTACCTTATCACTGCGTACCCAACAGATAATTGGCCATGAAAGCGGTGTAGCAAACGTTATCGATCCTTTAGGGGGTTCATATTGCATAGAGTCTCTTACCAATCAACTTGAACAAAAGGCATTAGAGACACTGAAAGAATTAGAGGATATGGAGCCCCGGAAGGCATATAAGTATATTGTTGATCAGGGCAAAGAGTCCGGATATCTCAGGCAAAAGGCCATAGACAATAACGAAAGGGCTATGGTGGGTGTTAATAGATTTGTTGTGAGAGAGGGTGAAGGGGGGATTGATCTCGGTAATACGGATATTCTGGGATACGATCCTGTCTGGAGAGACAAACAGATAGAAAGGCTCGATAGAGTTAAGAAGAAAAGAGACCCTGGAAAAGCAGAGAAAGCGAAGAAGCTGCTGGAAGATGCGTACAGGAATAGAATAAATATAATAGGACCTATGGTAGAGGCTGTTAAGGCATATCTGAGCATCGGAGAGATTGTTGAGATAAGAGAAAAGGTTTATGGCCCGGCAGATCTAAGCCATGTATGGGGATGCTACTTCGGTATGTAACTACTCAGGTGTTTAGGCTGTAGGCTGAAGTAGGCTAATAGTCTACAGGCTAATAGTCTATAGTCTAAACTTGGAGGTGGAGATTGGAACTTAATAAAAAGATCAGAGTGTTGCTGGTTTCTGACAGTCCGGGGCATGCTACCGGTTACTATGTAGTGGGAAAGGGGTTGAGGGAGGCAGGTATAGAGGTAATACTTGGGGGGTTCCAGATTCCCCCTCAGATAGTGAAATCTGCCGTTCAGGAGGATGTAGACTTCATAGGCTACCGAATTATGGATGGCGCTCCTGAAATTCTTGTGCCGAGATTGGTAGAGCTGCTCAAGGAGAGATCAATCCGGGATATTCAGATCATTGTTGGCGGGATCATCCCCCCGCCAATTGTACCCACATTGAAAGGGATTGGAATAGAAGGGATATTCACTCCCGGAACAAAGATTTCAGATATAGTGGACTATGTTAGAAGTCATTTTGATGCTGGGACATCAGGGTAACCCCTGAACGGGTTAAAAGGGAAAAGCGAAATATAAATAGGAAATTATCTTCATCCCTGTTGTAAGCAGCGGGGCTTTCTAAGGGGGTAAAGATGTATAGATCGAAATTGATAAATCTGTTCCGACCTGGGAATATCGGTAAGATGGAGGTAAAGAATCGTATTGTCATGTCGCCCATGGGTACTGTCGCCCATAGTCCGGAAGGAGAAATCACTGATCGGACAGTAAACTACTATGCTGAGCGGGCTAAAGGTGGAGTGGGGTTTATTATTTGTCAGTCCAGCATTATTATGAGAGAAAGCCGCGCTCCCCATCGACCGTCGATCTATGATGACAAATTTATCCCCGGTCTGCAGCGAGTGGCGAATGCGATTCATAAAAACGGCGGTCAGGCAGCATTTCAACTTGTCCATCACGGAAGGTTACTGACCGATTATCAACACATGGTGGACCGTCCAGAGGAATTAAGGATTCTCGGCCCATCACCTATTCCCAGGCTGCTCAGGGTGTTGGAGATTCCCGGGGCGAAAGAAGAGCAGGATCTCTCCATCTGGGTGCGGGGAAACATTCCGCCTGAAGAAGCCACCGGGGAGGACATAAAGCGTATTATCAAAGCTTTTGCGGAAGCAGCGAGAAGGGTTAAGGATGCTGGGTTTGATGCGGTAGAGATCCACGGTGGTCACGGGTATCTCATAAGTCAGTTCCTCTCTCCATTGGCCAACCAAAGAACCGATGAATACGGAGGGAGCGTAGAAAAGAGGGCCCTTTTTGCCTGCGAGATCATTGATGCCGTGAAACAGAAAGTGGGCTTGGACTTTCCCGTTATTTTTAGATTTAGCGGAAGTGATTTTATGCCCGGAGGTATCAATATAGACGATTCTACCCGACAAGCGCCTCTTTTCGTTGAAGCTGGTGCCGATGCCCTGGACGTATCTGCCAGCGAACAGGGATCTATCGATTGGCAATATCCCAGTTTTCTTTTTCAGCAGGGACCTCTGGTACATTTGGCGGAAGCAATAAAAAAGGTGGTCAAGGTACCGGTGATTGCTGTAGGAAAGATTGTCGATCCTACGTTTGCCGAGGAAGTATTGGCTCAAGGTAAAGCGGATTTCGTTGCGTTAGGGAGGGCATTGTTGGCAGACCCGGAATGGTCCAATAAGGCCAAAGAAGGGCGTTTTGATGATATTCGTGCTTGTATTTATTGTTTGAATTGCTTCAATTTCAAGGATCATCCCAATATCTTGAGAGAAGGACTTCATTGCTCTGTTAACCCAACCCTTATGCGGGAAAAAGAATTTGTCATTGTGCCTACCTCATTGCCTAAAAAGATAATGGTAGTTGGTGGTGGTCCTGCCGGCATGGAAGCGGCGCGGACTCTTCAAGAAAGGGGCCATCGAGTTACACTTTACGAACAGGACAAAGAATTGGGAGGGCAGTGGTACGTGGCGTCCCAGCAGACACAAAAAAGGCACGATTATCCCAAGGTGCTTTACTATTTGAAAAGGGGTTTGGATAAAGCCGGTGTAAAAGTTCACCTTGGAACGAGAGTAACTCCTGGGCTGGTTAAACGCGAAAAGCCGAACATAGTAGTTATCGCAACGGGGGCGAGCCCTGCCATTTTGGATATAAAGGGTATAGATAATAAGAATGTGGTTCAAGCCAATGATGTGATTCTAGGTAAAGTGAAGACTGGTAACCGGGCAGTCGTAATCGGTGGACGGTACCTGGGTATGGAGATTGCCGATCAGCTTGCAGGAGAAGGGAAAAAGGTAAGCCTCGTAACCCGAAGGACCCTCGGTAGAGATATAGAGCGGAACACTTACCTGACGTTGCGTAATCGATTGATTAGGAAAGGGGTTTATCTTTACCAAAATTGTCCGGTTATAGAGATAATGACCGATGGGATTTACGTTGTTTTCAATAACGATCTTGTATTTTTAGAGGCTGATTCAGTGGTACTGGCTGTGGGTGTTAAACCGGAGAAAGAGTTGAGCACAAAATTGAAAGGCTTGGTGCCGGAGGTCTATGAAATCGGAGATTGTGTAGAGCCGAGGGATGTTATGTGGGCCATAAGAGAAGGGGCTGAACTTGCCATAAGTATATAGATACTCAAAAAACCTGAACCAGAGAGCGGAAAAGGGAATTTTTCAGTGTGAACCAATTAGGAGTTTGCAAAAGATACATTTTGGAAGAGAGAAAGATGATTTTTCCATCAGTCTCAAAAGGATTGGAGGTTACAGCAAAAGGAGATGCAATGCTTACTGAAAAGGAAGATTGGGACAAAGAGGCTGATGTGGTGATTGTGGGTTACGGCGGCGCCGGAGCGGTGGCTGCCATAACCGCTCACGATAAAGGGGCAGTGGTTCTCATCCTGGAAAAACAGCCTGAAGACACCCACTGCACCAACACCAAGATGTCCGGCGGCATATTTGTCAATGTAAACAATGTTGAAAAAGGAATCAAGTATCTTCAATCCCTTTGCCAGATAGAACGTGGTGTCAGTTGGACGGATACGGACGTGATAAAGGCCTGGGCTGAATATGCATCACAAAACAGGGAATGGATTGAAAATCTGGGAGGCAAACCCAGGTTCATCGGCCCTTTCGGGGAGCACCAAGTTGAAGGTGCTGAATGCATGGACATCTGTAGGTATCCAGGATTTGGAACAGGGTTTGCGAAGTTCCTTGAAAGGCAGGTAACCCATCGTGAGATTAGAATAATGTACGATAGCCCTGCGATCAGACTTATTACCAGCCTGAAAGGAGAAGTTGTAGGGGTCAGAGTAGAAACAGGCGAAGAAGAACGCAGACATAGAGTGAACATACGGGCGCGCCGGGCAGTGATAATGACCTGTGGCGGCTTTGAGTTTAACGAGGAGATGAAGCTGAATTACCTCAAGGTCTATCCCACCCACTTTTATGGTTCACCGGCTAATACAGGTGATGGTCATCGTATGGTGATGGAACTCGGCGCCGATCTATGGCATATGAACTGCTGTTCTGCCAGACTGGTTGGTAAATTCCCGGACTTCCCAATTGCTTTTGATTTTGACCATCGCGGCTGCAACTCTGTATTGCACAAGGTGATGGGAAAAGCCCCATCGAAACCCTGCGGCTTCTTCTTTGTGGATCGTAACGGTAAAAGGTTCACTAACGAGAACTTTAAATACCATACCCTGTACTACGAACTAACACTTTTTGATAGCCAGCGTCTTATCTATCCCAGGGTGCCATGCTTCTGGATTTTTGACCAGAATCGAATGGATTCGGGTCCTTTGGCATTACAAATTACAGGTGCCAGCGGGCCGGTAAGACTATACCGATGGAGCAGAGACAACAGCAAGGAGATAGAGCGCGGGTGGATAATCCAGGCCGGTTCCATAAGAGAGCTTGCTCATAAAATAGGGGTGGACCCCGACAATCTTGAACAAACAGCGAGGGGCTATGAGCGCTACTGTGCCCAGGGAAGTGATCCTGAGTTCGACCGCCAACAGCAAGACCTGGTACCCCTAATCAAACCACCTTTCTATGGCGTAAAACTCCTTCCAGGGGGCCCCAATACCCAGGGTGGGCCGAAGCGCAATCACCGGGCCCAAGTATTAAATGTGAATGGTGATCCAATCCCACGTTTATACGCCGCCGGAGAATTCGGCTCCATCTACGGTATGCTTTACCCCTCAGCAGGAAGCAATCTCGCCGAATGTATTGCCTTTGGACGCATTGCCGGGGAAAATGCTGCAAAGGAGGACATCATACAGTAGATAAAGGTGCAAATCGCAAGGGGGTAGTTTAACCCAAATTGTATACAATATATTGCAAAATATTGTTGAAAATTATCTAGGCAGTATGAAATAATGTGATTAAAGAGGAAGAGAAGTAGTCATCACCCAAAATAAAACGGAGGTGTTAAAATGGTAGAGATTAAGAAGATATTGGTTCCTATAGACTTTTCTGATTTTTCTATACGTGCATTGAAATATGGGGTAGCTCTTGCCAGGCACTTTGGAGCAAAAATCTGTCTCTTACATGTGATTTCTCAAGAGCTGCTAAATGAAATAAAAACCGTTCGGGGCTTCTTAGGCGAAGATGATCCCCCAGGAGAATTCCTGGAAAGAAAGAAACGCGACATTAATGAAAAGATTCAGAAAATTGTGAATGGAGAAACAGATCAAACCTTATTTGAAGGACAACTTATCGAAGTAGGTATTCCAGCCGAAGAAATCATCAGGGTAGCGAAAGAAAGAAAAGTTGATTTGATTGTTATTGGTACCCATGGAAGATCAGGAGTGAGCCACATTCTTATGGGAAGTGTAGCTGAAAGGGTTGTAAGGAGATCACCGTGTCCTGTTCTTTCCGTGAGGGGAAAGGAGTAGGGGCATGGGCAGGGTTATCCCTGCCCCTGCAGGGATTCATAAGACATTGGCCAAGGAGGGGATTTAATGGTTTTGGAAAAGGCAGGTGAAATTATAGTTGCTCCAGTGAAGCTTAAACTTGAGGTTAAAGATGGGGAACCTTTAGAAAAGGTGATATATAGCGCCTTGAAGCATGCTATAAAATACGGTTATCTCATGCCCGGTGAAAGATTAGTGGAGGCCACTCTGGCCGAAGAGTTGCAGGTGAGTCGCACCCCTCTGAGGGAAGCTATCAGAAAGCTTAGCTTTGAAAAAATAGTAGAGATAATCCCGAATAAAGGAGCCACTGTCCGCAAACTTCAACATAAAGAGATAGAAGATATTTATTTTATTACTGCTGTCCTGGCTGGAGCAGCGGCTGGACAGGCTGTAAAATACATGGAGACTGCCGATATTGAGAAGCTCAAAGAGTATCAACTGCAAATGGAAACCGCTGTCCTGGAAAACGATTACGAAAGATGGTTGAGGTTAAACGAAAGATTCCATGGGGTATTTGTAAGGAAATGTGGCGTAATAGGCCTTGTGGAATTGATTCGAGATAAGGTGGACGTAATCCCTCAAAATTGGTTTCTCATTACGATACGTCCCAATCCGCTGAAAATATTCATGGATGCCCATGAAAGGATTATTGAAGCCTTTATTGAGAAAGATGCCGATTTAGTAAGGTCTCTCGTAGAAAACCATATCACGATAAATGGTGAGATACTCCAGGAGTATCTTGAAAAGATTGGAAGATAAGCGGCTTTTAACAATACTTCTACTTTATGGAGGGTGAAAAGATGATTACAGAAAAGTTGGCCCATTTTGTGGCTGAAACAGGTGTAGGTGATATTCCAGAGGGTGCTCTTAAGGTTGCCCGGATGGGGATTACCGATTGTATAGGGGTGACGTTCCCAGGCTCACTGGAGCCACTTGGGAAGATAATGAGGGACTATGCCAAAAAAATGGGAGGCGTGGCTGAGTCCAGTATAATCGGCAGTAATATCAAAACATCTCCGTACCTGGCGGCTCTGGCTAACGGAACGATGGGGCACGCCCTGGACTATGACGACATGGGCGGATTCGGACACCCATCGGTAGCCCTGGCGCCGGCGGTTTTAGCCATTGGGGAAAGCATAGGGGCTTCAGGGAAGGATATTTTAGCTGCTTACGTTATCGGTTTTGAGGTGGCTGTCTGTCTTTGCGGACCGCTCATGGAGAGCCACTACACACGGGGGTGGCACAGCACAGACAATTTTGGCACCTTGGGGGCGGCAGCGGCGGTAGCCTGGCTGTTGAAACTCAATGTGCATCAGGTGAGAATGGCTTTGGGCATTGCCGCCTCTTTAGCCGGCGGGTTAAGGCAGAATTTCGGCACCATGACCAAGCCCCTTCATGCCGGGCAGGCTGCGGCCAACGGCATTCAGGCGGCTCTCCTGGCTCAGGCAGGCTTTACCGCCGATGAGAACATAATTGAAACTCCGCTTGGTTTTACCAGGGTATTCGGACATGGTGAAGAGGTTGATTGGGCAAAAGCCAGCGAGGGTCTGGGGAAGACTTTAAACATTACCGCTCCCAACTTTAGCGGGATTGCTATCAAGCCCTATCCCGCTTGTGGTGGGACCCACGGTGGGATTGATGCCTCGATTTTCCTGAAGAACGAGTATGAGCTGCAATCAGATGATATAGCTGAAGTGGAATTGGGCACCAGTCCCTTTCTGCCCCAAGTGCTTATTCATCACCGTCCCAAGACAGGTTTAGAGGGAAAGTTCAGCCTGGAGTATACAGTTGCCAGAGCCCTTCATTCCGGTGAGGTTAAGCTCAGACATTTGACTGATGAAGGGGTAAATGAACCTCCAATAAAGGGCCTGATAGAGCGCATGAAGTGGGTAGAGAAGTATCCTATGCCGTCTTTGGGACAACAACGAGAGGGATTGGGGGCAACTTCGGTTACCGTGAAGCTGAAGGATGGCAAGGAATACTCCCATGAGGTAAGCATATCCAAAGGGTTGCCTCAGAAGCCATTAACCTCTGATGAGTTTAATGAGAAATACAAGGACTGTGCTTCCACTGTGCTTTCTAAGGATGGCGTGGAGAAGTCATTAGACATGCTTTCAAACCTGGCGGGGGTGAAGAACGTTAGAGAGCTTATGGAAACTGTAACAAAGAAGTAAGAACAAATAAAGGGATTCAAGGGGGCAAGGGGTAGGGGCAATCCCTTGTGGTTGCCCAGTAGGGGCAGGGATAACCCTGCCCCTACTCAAATCCTCGGCCACTTTTTAACAACAGAAGGAGGAAGTTTATCATGGAATGGGACATAGGCCGTATTGCTGCAAAAAGAGCCTTATTGACACCAAACAAACCGGCTTTGATTTATGAGGATAGACCGGTTACTTATAAGGAGATTAACGATAACGCCAACCGTGTTGCCAATCTTCTGAAAGAAATGGGGGTCAAAAAGGGTGACAGAATTTCGGTGATGCTCTTAAACTGCCCGGAATTTATTGAGATATACTTTGCCGCTGCCAAGCTCGGGCTTATTTTTGTCCCGCTGAATTTCCGTATGGTTGGGCCTGAGGTAGAGTATCAGCTTAACAACTGTAGCGCTAGTGTCTTTATGTTTCATGACAAGTTTACAGAGATGACCGGTTCCATTCGCTCCAGGATAAAGGTTGAAAAGGATAAATTCATTTTTGTAAAGAGAAGCGCTCAAGAAGAGGCTCTAAGCTGTCCTGAATGGGCGGCGGACTACCATGAAGTGATCGAGAAATACCCTGTTGATGAGCCACAGCCTGATAAGCCTGTTGATATGGATGATCCTCTGGCCATTATATATACATCAGGGACAATGGGAGCCCCTAAAGGAGCCCTTGTCTCTCACCTGCAGACCTATTTTAAAAACATTCAGATCATGATGTACATGGACATGAGGTCAGATGATATAATCCTGGCGCAGTTGCCTCTGTTTCATTCCGGAGGTATTTTTGTCACTGCCACGCCTGTTCTTTGGAGAGGCGCAACAATGATTTTGAGGCAGGACTTTGATCCGGTAAAGTATGCGGAAGACATTGAAAGATACAGAGCCACTGTCGTCTTTTCTCTTACTACAATGTGGAGGTTTGTACTCCAGACAGGACGGCTCAATGAAGTCGACACAAGTAATGTTCGAATTACATTCGGAGGAGGGGAAAGAACCCCCCTCGGTTTGCTTGATGAACTGGCGCAAAAGGGGCTTTTTTTGCAGCAGGGGTTTGGTCAGACTGAAAACTCGGCGATGATGATGCTGCCCAAAGAAGATGTGGAAAGGAAGAAGGGCTCTATCGGGTTGCCAGGATTCTGCACCGAGGTCTGGATAGCGGACGATGAATGGAACAAACTTCCCCCAGGTCAAGTCGGCCGCATTGTATGCAAGGGACCTACCAGGATGAGCGGCTATTGGAATATGCCGGAGGAAACTGCAAAGGTGCTTGTAAACGAGGTGCTTGACACCGGCGACCTGGGTTATACGGATGAGGAAGGTTATTTTTATATCGTAGATCGGGCCAAGGATATGTATCGCAGTGGGGGTGAAAATGTGTATCCTGCTGAAACAGAGAAGGTTCTGGCTGACCATCCCAAGATCGCCAATGCAGCGATTATCGGTGTGCCTGATAAAAAATGGGGCGAGACCGGGAAGGCCTTTATTGTATTGAAGGAAGGGGAAACCATTACTCTAGAGGAGATACACGAGTATCTGGAGGGTAAAGTGGCCAAATATAAGTATCCCACAAGTCTGGAATTCTTGAAGGAGTTTCCCATGACCACGAGTGGCAAGGTCAAGAAGGTCGAGTTGAAGAAAAGAGAAAGGGAAATATTTGGCGAGCCGGAATAGAAGAGGTTAGTCTCTTGAGCCCATCTTTACACAAATATTCAAGACCTGATCCCTATGGTTCAAATTCGATAATCTCGCAGAACGAATCAAACGGATGGAGAGTGATTAGAAAAACCTGAGTTAATTCTTTATGACTTTTTATAACTTGCTAAAAAGGAAAATGCAATAAGACAATTATGATAGAATAAGGAGTTCTAATTGGGCGGCGAACTGGATATAAAACGTATAGAAGAAGAAAAAATCAACTGGGAGAAAAAATGTGTAAACCCTATTCTTGAAAAAATGGGGGAGCGAGAAAGTGAATTCTCAACTTCATCAATAAACAATGTAAGCAGGGTTTATACCCCGGAAGATATCAAGAATATTGAGTATCTGGATGACCTGAATTTCCCCGGTCAATATCCCTTTACGCGAGGGATAAGGCCTACCGGCTATCGCGGACAACTCTGGACTCATCGTCTTGTTTCAGGGGCAATGGGTGGCAAGGAATCGAATAAGATATTGAAGAACCTTCTCGCTCATGGGGAGACAGGGTTAAATCCGGTTTTCGATCCTCCCACTTTGAATGTCAGAGATTCAGACGAAGATATCTCGCAGAGCCAGGTAGGAATCAACGGAACGGCTATCGATACTTTAATAGATATGGAAGATCTGTTTGATGAAATTGACATAGAGAAGGTTTCTGTGAGCCTTATTGCTCCGCATCCCTTTTTATTTCCTATGTACATTGCTATGGCGGAGAATCGGGGTGTCCAACTCCACAAATTAAAAGGAACGATCCAAAACGATTGTATCAACAATTCTCACTCGTGTAATTGGTTTAGGATGGCTCCATTGCCTTTAAGAATGAAAGTACACGGTGATGCTGTAGAGTTCGCTACGAGATATTTACCGTTATGGAATCCATTGAGTATTGTTGGCTATCATATTCGAGAAGGAGGTGCCACAGCAGCACAAGAAATCGGGTTTACCCTTGCTGACGGGATTGCCTATGTCGAAGATTTCATTGAAAGGGGTATGGATGTCGACTCATTTGCCCCAAGGTTGAGTTTCTTTTTTAGTTGTGAGACGGATTTCCTGGAAGAAGTGGCCAAATTCAGGGCAGCGAGGAGAGTCTGGGCTAAAATAATGAAGAACAGATTTCATGCGAAAGAAGAGAGGAGTTTGCTTCTGCGGTATCACGTTCAGACAGCCGGCAATTCCTTGTTGGCACAACAACCATTGAACAACATAATAAGAACCACCATACAGGCCCTTGCCGCAGTGTTAGGAGGTTGCAATTCTCTACATACTAATTCCTATGACGAAGCGTTTGCTGCCCCAACTCCCGAAGCTGCTTTGATCGCTCTGCGAACTCAGCAAATCATAGCTCATGAAAGTGGTGTTGCCAATACGGTAGATCCCCTGGGGGGGTCTTATTGTATTGAGGCATTCACTGATGAGTTGGAAAGAAAATCCTTTGAAATTATAGAACAGGTGGATAAAAGAGGAGGCGCGGTTAAGGCTTGGAAATGGATACAGGACAGCTATCTATCAGCAGCATATGAAAAACAAAAAAGGATAGAAAACAACAAACAGGTTGTTGTCGGGCTTAACGCGTTTACCCTTGACGAGCAAGAAGATCAGGAATTAAACCTCTTTGAAATAGATCCAGATTTTGAAGAGAAACAGATTGCGTTTCTATCCGAGATTAAAAGAAAAAGAGACCAAAAATCGGTTGAGAGGGCATTGAACGAGATAACTCATATTACTGAAAAGGGCATGAATACCATGAGATCAATGGTGGAAGCCTATAAAGCATTGGCAACTCTTGGGGAGGTTCGACGGGCTTGGGAGAGAGGAGCCAATGTAACGGTTTGATTATGATAACCGGAGAAGTTTTGTAGATTATTTGATAAAGGATGACGTATGAAAAAAAATATCAGGATTCTTTTGGCAAAACCTGGCTTAGATGGTCACCTGAGAGGGATAAACGTTTTGGCAAAAGCCTTGATGGATGCAGGGATGGAAGTTGTTTATCTAGGAGTCGATTTGACCCCAAATGAAATCGCTCAGGCGGCAGTCGAAGAAGGAGCGGATATTATCGGACTGAGCATTCATGCAGGTGGAGCAGTAACGCTTTTTTCGAAAGTAAAGTCAGCCTTGAGTGAACAAGGAGGCGATAATATTCCTATCTTGGTGGGAGGGATCATCACACCCAAAGAAAAACCTAAATTAAGAGAAATGGGAGTCGTGGAAATATTCGGGCCTGGATCCCGTCTTCAAAGTATCATCAGATGTATAAATGAAACAGTACAACATGCAGGTCTGTAAATCAAAAAATCGTCATGGTAACCATGGGGTTTTTCTTTCTCAGTGACCTTTTAAATGGGGTTCTAGTGGGCAATTGTTTCTTATACTTTAACAGGGGGTATTATGAATTCATTGCAAGAAGTTGAGGTAAATACTGCAAGGGATGCACTGGCATTGTTAAGCCGTATGATTTATAAAAAGTATGGTGATGAGGTTCTGCCTCTTATAGGGGAGGTGTGCCGCAGGTTGGGAAGGGCTATTGGAAACCAGATGAGAACAAATTTGGATTCCTTTGACCTCAAGAGTGTTGGCAGCGCCTTTTTGGAAGGCGCTAAACGGCGTAAAAGTCCGGTAACACTACTCGAACTCACAGAAAAAAGGCTTAGATGCAAAAACGAACGGTGTGCATTAGGCTTGGCCGGTGCCGGTCGTCCGTTATGTGAGGCCATGATGAATATGGATATAGGGATCTTTGAAGCGGCTACAGGGGAAGAAATTGACCTCTCTATCTTGAAGACGGTGGCAGCCGGCGATGAATGCTGTGATGTAATGTTTGCTTTAAAGGGCTAGTACCAAAAGGAGGTTATTTATGTCGTTAGTCATCTATGAGAAGAAGGATAAAATCGCTTATATTACCATGAATCGTCCTGAAAAGTTAAATGCCCTAAATCCTGAGCTTGTCAATGAGTTAGCGAAGACCTGGGTGAATTTCAGGGACGATGATGACGTGTGGGTGGGTGTTCTCACTGGCGCTGGGAAGGCATTTTGCGCCGGGGTTGATATCGCATCGGACGTGGAGATGTTGGAGGCGATGAAGGGCAATCCTCCGTCAAGGGTGATTTCTTGGGAGAAAGAGGCGCCTGTTTGGCGTGCATCTCCTGCAAGATATGATGTCTCGAAACCCATTATTGCGGCCATCAACGGGTATTGTCTTGGTGGAGGCTTGTGGCTGGCGTTGGAAAGCGACATAAGGATTGCCGTTGAGAGCGCTCAATTTGGGGTACCGGAGCCGAGGTTGGGCATGCCGGCAACCTTTACTGCGCTTCTCCAGCGCTATATCCCCCGAGGGGTTGCCCATGAAATGCTCCTTACCACAGATAAAATCAGCGCTCAGAGGGCCTACGAGGTGGGACTGGTGACCCGGATAGTTTCCGCTGAGCAACTTCTCCCTACGGCAACGGAGATGGCGGAGAGTATCTGTCAAAATAGTCCTCTCGCAATAAGGGCAGTAAAAGAGCTGATTAGGAGAGGCGAGGATATGAGCCGTCCTGATGCCATGTCTCTAACAGACCATGTAACTCATAGCCTGATGCGCACTGAGGACGTAATGGAGGGTTTTAAAGCCTTCACGGAGAAGAGGCCACCTACCTGGAAAGGGAGATAGCACGAGTTACAAATACCATTGAAAAGGAGTCTCTATGAAAAACAGGATTACCGAGATACTTGGTTCTCAATATCCGATTATCTTAGGGGCAATGCGTTTTATTACCCTTGCGAAAATGGCGGCAGCCATGTCCAATGCAGGGGGTTTTGGTTTAATAGCTGCCTCAGGGATGAAGGCAGAACCTTTGAGAAAACAGATCAGGAATGCCCGTGAATTGACCGACAACCCCCTCGGTATAAATATTCCTGTCTACAGACCCAATGCCTTTGAGGCACTGGAGATAGCTATTGAAGAAGGGATAAAGACGATCACTACCTCGGCCGGTGATGCAGGTAAACTCATAAAGAGGATTAAAGAGGCAGGGATTAAGGTGTTGCACATGGCCCCTACAGTAGAGATGGCGAAGAAGGCAGAGGATGCAGGGGTAGATGGCGTTATTGCCGTAGGGACAGAGGCAGGCGGCCATGTGGGTCGAGATGAAGTGAGTACACTGACACTCATTCCCCAGGTAGTAGACGCGGTCAGGATACCGGTGGTTGCAGCAGGTGGTATAGGAGATGCACGGGGTTGGGTGGCGGTACACGCCCTTGGCGCTGAGGGGATACAGATGGGCACCCGTTTCCTTGTCACAGAGGAGTGCCCTGTCCCTGAGGTATATAAACAGGCAATTCTAGCTGCCAGGGACAATAGTACAATGATTGCGGCTAGAAAGGGTTTCCCTCTCAGAGCTTTGAAGAATAAGGCTGTTATGGCGATTCGTGAAATGGAGGAAAAAGGTGCCAACCAAGAGGAAATCAACGCCTTTGTGGACAAACTGGGCAGTGAGCATAAAAACGATCCGGATTATATGCTTATGCCTGCGGGGCAAATTGCAGGATTGACAAAGGAGATTACCACTATCGAGGAACTTATTAAGCGGATGGTTGAAGGGGCCAATAGGCTGTCTTTGGAGCTGGCTGGAGACTTTGAGTCATAACCTATTTTCATTTTTCAAGACGATCTACTTTGATACAGGAGGAAGAGATGATGGAATGGGAATTTGTATTGTTTGAAAAAGAGGATGGTATCGGCACAATTACCTTAAATCGGCCTGAAAAATACAACGCCCTGGGCGGCAATATGCGACAGGAGATATTGGCAGCCCTTGAACTCGCCTGCTCTGATGGCGATGTACGTGTGATAGTGATTACAGGGGCAGGAAAGGCGTTTTGCGTAGGGGGCGATATAGATGAATTTGTTTCTGGAACTACAAAGGCCCTTTCAAATATCGCTACCAGTGAACGGCCTGCCATGAGCAAGATTGTCCTGTTAATCAATTCTATTGAGAAGCCGGTCATTGCCGCTGTAAATGGGGCGGCCGCGGGCGGTGGGTGCAACCTTGCCCTATCGTGTGACATCCGTATTGCGAGTGAGCGTGCCAGATTTTCTCAGGCATTTGTGAAACGAGGGGTACATCCTGATTGGGGAGGTATCTGGTTTTTGCCGAGGCTGGTTGGCTATGCCAAGGCGGCAGAATTGATTTTTACAGGAGACATAATAGATGCTGAAGAGGCGCTTAGAATTGGCATGGTCAATAAAGTGGTGCCCCACGATAATCTCATTCACGCAACAAAAGAACTGGCCCAGAAAATGGCAAAGAATGCCCCGATACCAATAGCCCTGGCAAAGAGAGGTCTCCAGAATTTTTATAATATGGACATATCACAAGCCGTTGATTACGAAGTGATGACCATTGGGGTATGCTGGAATACTGAGGATCGAGTTGAGGGCATGAAGGCGTTTATGGAGAAACGTGAGCCAATTTTCAAAGGAAGATAGTTAGAGGGGGAGGAAGATGGCAATTAGGGGACCACTAACCGGTATTAGAGTTCTGGACCTATCACATGCCCATGCAGGACCATATGGGTCTCAGCTTTTGGGTGACCTGGGAGCAGAGGTATTAAAGATAGAGCCTCCAGGCAGGGGGGATATCGTGAGGGGGATTAATCCGAGCTTAAAGGGTGAGAGCTATTATACCCTGGCTCTCAATCGAAACAAGAAGAGCATTACGCTGGATATGTATACTGAATCCGGTAAAGAGGCATTCTATGACCTGGTCAAAATATCCGATGTAGTGTTTGACAATTTTAGAGCCGGTGTCATTGAAAGATTGGGAGTTGATTTTGAAACCTTGAAGAAGACGAATCCTAAAATTATCTCTTGTTCTATTACCGGATATGGTACAGCAGGGCCATATAAGGATAAACCCGCTATTGATGATATTGTTCAAGGGATGGCAGGCTCATTAAGCCTTGTAGGGGATCCTGATAGCGGTCCACTTCGTCCTGGTATTGCAATTGCGGATCTTTCAGGAGGTTTTTTCGGCGCTATGGGTGTCGTTGCAGCCCTCTACGAAAGGCAGAAGACAGGCAAAGGAGTGAGAGTAGATGTGAACCTTTTAGAATCTACTATGTCACTTATGTCCAACCACTTTCAGATGTACTTTCTCTCCGGCAAGCCACCGAAACCTCAAGGAAAAAGGCATCCTGCTGCTCCTATCGGGGTGTTTCAGACCCGGAATGGATATGTAACCTTAGGTCTCTCATGGCCGGATATTGCCCATGTGCTCGGTAGAAGCTGGCTTCTAAACGATCCAAGGTTTGACACAATGGAAAAAAGACTGAAGTCTAAGAATGAATTGGAAAGTATCATGGAAGAGGCCCTCATGGAGAAGGACACAGAAGAATGGTTGGATCTGTTTAAAGAGCATGACATAATTGGCGGACCTATAAACACACTGGACAAGGTAGAGAAAGACCCTCAGGTGATTTATAATGAGACCGTTATTCATATGGATCATCCGGTCTGCGGGCCGATCAGGGCTATTGCAACTCCTATACGCATCAGGGATAGAATGGATGGTAGCCACGAGCCGCCGCCAACCCTTGGTCAACATACTGAAGAGGTATTGAAAAGTCTTCTTGGGTATTCCGATGAAAAGATAAGGTCTATACAAAAAGAAACAGAGGAGCATGCTAAAGAATTGGCAAAACATGTAAAAGAGAAGCTGTAAAATAATCGTGGTGATTTCTAACTGTTCAGGAGACAGGAGACAGAATTCAGGAGTCAAAATGAAAAGGGAAGAAACAGCATCTTCAGACAATGATTATGTCTTTCGATATAAAATGTCTGATGGCACCAATAGAGAGGATAAGCGCTGTGCCTCTCGATTAGATCTTTTGAGAATGCATTTGAGGAATATCCTCGATATAGCAATCCCCTGTAACGGAGATTCTGAGGTAAGGATTGACGGATTCAAATTGATGAACGACAGGAGTCGTATACACAGGGTATTCGATGGGGATGAAGGGTGCCCTGTCGAATCGGATAGCGAACGCCGGGGAAACCTTATGCCAACGGAAACCATCAGATATCCGGACGGAGACAACGGCAAATCTCTCGAAGAAGAAAATGGGGACGCATGGGGGTGCGGTTTCCAATCTATAAGAAATACCTCCCTTTATGAACCGACTGTCGAGTATATTCAACGACTACTACAGAGTTTGTTGGATTTGGTGGAGCTGGAAAGTCATGGAAAGACAGTGAAAGTCGATGCCTTCAGGCTTAAAGACTTGTCCCAATGGGTTGAAGAGTCTTCCTGTGATCCCGCTGATATGTTGGGATATCTGGCAACAAGATGCAACTGCAACTGTGTTTTTTGTTATAACAAAGGATGTCCCCCATCTCTGGCACTTACGAACCCTTCTAAGTCTCCTGACGAAGAGTT
The DNA here is from genome assembly GCA_003599365.1 of Deltaproteobacteria bacterium. Lineage (GTDB taxonomy): Bacteria > Desulfobacterota > UBA8473 > UBA8473 > UBA8473 > UBA8473. The sequence continues at coordinate 18,888 of QZJR01000016.1, read as the reverse complement.
CAAAGAGGTACAGACCCGCCTGAAATACTTTTATCCTGAAAAAAAGAAGAACTTATTCACAAGTCTGGGGAGCAGCTTTGAGGCATTCATTCATCCCCATTTCAGAGAGGTACTACAGGAAGTTCGGAAGAAGAGCGATAAACTTATAAGAATAACTACAAATGGTTCGACTCTGACAGAGGAGATGATTGATTACCTTTTGGGGTTTAATCCATTGCACCTGGATGTTGCCCTGCATAGTTCTTCAACTCATAGGAGGCAGAGGTTAATGCATGACAAAACCCCGGAGATAGCTATCAAATCTCTGCCTTTACTCAGGAAAGCCGGTATTCCTTACAACACAGTCATTGTGCCATGGCCTGACGGATCTCCGGAGGAGATGCTGGATGACATGGAGAGAACGATTGAGTATGCTGATGAAAATGACGCCCATCTCGCAGAAATCAGCTTACCGGGGTACTCTAAGTACTTTTCAGAAGATGATCTGTTCGACCATGATTCCATCTGGGAGGCGATTGCCAGGAAGGTAAGGGATATAAGGAGTAAATACGGGATTCCCATAGTAATCAGGCCTGCTATGTATGAAGAGGGGCTGTTCTGTAACCGGAAGAACCTGCCGGAAATTATCGGAATAGTGAAAGGCTCTCCGGTGGCTAACAGTGGTTTGCGAAGAGGCGATATATTGACGAAGATAGGGAGCAATGTGATCCACAATAGACCTCAGGCCCGAACCCTCCTCTCCATTTTACAAAAGAATGAGATGGAATCTGTGGCAATAGAGGTCTTGAGGAAGGGTTGTACATTGGATCTCTTACTCAATTTAAACAAGACTTCATACCCATATTCGAGGGATATCGACACCCATCTCGGGATAATATTTATGGGCACAGGTCTTCGGGGAGGTTACCTGGAGTCATTAGAATACCTTATCGAAAAGAAAGGTGCCAAAAACATCCTCTTCCTTACGTCAATCCTTATTAAGCCATTGCTGGAAAAGGTCATGCTGGAATCCCCTTTCTTTAGAGGAAGGAACATTGATATAAAGGTTGCTGTTCCTCCAAACCGATTTTTTGGGGGTAATATCTGTATGGGGGATTTATTAGTAGTCCAGGATTATATTAACTATATAAAAGATTATATTAAATCAACGGATGTAAAACCGGATTTGGTCGTAATCCCATCTTCGCCCTTCAATCTAAGTGGGTGGGGAAGGGACCTGACAGGAAGGGTATATATGGAGATAGAAAGAGAAACCGAGGTACCGGTGGAGATACTTGAATGTCAGACTATCTATGATTAAGGAGGTGTTTTTTATGGAAAAAGAAAGAAAGATAAAGGTATTAATAGCAAAGCCCGGGCTTGACGGACATGATAGAGGCGCAAAGGTTCTCTCCTTCGGGCTGAGAGACCAGGGTATGGAAGTAATCTATACCGGAAGGAGACAGTCAGCCGAACAGATTGTAAACTCAGCACTGCAAGAGGATGTGGATGTTGTGGGGCTTAGCATCCTATCCGGAGCCCATCTGACATTCTTCCCCAAGGTTGTGAATCTTTTGAGGGAAAATGACGCTGGAGATATGTTGGTTATAGGTGGTGGCATTATACCTGACGAGCATATCCCAATACTCAAAGAGAAAGGTGTCACAGAAATCTTTGGTCCTGGTACTCTGATAAAGGATATTGGGGACTTTATAAGGAAAAACGTACGTAAAATAGCCTGAAAAGTTCTGGCTGGAAATATTTCAGGTTTAGGGGGAGGTAAAGGTATCATGGATAATAAAGATAAATTGAGTGAGATAAAAGAGAAGAGGAAGGAATGGGAAGAGAAGGTATTGATGCCCTCAGCCAAGAGGTTCGGTATAGAGAAAAGTCCGACGGAATTCTATACGCCTTTGGATATAGCGGATTTTGACTTTGAGCGTGATGTTGGTTTTCCGGGGCAATATCCGTTTACCCCATCAGCTTATCCAATAAGTCTTGTGCCTCGGATTGAAAAGGGTGCAAAGCCTGGGGGGTTGAAAAGGGCAGGGACATATTCCGGCTATGGCACTCCGGAAGATACCAGGGATTACTATAAGCAGATGGCGAAGATAATGTATACAGGCGGTCCCAACCTGGCATTAGATCTCCCTACCCAGTGCGGTTATGATTCGGATAATGAGACGGTCGAAGGGGAAGTAGGCAAGGTGGGGGTCGCGATAGATACCTTGCGGGATTTTGAGGTTATTTATGAGGCATTTACAGGAGAGCAGGATCTGGACAGGATAGCCACGAACATAACCATCAGTGCCGCTGCAAATATCCTGGTTGCCATGTACATAGCCCTGGCTGAAAAGAGGGGCATAAACATGGCAAAACTAAGGTGTACACCCCAGAATGACATACTAAAAGAGTTTGTTTCCAGGGGCACCTACATATTTCCTCCGAGACCTTCTATGCGGATGTTTCGAGACAGCGTGGTCTTCTTTACTGAGAATCTTCCAGGGGTAAACATAACCAGTATCGGTGGGTATCATATTCGTGAAGGGGGAGCTACTCGGGAACAGGAGCTGGCCTTTAGTATGGCCATAGGGATTGCCTATTTGCAGGAGGGTGTGAATGCAGGGGTCGATATTGACGCCTTTGCCCCCAAGTTTACCTTCAATGGGTTTGGGGGGAGCATGCAGCTTTTTAAGGAGGTAGCCTTTCAGAGGGCAGCTCGCCGTATGTGGGCAAAGATTCTTAAAGAAAGGTTCGGTGCAAAGAAGCAGGATAGTATGAGGATCCGGTGTCCTCTCTCAGCTCATATTGGTTGCAGCAGCACCACCAAGCAGCGGGCGCTGAACAACCTTTCCCGTTCTGTGGTAGGGGCAATAGCTGGAGTTCTCTCCGGAGGTTCGCCAATGGCATTTCCACCATATGATGAACCGCTGGGGTTGGGCTGGAGTTTAGAAGCGAGACAACTGGCCGAGGATGCCACAAGGATTGTCATGTATGAGACGGGGATGTGCGATGTTATAGACCCTCTGGCCGGGTCTTACTATGTGGAATCATTGACCAACGAAATAGAGGATGCTGCGTGGAAAGGGCTGGAGAAGATCGAAGGGATAGGGGGTGCCGTGACGGCAATAGAAAACGGGTATATGCAGCGCGAATGTGCAAGGAGCGCTGCCGAGCGTCAGGCCAGGATAGAGAGGAGAGAGGAACTTATTGTAGGGGTGAATTGTTTTACAGAGGAATATGAGCTCGATGTAACCACCAGTAAGATCATTGAGCATCCGTATTCTGAAGAGAAGAGGTATGATGCCGAGAAAAAGCAGAAGGCCAATCTGGCTGAGGTGAAGCGGACAAGGAATAACCGGGAGGTTACGAGGCTTCTGAAAGAATTGGAGAGTGCTGCTAAAAAGGAAGATGAGAACCTGATGCCCCTTTTCATTAATCTGGCAAGGGAGTATGCGACCCTTCAAGAGCAATGCGATGTTTTAAGAGGTGTGTTTGGTGAGTGGCAGTTGGATACGTTTGTCTAGAAGTAACTACTCAGGCACAAAGTGGCAAAGGCACATAGGTACAAAGCAGAGCGGAGCAGGGTCGTCTCATTGTTTTTTCCTACTTTGTGCCTTTGGTGCTCTGTGCCTTTGTGCCTGCCTGAATAGTTACGTTTAGAATAATGACAACCATGTTTTATCAACTGAGATAGGGAGGTAGACTTATCATGGATAATAAAGATAAATTGGCTGAGATAAAAGAGAAGAAGGAGGAATGGGAGGAGAAGGCGTTGTTGCCTGCGGCCAAGAGGTTTGGTATAGAAAAAAGGCCGACAGAATTCCATACGCCTTTAGACATACCGGACTTTGATTTCTTACGGGATGTGGGTTTCCCTGGGCAATATCCATTGACGGCAGCCTCTTATCCGGTAAATCTTGTACCAAGACTTGAAAAAGGTGCAAAGCCTGGGGGGTTGAGAAGGGCAGGAACATATTCCGGATATGGAACCCCGGAAGACACCAGGGATTACTACAGATTAATGGCGAAATTAATGTATACAGGCGGGCCCAACCTGGCGTTAGATCTTCCTACCCAGTGCGGCTATGATTCGGATAATGAGATAGTTGAAGGAGAGATAGGTAAGGTGGGTGTGGCAGTAGACACCTTGCGGGATTTTGAGGTTATATTTGAGGCATTTACAGGCAATCTGGATCTGGACAAGATCGCTACAAACATGACGATAAATGCCCCTGCAAATATCCTGGTTGCCATGTATGTGGCTCTTGCAGAGAAGAGGGGTATATCACTGGCAAAGTTGAAGGGTACCCCCCAGAATGACATACTAAAGGAGTTTATTTCCCGCGGCACCTACATATTCCCTCCGAGGCCTTCCATGCGTATGTTTCGAGACAGTCTGGTCTTCTTTACGGAGAGTCTTCCGGCGATGAATATAAACGGCTTTGGCGGTGCTCATATCCGTGAGGGAGGAGCCACAAGAGAGCAGGAATTGGCATTCACTATGGCTAACGGGATTGCTTATTTACAGGAAGGGATAAATGCAGGACTCAATATTGATGCCTTTGCCCCCAGGTTTTCCTTTGTAGGTTTTGGTGGTAGTATGGAGTTTTTCAAGGAGATCGCTTTCCATAGGGCGTCTCGCCGTATGTGGGCTAAGATTCTCAAGGAAAGATTCGGTGCAAAGAAATCCGAAAGCATGAGAATCCGAAGCCAATACACAGCCTATAGTGGTATCAGTACCACCACCAAACAACGGGCACTGAACAATCTTACCCGCTCAGTAATAGGCGCAGTAGCCGGTGTTCTTTCGGGAGGTCCGCCATTGGCCTTCCCGCCGTATGATGAGCCGCTGGGATTGGGTTGGAGTTTGGAAGCAAGGCAGCTTGCAGAGGATGCAACAAGGATTCTCATGTATGAGACAGGGATGTGCGATGTTTTAGATCCTCTGGCCGGGTCTTACTATGTAGAGTCATTGACCAATGAAATAGAGGAAGCAGCATGGAAAGAACTGGAAAAAGTCGAGGGGATAGGTGGATCTGTGGCTGCTATTGAGAACGGGTATATGCAACGCTCGATTGCAAAGAGCGCTGCTGAACGTCAGTCCAGGATAGAGAAAAGAGAAGATATCATAGTTGGAGTGAACTGTTTCACAGAGGAATACGAGCTGGATGTGACCACCAGCAAGATGGTTGAGCATCCGTATTCTGAAGAGAAGAGGTATGATGCCGAGAAAAAGCAGAAGGCTAACCTTGCTGAAGTCAAACGTACAAGGAACAACCGGGAAGTAACGAGGCTTCTTGGAGAGTTGGAAAGGGCTGCCAAAAAGGACGATGAGAACCTGATGCCTCTTTTTGTTAATCTGGCAAGAGAATACGCTACCCTTCAAGAACAGTGTGATGTTTTGAGAGGCGTATTTGGTGAGTGGCAGATGGATTCGTTTGTTTAGAATAATGACAATTATCTTTTAAGGAGTTAAGAGATGACAGACCCTGATACCAGTATCACTCAAGAGAATCAAAATAGTTATGGGTGGATAATCTTGGGCATTTTAACTGTGGCCCAGTTGGTTATGTCCATGGGTGCTTATACATGGGGTCCGCTGGCTCCGGTTCTTAGAGATGAATTTAACCTCAGCCGGGCCCAGATCGGAACTATTACCTCGGTGCTGTATTTCGCATCGGTTATAATAGCCATACCTTCCGGAATAGCCGTAGATAAGTTGGGCGCTCGGATTATGCTCATTATCAGTCTGATTATAATGGGGATACCTTTTGCTATTATGGCGTTGGCAAAAAACTATCTGTTTTTCATAGTTTTTGCTGCAGTTGGCGGTCTGGGCTATGGAATGATAAATCAAATTTCGACCAAAGGTATTATGTACTGGTTTTCTGCCAGGTTCAGGGCCACCGCGATGGGTATAAAACAGACAGGGGTTACTCTAGGGGGTGCTATCGTTGCTGTTTTACTCCCTGCCCTGACTGTGGCATATAGCTGGAGGTTGGGAGTTTTGGTCATTGGTATATTGATGCTTGTTATGGCTTTTTTGTCCCTGATATTTTATAAGGAGCGTCCTGTTCTCCCCGCTGAAGGGGCATCCAATGTGGCATCCACATCGAAAAAAGGCCAAAAAGAGGGATCCCTGCTAAAGGTAATGTCAAATCCTGTTCTTCTAATATTATGCCTTATAACTCCGCTAATGGCCTTTGGGCAAACCGGTATTGCCTCGTTCCTTGTGCTTTACCTGGAAGAGGAGTTAAACTTTTCAGTGGGGCTTGCCGGAGGTTGTCTGACTGCTGCAATGATAGCTGGGTCAGTGGGCAGGATCGGTTGGGGTATCATTAGTGATCGGTTATTTGCCGGAGACAGAATGATACCGATAGTTATTTTATCGGTTATCGCTTTCATCGGTGCACTTGGAACGGCTTTCTTATCAAAAGGCTCTCCCCTCTGGTTGTCTTTCTTTTGGTCAATTCTCATGGGAGGTACCTTTATAGGTTGGAACGCTGTTTTGATAACCCTGGCCGCAGAGCTGGCAGGCAAGGAACTGGCCGGATCAATCATGGGCATTCTCGTAACCATTGCGTGGATAGGGATCATAATAGGCCCCCCTGTCTTTGGGTATATTGCTGACAGCGTTGGCTATTATTGGAGTTGGCTATTAATTGCTGTTCTTGCCCTTTTAAGCACCGTTGGTTTTCTTTATATCCTGCGACTCTCTAAAAGAGGGAATCAGGAAGTTTATGTGGGTTAAAACAGAATTAGCAAAGGAGGAAGTATGGTAGAAGAAATTTTAAGGGAAGATGATGGTTATATTACTACCCTTTCCATCAACAGACCTGAGAAAAGGAATGCCTTAAATGCAGACGCACTATTTAGCATGGGAGATATTCTCAGTGATTTAAAGGAGGATAATAATATTCGAGTGGTTGTAATAAGGGGAGCAGGAGACAATATCTTTTCTTCAGGGGTAGACCTTTCCGGCGGATCTGAATCCATTGAAAAGACCATAAAGGGATTGGAGCACTGTCTCAATAACCTGATTAGTTATCCATCTCCTATCATAGCCATGATCTCCGGGCCGGCCATCGGGGCCGGGCTGGACATATCTGTTATCTCGGATTTCAGGATAGCGTCGGAAGGGGCCAGATTTGGCGCGACCCTGGTTAAGCTTGGAAGGATTTATTATTATACCGCAATTAACCGACTCCTCAGTTTGGTGGGTATAGCGGCGGCAAAAGAGCTGCTCTTGGCAGGAAAACTTGTAGATGCGAAACGGGCACTGGAGATAGGGCTTGTCAGTCAGGTGGTTTCTTCTGATCAACTGATTAAGACCACCTATTCCATGGCAAAGGAGTTGGCTGAAGAAAATGCTCCACTGGCTATGAAGGCTACCAAATTGACTATTAACAAACTTCTGGAGCGCCATGGGATCGATCCTCAAATTGAATCTGAGTTAAGAGCCCTGGCAGATGAAGTGAATCAGAGTGAGGATGCCGGAGAAGGCGTAATGGCTATGCTGGAAAAACGAAAACCGACCTTTACCGGCAGGTAAGAAGATATTAAAAGGATTCAAGGGATCAAGCTGGCCTGTTACAGGGTGGGGTTGAACGATGTGAAGGAAAAGGAGGAGATTGTGGGAGGACAAGGTAAGGGTAGGATTCAGCAATTAAGAGAGGTTAAGGAAAAGGCAAAACTCGGCGGAGGACCAGACAAAATAGAAGAGGTTCATAATGCCGGTAAGTTAACGGCCCGAGAACGGATTGATAAACTTCTGGATCCGGGCAGCTTCGTGGAATTAAATATGCTGCTCGGTCATGCAGGAGGACTAAATGGATGATAAGTTAATAATAGTTGAGAAGCAGGATCGTATATGTACTATTGTATTTAACCGCCCCGAGAAACGAAATTCATTATCCCCCCCTCTGTTAATTCAGTTTATTAGGGTTATGGAATCCTTAAATGATGATCAAGAAACCAGAGTTGTTGTCGTCCGTGGAGCCGGAAACGAGGCATTTTCTTCAGGATACAGTATTTTCGATATTCCCAAAGGAATTAGTCCGGAAGATATGGAAGCATTAAAAAAGATAAATCCATTGCTGAGGGGGCTTGAGGTGATTTCTGAATATAGATACCCTGTTATTGCCATGGTAAATGGCTTTACCCTTGGAGCAGGTTGTGAACTTGCTGCAACGTGTGATCTCAGGATAGCTTCTGATAAAGCAAAGTTTGGCATGCCACCGGCAAAACTGGGTGTTCTTTATTCCTTTAGCGGGCATAGGCGATTCGTCAATCTGGTAGGTGAGGCAAATGCAAAAGAACTATTTCTTACAGGAAGGATGGTTGATGCACACAAGGCGAAAGAAATGGGGCTTGTTAATTACGTGGTATCAGAGGATGATCTTCTGTCAGCGACCTATGATCTGGCCAGGGAGATAATAGAGAATGCTCCATTATCTGTAAGCGGAGCTAAGATACTCATCAATAAATCTGTAAGTTCACCAATGCCTACCCCGGAAGACGAAGCCATGGCTGAGGAGCTTATCAACCGGTGCTTTAGTAGTGAGGATTTGAAGGAGGGACAGAAGGCATTCAAGGAGAAGAGGAAACCTGTCTTTCGGGGCAAGTAGGACAAATGTTCTTCTTGTCCTTCCAAGTGCCTTTGATTTTTTTATCATGCAACTCTCTAAAAGAGGAAATCAGGAGGTTCCTGAGAATGTTCCCAAGAGATTGCTTCACTTCGTTCGCAATGACACGCAATTTATTTAAGTTTTTCCCTGTAGGTGGTGATTCAGTGATGGCATAATGTACCGGGGTAATACGATGAGATACGAAAGGATTTTGGATATATTGTGAACAGGATAAATAACCCAAAGTTTTTTTATGGCTGGATAATAGCGATATGCTGCTTTATCAGTGCATCCAGTTATGGTTTTTTCTTTTCTCTGGGGGTGTTCTTTAAGCCTTTGCAGAGTGAATTTGGATGGAGTGCCGGATTGATCTCCACGATACACTCTCTTCATCTGACAGTAATGATTCTTACTATTCCAATAATAGGGAGGATGACGGATAGATACGGATCGAAGATAATGTTTCTTTTGAGCGCCTTCTTTATGGGTCTTGGTTTCTTTCTTTGCGGTATCGTTAGGGAGTTATGGCAATTCTACCTGTTTTACCTTATCGCATCATTGGGTGTAGGCGCCACTACGGCTCTACCCACTTCAATCATTCAAAAGTGGTTTATAAAGAAGAAGGGGTTGGCTTTAGGTATCGCAGTCTCCGGTATCGGTGCAGGCCCTCCCATTGCGGCCCCCCTGGCAAATTATTTAATTTCACATTATGGCTGGCGAACGTCTTATTTTATCATTGGAGGGCTCTTATGGGCTATTCTCACTCTGGTTGCCCTGGCAATGGTGGATAAACCGGAGGATATCGGTCTGTGTCCATTAGGAGAAGAAGAATTCCATGGCGGATTGGATGGGGAACCACAAGTTGGCTACACTACGACAGCAGAGGAAACCATCCCACTAAAGATGGCGGAATGGATCACTAAGGATGCTATAAGGACCAAAACATTCTATATATTGAGTTCTATCTGGATACTCTGTGCCCTGCCAGTGCACCTTGTCATGATCAATATAGTACCTTTCGCCATAAATATGGGTATACCCAAAGGGGCTGCCGCTACCGGTCTCGGACTCATCGGCGGGATGAGTATAGTTGGAAGACTTTTGGGAGGCGCTTTTTCGGATTTATTTGGATTAAAGAGATCCCTTATAGTGGCTGCCTTTTTTTCAACGGCTGCACTCCTCTGGCTCCCTTTCATAAAAACTTCACACATGTTCCTTATATTTGTTGTCCTTTATGGTTTCTTTTATGGGGCAAGGGTCCCACAGATTCCCGGACTGATAGGAAACTATTTCGGGAACAAAAATCTCACGGAAATAATGGGTATATTCTGGGCAATGGCCGGAACCGGAGCTATTATTGGTTCGTTAATAGGAGGGTTCGTGTACGATATAACCGGAAGTTATGTCGTTCCTTTTTTAATCGCTGCCGTCTGTTTTGGACTGGCCGGCGCTTTGACCTTTTTCCTCAAGACACCAAAGCCCGTTATGGGACTCGAGTTGGGGAAAGTAAGTCCGTAACAAATCTAACCATTGAGACTGCCTTCTATTCTGCTATCATCCCCTTTTTGCCCCCGGTTTTTTTAGGTTGATTTTATTTATTTAGGTATGCTAGTGTAAATTGAGATTGGTAGAGGATTCTTTTTAACTTTTTACAAGTTAATCACTTTTCAGCGTAAGGTAATAAAACCCTTCAGTGTATCGTTTCGGAGAGAATATTGGATATAGCAAAAAAGACAGACAATACTGAAAACAACGTTGAAAAACTAAAGAAGGAAGTGGAGTATGGATTGGCATTGAGGGAGATTACCAATCGTATCCACTCCGCCAAGAATATAAATGAGATTCTTGTTGATTTAAAGGATGACATGCTCAGAGTGTTTGATGCAGACAGGATTACAATCTACGCAGTAGATGGGGTTAAAAAGGAACTCTATTCAAGGTTTATGGTTGGAAACGGAATAAAGGAGATCAGGGTTCCTGTAAACCCTGAAAGCATTGCAGGTTATACAGCGTATTCCAAGGAACTTGTCAATATATCTAATGCCTATGATACAGAACAACTGAAAAGTATTAATCCGGGTCTCAGATTTGATAAGAGCTGGGATCAGAAGACGGGTTATAAAACTGTCCAGGTTTTAGCGGCTCCCATTATATTTGAGAGGTACTTATTAGGGGTCATACAGTTAATTAACAAGAAGGATAATGCTGATTTTACTGTAGAGGATCAAATATCCATTACTGAGATTGCAAAGATTTTGGGGATAGCCTTTTATAATCAGATCAAGATACGTAAAAGGCGGTCCTCTAAATTCGATTACCTGGTAACCAACCATATTATTACTTCCAGAGAACTGGAGGAAGCCATAAAGGACGCCAGGGAGCAAAGAGAAGAGATCGAATCCATATTGATGAGGAGATTCAAGATTTCAAAGTCAGATATTGGCAAGGCACTGAGTGATTTTTATAAATGCAGGTTTGTTCAATTCGATGACAAGACTGTTATACCCGGGGAACTGTTGGTGGGTTTGAAGGTTAGCTATTTGAAAAAAACCCTATGGGTCCCATTAGAAAAGAACGGGGATAAGATAGTTATCGTTATTGACAATCCGACCGACCTTCAGAGGACTGACTTTATAAAGGCAAAATTTGGAAAGAGAAGTTGTGAATTCGTTGTTGCCTTGAAGGGGGATATAATAAGTTACCTAACCCTCTTTTTTGGTGAAGAGGCGAGCAGAGAGACGATCTCTGACATATTGAACAAACTCGATGACGAAGATGATGTAGGCGAATTTGATACTCTGGATCAACAGGTAAGTGAGGATGATAGCGCTATAGTCCAACTGGTTAACAAGATAATAACCGAAGCATACAACAGGGATGCCTCTGATATTCATGTTGAGACGTACCCAGGCAAGAGCAATACAGAGATTAGACTTAGGATAGATGGTATGTGCGTTCCTTACCAGACTATTCCCTACAGTCACAAAATGGCAGTTGTCTCCAGGATAAAGATCATGTCGCAGCTGGACATAGCTGAGAGGCGATTGCCTCAGGATGGAAAGATCAAATTCAAGATACGTGGGGGAAGGGAGATAGAGCTGAGGGTAGCTACCCTTCCAACTAGCGGGGGGACAGAGGATGTAGTCATGAGGATTCTTGCTGCCAGCGAACCTATCCCGTTGGATAAGTTGGCCATGTCTGATAGAAACTTGAATCTTTTTAAAGAAATTGTACAAAAGCCGTACGGAATTGTTATGGTGGTGGGGCCTACAGGCTCCGGAAAGACAACTACTCTCCATTCGGCTTTGGGCTTTATCAATACACCGGAGAAAAAGATATGGACGGCAGAAGACCCTGTTGAGATTACCCAGTATAGATTGAGACAGGTCCAGGTACGCCCAAAGATTGGATTAAACTTTGCGGCAGCAATGAGGGCATTTTTAAGGGCGGACCCGGATGTGATTATGGTCGGTGAGATGAGAGACGAAGAAACTGTTTCTACGGGTATTGAGGCATCCTTGACAGGACACCTTGTGTTCAGCACGTTACACACCAACAGTGCTCCTGAGACCATCACAAGGCTTTTGGACATGGGAATGGATCCTTTCAACTTTGCCGATGCACTATTAGGGGTACTGGCTCAGAGACTCTTAAGAACACTTTGTAAGGAATGTAAAAAACCATATAACCCATCAGAGGAAGAGTTTAAGAATCTAGTGATGGAATATGGAGAGGAATACTTTAAAGATTTAGACATCGCTTATTCCCAGGATATGACCTTTTATACCCCTGTAGGATGTCCAACCTGCAACAATACAGGTTATAAAGGAAGGATGGGGATACATGAGTTACTGATAGCCTCTGATGAAATCAAAGCCTTAATCCAAAACAAAGCACGGGTTGAAGAGATCCGGGAGCAGGCCATGAAAGAGTGTATGAGGACGTTAAAACAGGATGGAATAGAAAAGGCAATCAAGGGATATACCGATGTTAAACAGGTACGGGCTGTCTGTATAAAGTGACAAAGGCTATTAGCCTGTAGCCTAATAGCCTAGATAAGTCCATCTGAGGCGTATCCCTAAACAGCCGCTTCTATAATGGACATCTCCCCAGGTAAGTCCTTCCGGCAAGCAAAAACCACCCGCCGAATCCCAAAAGGAAGATGCCGCAGAAACGGATAATATGTTGATAAGCTCTGTCTTTGAGAATTCTTTTGCCGCGGCTGATACCATAGGAGACTATGCTGTACCAGAGGAAATCGGCCGCAATATGACCCACAAAGAAAACCCCTACCCCCAGAACACCCAGCTTTATGGCGGCAACCAGATATCCCAGGCCAATAGTAGCCCACCACAGGATCCAGTAAGGGTTGGAAAGGCTGGCCAGAATGCCGGTCAGCACAGGATAAGAAGATACCCTGCCCTCTGGCCCATCCATATTAAGGGAGATATTTCGTGCTGTCCGGATCATCTGTATACCCATCCATATAAGGATGGCTCCGCCAACCAGGGCAATACCCCCCATAACCTGGGGTATCTTCAGAAAAGGCCCCAACCCCAGAATGATAGCCACCACCAGGGCCAGTTCGAGAACCGCATGGCCAACCATGAGCAAAGGCCCTGCCACGAAGCCACGATGCGCCGATTCGGCTATGGTTACTGTTAAAAGAGGGCCTGGCATGAGTGCTCCTGAGAGTGCCAGGGTAAAAGACCCCCCAAAAACAACAGCCAGTTCAAGCATCATAACTCCACTTTTCTCGCCGGCCCGAGATTGAACAGATTTTTGGCGTTATTATAGAATATCTTGTCTTCTACCTCCTTGCCCAACCCCAATTTTTTGATATAGTTTATCTCCGTCTGGAGGTCGTAAGGGATGTTTGGGGTATCACTGCCGTATAGAATCCTATCCTGGAATTCAACGAGGCGTTCGGGGTTTATATCGTGAGGGAAAAACCCGGTAAGCATCATGGTAGTGTCAGTCCATATATTTTTATATTCTCTCATGAGGTCAAAGAATTTCTCAAATTCCTCTGCACCCAGATGGGGAAAGATGCATCGTAGATCAGGATACCGCTTCACTACTTTTTTAAATCGTTTGACTCCGCATATCTCACTGGGATCGAAGTCATAGGAAGGTAGGATAGGGCCTGTTCCTGCATGGATATTTAGTATCTTATTGTGTTCGATTACCTTTTCGTAAATGGGGAACATTCTCTCGTCGTCAGAGGGGATTTTGTTCACGTGACACTGTATCTTCAAGCCGTAAAGATTGTAATCCACAAATGCCGTATCGAGGAGGGCTGACAAATTATCATCATCAGGATGGGCTGTTGCGAATCCTATCAGTTGCGGATACTTCTGGGTAAGGTTGTAACTCCACTCATTGAGAGATGAAGAAATATCTGCTTTGTGTGAATAGTTGTAAAGCACCAACCTCTCTGCACCTAAATTTGTGAGGAGTTCTATTATTTCGTCTGCGGGAACTTTGTATTTAACCGGCCATGCGAACTCGTCAAACCATTTCCAGATGGAATGAAAGAGTGGTTCAGGAAAGAGATGTACATGGGAATCGATAAATCTGAATTTTGACATGTTTCTATACCCCCGCAGTTTTAAACATATATATCATATATCCTGTTTCCCCGTATTGTTAAGATTTAAAGTTGACGGCTTCGTAAAAAGTCCATCACAGTCATTGCGAGGAGTAAAGCGACGAAGCAATCTGAAACAATATCAATAAGTTATAGATTGCTTCGCTTCGCTCGCAATGATAAAGAGTGGCGTTTCCAGACTTTTTACGACTTCATCAAAGTTCTTTTCCCAACTAATTTGGAGATGATCCAGATTTAAGAATTGTATTTAGTTTAAAGATAAAGAACCTAAGTGTGTTGGATAAAAACCTTTCACCATGAACAGTCGATGTCAGATCTTTCCATGTTATTCCCAGTATCCTCTCAATATCTTTTTCAAGCCATTCTCTAACTCTCTTGGGAAATTTTTCAAAACTCGTTGCATCGTCCAGGTTGCAGAGCTCGGTAATTTTTTTTTCAATCTCTTCCTTTGACCTTTCGTCAAGTTTCTCGATTCTTTCTTTAACTTGATACGGCAGATTACTGATTTCTTTCTTCTGTTCCAATGAAAGGTCATTAATCTTGTCAAAGTCTCCCTCTGCTTGTTTTTGTTCTTTTCTCATCTTTGCGCCTCCTTTTACTTCAAAACCCCCCGCTCTCGATTTCTTATTCCTTTCGCTACAGCTATTAGATTTTTACCAAAAGTAGCCCTGAAAAGTCAAGGAAAGAGATACTTGACAATTCCATCTTCTTGAACTAGTGTTATTTTACTCAGGGAGAGGCGGTGAGTAGAGGCTGGGATGAATTTTTTTCTGGTGATAATTCTTGCCATTTTAGTTGGCAGCTATCTTTTGGATTTGACCGTTGAGACATTGAATGTTCGGCATGTGAGAACAGATTTGCCTGAAGAATTTGAAGGCTATTATGATGCCGACAAGTACAGGAAATCCCAGGAGTATCTCAGAGAAAATACCCGGTTTGGAATAATCAGTGATACCGTTATTACGCCGATTAGCATTGCTTTTATACTCTTTGGAGGATTCAATATCGTTGACCAGTTCGCGCGAGGCTTTCATCTGGGGAGTATCGTGACAGGCTTGATTTTTGCGGGGACACTTCTGTTCGCTTCCCAGATACTCCTCATTCCCTTTTCCATCTATAGTACCTTTGTCATTGAAGAAAAATACGGTTTCAATAGGACAACGCCCAAAACATTTATTCTGGATATCCTGAAAAGCTGGCTTTTGGCTGCAGTTATTGGAGGGGTTATTTTCTCAGTTGTTTTGTGGCTCTTTGAAAAGGCAGGGGCACCTGCCTGGTTCTATTGCTGGATTGCGGTAACGGTATTCCAGGTATTCCTCACTTTTATTGCGCCGGTTACTATTATGCCTCTTTTCAACAAATTTATCCTGCTGGAAGACGGGGCACTCAAAAGTGCCATTGAAGAATATGCCAGATCACAAGATTTCAAGATCAAAGGCGTTTTCACCATGGATGCATCAAAGCGCTCCACCAAGTCAAATGCCTTTTTTGCCGGTTTTGGGAGATTTCGCAGGGTCGTTCTGTTTGATACCCTCATTGAAAAGCATACGGTAGAAGAGCTTGTTTCCGTTCTTGCACATGAAATAGGTCATTACAAGAAGAGGCACATACTGAAGTCTATCGGTATCTCTATCCTGACGACTGCCCTGATGTTCTTTGTTCTATCTCTGTTTATGAATAACAGAGAATTATTTGCAGCGTTTAAGATGCAGGAGATTTCGATCTATGGGAGTCTCTTCTTTTTCGGTTTTCTCTATCACCCTATAGGGA
Organism: Deltaproteobacteria bacterium; assembly: GCA_003599365.1. Classification (GTDB taxonomy): domain Bacteria; phylum Desulfobacterota; class UBA8473; order UBA8473; family UBA8473; genus UBA8473. The sequence continues at coordinate 2,898 of QZJR01000016.1, read as the reverse complement.
TGACTCTCTCCATTTTCGGGAACATGCTGTCCCGAAGACACGAATACCAGGCAGATGCATATGCGGTGAAGACCTATAATAGACCTCAATCCATGATTACAGCCTTAAAAAAGCTGAGTGTTGAAAATCTCTCAAACCTGACTCCCCACCCATTCAAGGTATTCCTGAGTTACAGTCACCCCCCTGTCCTTGAACGAATCCATACTATCAGGGAACTCTATCTGGAGACCTTGCACAACCTACCGAGAGCTTTGAAGAATTACCCCTGAGAGCGAATTCAAAAAATGTATGCTGAAGCGAAAAGGGGTACTTCTTCAAAGCTCTCTAATTGTTGACACTAACCGCTCCCCAATTGCCAACTCTACATCTTTCGCTTTGCTGAATCTGCAGAATGTCTTACTGTAGATATCAACAAAATATACACTCTGGAATCTATCGAAACCTGCCTTTTTAATCGCTGTTACAGAGGGGTTATTTGAGGAGAGGACAAATGTAAGAACAGTTTGATACCCTTTTTGCCTCCCATAATAGAGTATGGCTGTCAGTATTTTAGGAAAGAGATTATTTCCTCGTAATTCAGGTTTTGTAAAGGCATCGTACAAGTATATCTCATTATTTTTCAATCTTATCTTCTTACCAATTTCCCCTATATATGCTTCACTTGAAGCCACCCAGCAATAAGAGGCAATTTCCTCTCTAAAGCAAGCAGCACAACAGATGTCTCCCTTCCTTAACCGATCTTCAAAGATATCACTATTTTGGTTGCATCCATTCATAAGTATTTCTTTAGTGTCAGAGGATTCATCAGTAATAAAATGTATCTCGGCAGAGATATTTTCCCTCACACATGGTATTTCTTTCCTTAGATTGAAAGAGAACAGCAATAGGATTCCATAGTTGACCCACTCCGACTCTTTTTCTTTCGTGTAGAGTTTTGCTAAGTCATTATTAGCCAGCATAATTTAACCTTTGCTTCACTTCTGGGAGCTGTAGAACTTTATTAAAAACTCTGAGTCTTTGGGGGATAGGTTGAAACGTAAGACAGCTTCATTTACAAGCTTTTGCACAATTTGATCAGGGTTTTCCTGCAATTGTTCAGAAATCCATTTTACTGCCCTTCTTATGTCTTCCCCTTTCGGCAAGATGGAACTCATAGTTGAATACTCCTTTACGATAGATTCTTTTGCTTACATATGGTAAACGTTAACTTTTTTCATAAGGAAGTTCGTTTGTGATCTGAAGAAGTACCACTGAGAGCGAATTCATGCTGAAGCGAAAAGGGAGGGGGTTTTTCAAAGCTCTCAAGACTGTTATACAGCCCAAGTCATTCCTGTAAAATTTCTCCGTTTTCAGGTAATGTTTTTAAACCATTGTTTGCCTCTGCCAGGAATTCACTCAGTGTTATTATTCTGAACAATGGGTATATGGGGGAGTTCCGATACAAATTTATGGCTGCATCGTGAATCTCTTTCTTGGGGGCAGCGCAGCAATTTTCCAGAATAATAACATTAAAATCGTTTGCCAGACCGTCCCATGCCGTAAACATAACGCATACATGGGTATTCATCCCGCAGACCACAATAGTATCTAACCCAAGGGTCCTCAGGGTCATATCCAAATCCGTTCTGAAGAAGGCGCTGAACCGCCTTTTCTCCAGGACCATATCCCCTTTTTCCGGTTTCAACTCCTCTATGACCTCAACCCCGTTTGTCCCTCGGATCGAATGAGGTTTCATCTTCCCCTTGAACATGAAATCCTGAGGAAGAAAACTGTCACAGGCAAATATAATCGGGATATTCAAACCCCTGCTTTCCTTCAGGAGTCTCCGGATATTCGGTACTATCCTCTCGACCTCCGCTTTAAGAGAGGGGTTGCTCCCCACTCCACCCTTCAGCATATCTACTACGATGATGGCAGGCTTCATTTGCTGTAGTCGTAAAACCCCCTTCCAGCCTTCCTTCCCAGGTATCCGGCCTCTACGTATTTTCTTAAGAGGGGACATGGACGATATTTTGGATCGCCTAATTCATTGTGCAAGACCTCCATGATTGCCAGGCACGTGTCCAGCCCTATTAAATCTGCCAGAGTCAGGGGACCCATGGGGTGGTTCATACCTAATTTCATTACGGTGTCTATAGCCTCTGGTTTCCCTACCCCTTCATACAAGGCATAAACAGCCTCGTTGATCATAGGAAGCAGTATCCTGTTGGCGATAAAGCCCGGGAAATCCCCTGCTTCTACCGGGGTTTTACCCATCTTTTCTGCAAGCTTCATCACAGTATTAAAAGTCTCATCAGAGGTAGGAAGTCCTCTGATAACCTCCACCAACTGCATCATAGGAACAGGGTTCATAAAGTGCATACCTATCACCCTGTCCGGTCTTTTGGTTGAGGAACCGATCCTTGTAATAGATATGGAAGATGTGTTACTGGCCAGGATTGCCTCAGGTTTACAAACCTCGTCCAGTTTTTTGAAGATATCAAGCTTGATTGGAAGGTTCTCTGTTGCAGCTTCCACTACAAAGTCAGCTTTTGACATATCTTCCAGCTTAGTGGTGCCGGAAATCTTAGCAAGTATACTGTCTTTTTGTTCAACGGTAATCTTTTCCTTCTTAAGCATCCTATCCAGACTTGTGGAAATAGAGGATATTCCCTTCTTTACAAAGTCATCCTTAATATCATTCAGTATTACATCAAATCCGGTAGAAGCCGCAACCTGAGCAATACCACTACCCATCTGTCCCGCACCAATAATACCAAAAGTCTTGATCTCCATAATATGCCTCCTTATGATTGTTAACGTATTGTCAAAAGAAACCACAGAGAACACAGAGAAATTATCAAACGTCAATAAGTTGTGAGATTTCTGTTTTCCTCCCCTCTGTGCCCTCTAAATTAT
>QZJR01000098.1 GCA_003599365.1 Deltaproteobacteria bacterium | reverse complement strand
AATTCAAACCACAAGCCTTTGCCTATTCGAGATAGAATGATGATAAAGACATTGCTGCTGTTTGCCATTTTACTGCTTATTCCTACCCATGTAGAACCCGTTGAAAATATCTTCCCTGTACAAGTCGATACCGACAAATCATTGCATATCAAAAAGGCGATGGAATTTATAAGCTCAAACAGACCTGCAGAGGCTATACAGATACTTTCAGGGTATAAACCGTCAACCGGCGAGCTTTCTTTTTACCACTATGCTTATGCAAAGGCTAATGAACTGTCAGATAAGCAACATGATTCCATAGAGCATTTCAGACTGGCATATATTTACTCTCAGCAGGGTGAAATGAAGGAGCTTATTTTGCTTGAGAGGGCAGAGGCTTATCTGAAAATGGGGTGCTATTCTGAGGCAGTAATGAGTTTCAGGGTGTTTTTGAAAATCTTTCCCGATTCTCATTATGTCCCAAGGGCATATCTGGGTCTTGGAGATTCTCTTTATAAACTTGGTTTCTTCAATGAGGCAATAGTATCTTATGAGAAGGCAGGCAATTCATCTCAGGCATTGTATAGAAAGGCAAATGCCCTCCAGTCCATGGGAAGGATAAAGGAGGCATACAATATCTATATGCCTATGATAGGAAGGGATAGCGGATATTTAAAGTCTTCTGAGGATACATTGTATAATATCGGTGAAAATCTCCGCCAGGTAGGCAAATTCTCTGATGCAAAGGGTTATCTTAATTCCATAAAAACCCCCTCCTTCAAACACAGGGCAGATATGAGTCTTGGTCTGATTGTTATGGAAGAGGCAAAATTTGATGTTGCCATTAAATACTTTAATTTAGCATTACAGTCATCTGATAGGCAATTACGGCGCAGGGCGCTTCTTTACCTCGCATCTGCATATGCGAAATCAGGAAGACAGAATCTGGCACAATCCAAGCTCTTAGAGATAAGGAATGAGTATCCCTATGGTAAAGACTATGATGCAGCTATATTAATGCTATCCCAGTTCTATAGAAAGGGAGGTAAGGTTGATCAGGCTATCTCATTATTGAAGGAATTAGTCTTAAGACGCTCTCCGGATAGAAGTGCCCTTGATGAGTTTGAGGCTATTATCCTGGAGACAAAAGACAGAGATGCAGAAGGTTTTTTGAAACTCTGGGGGGCTGTTGGATACTGGCTGCTGGAACCATCACGGTCTCAATCCCTTTTAAAGATAGCAAAGGGATTAAGGCATTCGGGAAAACCATTTCTTGATGTCTGTATATGGCTTTCAAAATATGGTTCAGATGATGCAAAGGCACAGAGCCGGCTATCTCTTGCAGAGTTTTACGCAGATATTGGAGATGCAGCAAGTGCAGCAAGATACCTTCTCGGAATCGAGTCGCTCCGACACTGGATAAAGGGCAATAATGACGATGTCCTCCGTATCAAAGCTAAGATACATCTTGTGGATGCCAAATATCAAAAAGCTGCCGAATCAATTCTTTCCATTAAAGATGTAAAACAGGAAGATATCGTTTTGCTTTCAGATTTATTGGGTTTAACAAATAATACCCGAAAGGCATTGGATTTTTATGAAAAGGCATTGAACAGGTTAGGGGGACCGTCAAGTCTATATATAAGGTTGGCTGATACCCTTTACAATATGGGAAAAAAATCAGATGCCCTTAAATATTATCGAACCCTTATTTCGATACAGCCAACAGCCCCGGGAATTGCAGATGATGACATCAAGTGGGCACTTTATAGAATTTCAATGCTTTCACAGGGTAAAGAATCCGTGGATGCGCTAAAAAGGATTCAGAAGGGTAATGACATACTCAGTCGTTTTTCTTCGGTGCGGTTGAAGGAATCCGACCTGTCGGAAAGAATGGGCAGGGTATTTTAATGGGCGTTGAACTTTTAAATGAGGCATTTCATAATTTCACAATGGCTTCCAAAAGCCTTGAGGCGTACTATGGGCTGCTTCAGGAAAGGGTCGCTTATCTTACTACGGAGCTTGAGAAGAAGAACAAAGAGCTTAAGATGGCACTTGCTGATGCAGAAAGGAGCAAAGACTATTTAAATGCAATCCTATACAATCTTGAAGAGGCAATTATTGTTGTTGACCCTGATGATAAGGTAATGATGATCAACAAGTCGGCGGCGGAGCTTTTTGGTATTTATTTATCCGATGTTAAAGGAAAGACATTTGCAAATCTTGATTTCTCAATAACGAGTGAGGGATCTGAAACTCTCTTATTTGTTAAAGGGGAAAAACACAACGTTATTCTCTCACGTTCGCCGGTAGTTGACTCTGAAGGGTGTTTATGGGGAAGCGTGATACTCATCAATAACATCACAAGACTCAGAGAACTGGAGACTCAGCACGAAAGGAATCAAAGGCTGATAGCCATGGGGGAGATGGCGGTAAAGATAGTTCATGAAATAAGAAATCCGCTTTGCAGTATAGAGTTGTATTCCAGCATGCTTGAGAGGGAGCTTGAAGACCTGGCACATAAGGAGCTTGCCAGAGGGATTTCAACAGGTATAAGTGGTCTCAATAACATTCTAACAAACATGTTGTTCTTTGCAAAACCCAATAAACCTGTAATAAAGAGCATAAGGCTGGATAGGGTTATAGAGGAGACCATACAGATATTTATGCTGTTGATGGAATCGAGGAAGGTGAAGTTGAACGGGTCGTTTTTTGACTGTGAAATTTTGGGTGATGCGGAACTTCTCAAACAGCTCTTTATGAATATAATCATTAACGCGATTCAGTCCATGCATGATGGTGGAGATATAGATGTAACTATGAAGAAAAATGGCAGATTTGTCATGGTGGATGTAAGGGATAATGGCAAAGGTATAAAACATGAGTATGTGGAAAAAATATTTGACCCTTTCTTCAGCACAAAGGATACAGGTACAGGCATTGGTCTTGCCATTGCGTCTAAGATAATACAGACCCATGGTGGTTATATCAAGGTATGGAGTGAGGAACGAAAGGGAAGTACATTCACCCTCTATTTCCCTAAAAGCCCCTATTAACCTGAACAGTTTGGAAGTTGAAAGCTGAAAGGTTAAAGCTGAAAGAGAAGGCCTTTGAGTTTTGAGTAAGGAGTCGGATGAAATTGGCAGAGAAACCCATACTTGTTATTGATGACGACCCCCATATGAGGGCATCCCTTAAGGAGGCCATACAGAGGCTTGGCCACAAAGCAGTTGTATGTGAGAGTGGTGAGGAAGCGCTGGGAAGACTTCACCAATCAAGCTATGCATTAGTGGTAACGGATATGAAGATGCCAAGGATGGATGGTCTTATGTTTCTCAGGGAGGTCAGACATCGGATGGCCAACCTGCCGGTTCTTATAGTCACAGGTTTTGGGACTATTGAGAATGCAGTGGAGACCATGAAAGAAGGCGCTATGGATTATCTTATAAAGCCCTTTTCTTTTGATACCCTTAAAAAGGCCATTGATTCCATTATGGCATGTGTTACGCTCAAGAAGGAAATCCTGACCGAAACCCCCGAGATGCAGAAGATTATAAACCTTGCCGGTAATCTAGCTGCGAATGACATAACTGTACTTATATACGGAGAAAGCGGAACAGGGAAAGAGCTCCTCGCAAGATTCATACACAGGGCAAGCAGAAGGGGGAAAGGGCCTTTTGTTGCTGTGAATTGTGCTGCAATACCGGATAATCTCCTCGAATCCGAGTTGTTCGGTCATGAAAAGGGGGCATTCACAGGCGCGACAGAAAGAAGAAAGGGGAAATTTGAACTCGCCAGTGGTGGGACTATACTCCTTGACGAGATAGGGGAAATGCCTATGACCCTGCAGACAAAACTACTCAGGGTTTTACAGGAAAGGGAGGTAGATAGAGTTGGTGGAAAGGAACCTGTACAAGTGGATGTAAGGGTAATAGCCACTACCAACAAGGATTTGAATAAGGAGTGTATCGAGGGGCGTTTCAGGGAAGACCTTTACTACAGACTCAACGTATTTCCTATAAAGGTGCCGCCCCTGAGAGAGAGGCATGAAGATATACCTTTGCTTGCCAGGCATTTTGTGGAGAAGTTTTCAGCTATGTTCGGAAAGAATACTAAAGGATTTACAGAAAATGCAATGGATTTGCTTAAAAAGAGGCAGTGGCGCGGTAATGTCAGGGAGCTGGAAAATGTGGCACAAAGAGCGGTGTTCCTCTCTAGTGGTGAGGTTGTATCTATAAATGACCTTATGTTTGATGATAATGATACGCATATCTTTAATGGCAGGATAAAAGATATGGAAAAAGAGGCAATATTAAAGACTTTAAAGGAGGTAAATGGCAATAAGACGAAGGCTGCAAAGATACTGGGTGTAAGCGTGAGAACCATAAGGAACAAGCTGAACGAATATGGGCAAAATTTTCCTGTGAGGTGAAAAAATGCAGGGTGATAACAAATAACGTATCCGTTCACAGTTTACGGTTTGCAGTTAACAGTTGGCAAAAATGCTTCAAGCTTTATATAACAGCGGGCTTAAGCCTGCTGTTGTAATTACCGTGAACTGTAAACCCTGGCCCAGACCGCAGCGCTCGCGCCAGGGCAGGCTGAGAACCGTGAACGGTTACAAAATGTTCTGGCATGGTAATTGAATGGTAATTGACAGGGAGAGTGTTTATGAGTGATGGATTTAAGATATTAGAACATCTGATACGTTTAACCAATATGAGGCATGGTGTTATAGCCTCTAATATCGCGAATGTTGATACACCTAACTATAAAGCCAGAGATGTAAAGTTTGGACAGATTTTTGAAGGAATGGAACTTAAAGCGACAAACCCGAAACATTTAAAAAACAGCTATCAAGACTTATCAGGAGAAATAGTAACAAAGACAACACAGGAGGGGGCTGATAAAAATAATGTAAATCTTGATACAGAGGTAGCAAAGATGACAGAGAATGCAATGCTATACCAGGCAGGGATTTCTATGCTTTCCATAAAGATAAGAATGTTTAAGAATGCATTGAGGAGGTAAGATGAATTCTTTCATTGTGTTTGAGATTAGTGCGTCAGCCCTTGGTGCACAGGGGCAAAGGATGAATGTAATCGCATCCAATATGGCAAATGCCCATTCTACAAGGACGCAAGAAGGTGGCCCATATAGGAGAAAGGATGTGGTTTTTTCTTCGGTGGTATTGGACTCCTGCCCTGGAGAATTTAAAGGTGTTACGGTTGTTGATATAGCTACAGACAACACACCTTTCAAAACAGTCTATGATCCGGGGCATCCTGATGCGGATAAGGATGGACATGTGGCAATGCCGAATATAAATATTATAGAAGAGATGGTAAATATGATGATGGCATCCAGGGCATATGAGGCATCGGTGTCAACCTTTAATATGTCAAAGGCAATGTTTATGAAGACGCTTGAACTGGGGAGGTTATGATGTCTGATATTACGATTACAGGACTGAAGACAGGTCAGGAGTTTTCAAGGGTTACGGCTAACAGTAAGGATTCCGGCAAAGGTTTTGACGAGGTAATGCAAGATGCTATCGGAAAGATTTCTCAAATACAAAATGATGCCGATAACGCGGTGAAAGAGCTCGCTTCCGGCGGCGATGTCGCTCAGGCGATTATTACCATGGAGAAGGCGGAGATGTCTTTTCAGTTAATGGTAGAGATAAGAAATAGACTACTGAGTGCCTATGAAGAGATTATGAGGATGCAGGTGTAATGGTGAACATTGCTAACATAACCGAGCAGATAAAGGCTATGCCTGCAAAAAATAAGGTGATGATCCTGGCTGTTCTTGCCATTGCTATAGCCTCTGTCGTCCTTCTGTTTGCATGGATACAGAAGGAGGATTATCAACTTCTTTATTCTAATCTGGGTGAGGAAGATGCAGGCCTGATTATCCAGAAGCTGAAGGAGCAAAAGACCCCTTATAAAACATCCGGGGGTGGAATAATGGTCCCATCCAATAGGGTGTATGAGCTAAGGATCCAACTTGCGAGTCAGGGACTTCCTCAGGGGGGAGGTGTCGGTTTTGAAGTTTTTGATGAAACAAACTTGACGATGACGGAATTTGTTCAAAAATTAAATTACAAAAGGGCACTCCAGGGTGAGCTTTCAAGAACCATAAGATCACTTTCGGAGGTGGAACAGTGCAGAGTGCATCTTGCTATTCCTGAAAAATCTTTATTTACGCAGTCGGAGGAAAGGCCAAAGGCATCCGTTCTTGTAAAGTTGAGACAGGGGAGGAGGCTCTCTCAGGGGCAGGTCCAGGGGATGGTGCATCTTGTGTCAAGCAGTGTTAATGGTCTGAATCCAAAGGATGTAGCAATAGTTGACAGCCATGGCGAAATGCTTACATCCGGTACAGGTGAAACCATCGGAATGACAAATGATCAGTTAGATTACCAGCGTAATTATGAAAAGGATATGGAAAACAGGATCACGGGCATCCTCCAACCTGTTGTAGGCAAAGGTCACGTAAAGGCAAAGGTTACTGCTGTTATTGACTTTACAAAGATCGAGAAAACAGAAGAGAAGTTTGATCCTGATAGTCAGGTTGTAAGAAGCGAGCAGAAAAACGTTGAAAAGTCAATAACCGGGATTATCGGCGGTGTCCCCGGTATTTCATCTAACCTTCCGGGAAAGACGGCACCACAAATGGGATCACAACAGGGACAGATGGAGAAGAAAAACGAGGCTATAAATTATGAGATAAGCAAGGTAACAAGCCGTATCATAAACTCTTCAGGAGAGGTAAAAAGGCTTTCTGCAGTCGTTCTTATTGATGGCACATATATTCCCCAACAGGGCTCAAAGGAAAAGAAGTATACTTCTCGTTCCGAAGAAGATATTAAACAGTTTGAGGAGATGGTGAAGAAGTCGATTGGTTTTCTGCCAGACAGAGGTGACGAGGTAAGGGTGGTAAATATGCCCTTTGAGGTTGCCCCTCAGGAGGACTTGCTTGAACCTAAAACTGAAATTATACCTATTATTATTACTGTCACAAAATACATTGTCCCACTTTTAGCAGTGGTTTTGTTGTTTCTCTTTGTAGTTAGACCACTGGTAAAGGCACTCACCGGGGTACCTCTCGCTCAACAACCCTCCTTGCAACTGCCCCAGACAACAGCAGAAATAGAGAAGAGATTGGAGGTGCCGGCAAAGCCTGCAAAGATCCAGGTAATTGAATGGGCAAAGAAAAATCCAAAAGATGCTACTAATCTGATAAAAAACTGGATAGAGGAGGAATAAATGCCTTTGAATGGATATGAAAAGGCAGCTATATTTCTTAGCTGCGTAGGCGAGGAGGCCGCAGCAGAGGCGTTGAAGGACCTTAATATCAGAGAGATAGGTAAGATCACTATGCACATGGCGAGACTGAAGACCGTCAACACGACCACAATTGATAATGTGATGAAAGAGGCTTCAGATATGATTGACAGAGGTGACTTACATATAGGCGGAGAGGAATTTGTAAAGAAGATCCTTTCAATGGGACTTGGAGAAGATGGGGCAACAAAGATACTGGAGATGGCATCAAAGGAGGGCCCTTTAGATTCACTCAAGTGGGTCGATTCTAAGACACTATCGAACTTTCTTTTATCAGAGCATCCCCAGACCATTTCACTTATTGTCTCTCTGCTTGAACCGGGACATGCAGCCGAGGTGCTATCTTCCCTTCCTGAGAAGTTAAAGGCTGACGTAGCCATGAGGATAGCCACAAGCGAAAGGGTCACTGAAAGCGCGCTCGAAGAGCTCAATGAGGTCCTCAAGGGACAGCTGGATATAGGTAAGGGCAAGGGTAAGAAACTCGGCGGCACAAGAATGATTGCTGAGATACTGAATCACTGTGACAGGACAACCGAACATAAAGTTCTTGGGGATATTGAAGAGAGAGACGAGATACTTGCAGACTCCATCAGACAATTCATGTTTGTATTTGATGATATTGCTAATGTGGATGACAGGGGAATTCAGATGATGCTGAAGGAGGTAAACACAGAAAAACTTTCCCTGGCACTGAAGACAGCCTCTGAATCATTGAAGGAAAAGATATTCAAGAATATGTCTCAAAGAGCAGCGCAGATACTCAAAGAAGAGATTCAGGTGAAGGGGCCGGTCAGGGTATCTGAAGTAGAGAAGGCACAGCAAGATATAGTTAAAATTGCAAGAAAGTTAGAGGCAGAAGGCAAGATTATTCTCACAGGGAGAGGCGATGAAGGAATTGTGGCATAAGAATCGGTTTATGCAAGATAAGGACATTATCCCCTTTGAGATGCCTTTACTGAATAAGATTGTCAGAAGGGCAGAGGAGGAACACCTGCCTATTGCTCAGAATACTGAAAACATAGAGAGGGAGGCATATGAGAAGGGGTTTGAAGCAGGAGAGAAGTCAGGATTTGCCATGGGTGAACAAAAGGCCATAGTTTTAGTAGAAAAGGTAGAAGCAATAATTAAAGAGTTAACAACTCTCAGGGAAACCTTGATAAAGGAGCTTGAGCCTCAATTCGTGGAGCTTGCTGTCACCATGGCAAGGAAGATTATCTTAAAAGAGTTGACAATGAATCCTGATGAGATTGTGGAGATAACAAAAGAGGCGATAACGAGAATGGAAAGGACAGGACAGATTACCATAAAGATAAATCCCTCTCTTTATGATCTTTTTATGAAGCATAAACCTGAAATCCTCAGTCTCCATCCTGACATTGTCTTTGATGTAGATACTGCCGCCTCTCTCTATGGATCTGTGGTAAGGGGTCCTGTGGAAGATGTACCGACCGATGTGGATGAGCAATTGAAAAATTTAATCAAGGAGATGGGGGACAGGCTTGTTCAATGACTCCAGCGATTGATCTATCCCCTTATATAAAAGCAGCTCTGGAAACAGAACCCTTAAAAGTATACGGCAGAGTGGTGGAGATTACGGGGATCATTATCAAGGCAACAGGTATTAAAACGAGCATAGGTGAATCATGTAAGATATTGTCAGGGACTGATTGTCCTATAGATGCAGAAGTCGTGGGTTTCGGGGATGAGAAGGTACTGCTTATGGCTGTTGGCGACCTCACGGGCATAGGACCGGGAAGCAGGGTTATCCCTATTGGCAATAATATCTTTGTGAAGGTTTCGCCATCCCTGATGGGGAGGGTCATTAATGACAGGGGTGAACCTATAGATGGAAAGGGACCTCTGAGAGGGGTTAACTATTCTCTGTTTTCCTCGACACCTAATCCTTTGAGAAGACACAGGATATCAGAGCCCATAGACCTTGGCATAAGGGCGATTAATGGACTTCTCACATGCGGGAAGGGACAGAGGATAGGTATTATGTCCGGAGCTGGTGTGGGTAAGAGCGTCCTGCTCGGGATGATGGCAAGATACACAGAGGCATCGGTGAATGTCATTGCACTGATAGGTGAAAGGGGAAGGGAGGTCAGGGAATTCATAGAAAAAGACCTCGGAGAGGAGGGAATGGGAAAATCCATTGTTGTTGTATCAACCTCAGACCAGCCGCCCCTCGCAAAGGTGAGGGGTGCCTTAGCTGCAACAGCCATTGCAGAGTATTTCAGGAACAGAGGAGAGAATGTACTTCTCCTGATGGATTCCCTTACCCGTGTTGCTCAAGCACAGCGTGAAATAGGGCTTGCTGTAGGAGAGCCTCCAACATCTAAAGGATACACACCATCCGTTTTTGCACTCTTACCAAAGTTGCTCGAACGGGTTGGCACATCGGAGGGCAGCGGGAGCATTACAGGCATATACACAGTCCTTGTAGACGGAGATGACCTGTCAGACCCTGTGGCAGATGCTGCGATTGCTGTCCTTGATGGACATATTGTTTTGTCCAGAGAACTGGCAATGGAAAATCATTACCCCTCGATAGATCTCTTAAGGAGTATAAGCAGGGTGATGCCGGATATAGTGGATTCAAGACACAGAGAGTATTCATCTAAATTTATTGAGGCCCTAGCCATATATAAAAGATTTGAGGATATGATTAATCTAGGTGCTTACAAAGAGGGGTCGAATCCAAAAGTGGATTATGCCCTCGGGATGATTGACAGACTTAAGATGTACCTTAGACAGGACATGAATGAAAGGCGGGACATCGCGGATAGTCTCCATGCACTGTATCTTATATTTGATGAGATGGGAACTGAGAAATGACCCGACAAATGATGGTATCAAAGGTATTGGAATTAAAGGGGTTCACAAAAGAACAAATCGAGGTTGAGGTCAAGAAAACCAAAGATAAACTTGGTGTAGAGAAGTCAAGGCTCGATTCTCTCGAAGGCGTATTTAAAAATACTGTTGTGGAATTTAACAGCATGCAGGGTAATGGATCCTCAAATATTCGAGAAATAGAGCTTTTTTACGACTATTTTTCGTATATAGGCAAGCAGATAGAAGAGCAAAGAGAGGTTGTTCTTAGGCAGCTCTCAGAGCTTCAAGCGAAACAAGAGGCTATGTTGGAGGCGTATAAAGAAACCCGACTCTTTGAAATCCTCAATGATAAGATTCTTAATAAGGAAGCAAAGGAGGCATTACTTGGCGAGCAGAAAGAGATAGATTTTAACTTTCTTTCGAGGAAATCGAGGAAATGAAAAAACGGTTCACGGTTAATAAGAAATTTTTTTTGTTTCTCATTGTCTTTTTATTGCTCACTGTACATTATTCACTTTTCACCGGTTTTGTTCATGCCCAGGACGACATGGTAAAGTTCATAAATAAGAGGCACAAAGAGATTAAAGAGAAAGAGGCAACCCTTAAAAAGGAGGAAGAAAGACTTAATGCCATTAGAAAGGATGTTGATGAGAGGATACAGAAATATACGAAGCTTTTAGACCGGTTCAAAGATGTACTCGGGAAGGTAGAGCAAATTAGTAACGAAAAACTTGACCGTTTGGTTAAATCATATGAATCAATGCCGCCGGAAGAGGCGGCGGCAGCGCTCTCCGCTATTAATCAACCTACGGCAGTAAAGATTATCCTCAAGATGAAGCCCAAAAAGGTTGGCGCCGTGATGGCATATATGGATAGAAAAAAGGTCGTATCTGTAACCGAGGGCATGATAAATTTTGAGAAAAAATTTCCTACCAAATGAAATATTTTCACTGCAAAATACTTTTTAACGTCCCATCTTGTAAACATGCAAGAACCTTTCGGAACTTTGTCCCCCCGATAATAGCTCATTAAGAAGACCGGTAACCGTTAACGGTTCTCAGTTTACGGCAATTACAACAGCAGGCATTATAACAGCAAGCTTAAGCTTGCTGTTATATAAGCTTGAAGCATTTTTGCCAACTGTTAACTGCAAACCGTGAACTGTGAACGGATACGAAGACTGCTTGATTATCGTTGCTGGGAATTTGGTTATTAGTAGATTACCTGGCATACTTATTGATAGTTAATTAACAATATGGATATCTTAATGCCAATAGAGTCTAAAATAACCGGTGGGATAAAGTCATTGGCAGTTCAAAGTGTCAAACCGGATATGGCGCAATCCAACAGCGAGTCTTTTGATTGCCTGATGGCCGCCATATTAAACTTATTACAGGGCAATACATCTATTTTATCCATTTCAACGTTCCAGTCAGGAGATCAGGATATATCAGCGGAGGGCAGCAGTCTGCCTGAAACAGCAGGACAGCCAACAGCGGGCAAAGGGAAGGATGCCGGTTCATGTACAGCAGAGATCGGCATAAAACAGGGGAACATTTTCCCAAATTTTGATAACGCTGCTGATTCGAATGATGTCAAATTTGATGAAGTTGTAAAAAGTCGAAAAAATCCCTCTCCCTCGATGGGAGAGGGTTGGGGTGAGGGTGCCCTCCCCTTCATCCCCTCCCACAAGGGGAGGGGAGATTGGACTTTTTACGAGTCTATCAAATTTGTTCAACCTATAAAAGAATCGCCGGAATCTACCTACATTCCTGAGAATGCGTTCATTATAACGAAAAAAGATAATGCCTCGATAGATGTTTTCCTCGGAACCAAGAGTCTGGGAAAGCTCCATATCGAGCTAGCCCCGGACAAAGGTATGATCAATGCACAGATAAAAGCGCCGGAGGCCATGGGCAAAGATTCGATTGTCAATAATCTCCACAACACCCTGTATACACTCGGCAGTGAAATAGATATTCCAAATAATTTTTCTATTATAAAAGATTTTCAGACATTAAAATCACCTGTAAGCGAGGTCTTATTTGAATTAGACAAATTCACAGCGCTTGAACAGCCGGCAGCAGGCAAAGGGAAAGATGCCGGTTCACATACAGCAGAGATCGACATAAAACCGGGGAACATATTCCCAAATTTTGATAACACCGCTAACTCGAATAATGTCAAATTTGCTCAACCTATAAAAGAATCGCCGGAATCTACCTACATTCCTGGGAATGCGTTCATTATAACGAAAAAAGATGATGCCTCGATAGATGTTTTCCTCGGAACCAAGAGTCTGGGAAAGCTCCATATCGAGCTAACCCTGGACAAAGGTATGATCAATGCACATATAAATGTATCAGATACCATCGGGAAGGAATTGATTGTCAACAATCTCCATAATATCCTGAATACACTTAATAATGAAGGACTCAACGTAGGAAGTTTTTCAGTGTCCCTTAAAGATAAAAGAAATGAAGCAGAGGATAATGTCGGGGAAGAAGATTCAGAAGCACCACACTCAAGGAAAGAAATACAATTACCGATTTCTTATTGGGATATGAAAGGAGTAAGTATTTTTGTCTAAATCGCGTGAGAAAATTCGTAACTATTCAGGTTTAGGGTTCAAGGTTCACGGGTTCAGAGGTTTGAGTGAAATGCTTAATAATTATCTTAAACCGTTGAACCGTGAACCCCGGAACTTTGAACCTAAGTCGGAAAAGGAGGAAAGATATGGACATTTCAACTGTTGGAAAGACATTAGGAAAGGATGATTTTCTGAAGCTTTTTACCTCTCAACTAAGGTACCAGGATCCACTTAACCCTGTGCAAGGTGCGGAATTTACAGCACAACTTGCACAGTTCAGTTCTCTCGAGCAGTTATTCAACATGAATAAAAAGATTGAAGAGCTGCTTACATATCAAAGCTCACTTAACAACAGCATGGCCATAAATCTCATGGGAAGGAACGTTACGACACAGGATGGCAGCACAGGAAAGGTTGCCGGGGTTAATTTTGAAAATAGCATTACCTATCTTGTATTGGACAATGGCAAGAAGTTCCCCCTTGGGGAAATTAAAGAACTATACGGAAATATTTGAAAGGAGACAGTAGATGTTAACATCACTTTTTGCGGCAATAAGTGGTATGAATGCAAATGGTACATCCCTTTCCGTTATCGGAGACAATATTGCGAACATGAATACCGTAGGGTTTAAGGGAAGCAGGATATCTTTTGGGGATGTATTGAGCGGCATTGTTGGTGGTTCATTACAGGTAGGTCGTGGAGTGTTTATAAGCGAGACATCACCTGTCTTTACACAGGGATCATTTGAGACTACGGCAAGTGCCCTTGACCTTGCTATTGATGGAGACGGGTTCTTTATTGTTAGCGAAGACGGTACAAGACATTACACTCGAGCCGGCCAGTTTTCCCTTAACAAAGACGGAAATATTGTAAATCCCGATGGTTTGGCCCTTCAGGGGTATCTCGCCGATGCATCTGGAAATATAACCGGAACCATAGGCAATTTGCAGATAACAAGCAGGCAAAGCCCGGCCAATATAACAAGCAGTTCGGACATCGCAGTAAATTTAAAGGCATCTGCTGCTGTTCCATCTGCTGCTTTTACATTGGATGGAAATGGGGATACCGTCGATAACGATCCTGCTAATTATAATTCTTCTACAACTATTTCCGTATACGACTCTCAGGGGGGAGCTCATCAGGTAACATTATATTTTATTAAGACCGGCGATAACGCATGGGATGTCCATTATGTTCATCAGGACCCTGCTGATTCTTCATTGCTTGTTGATGCCGGCACCCAATCCCTAACATTCAATACAGGTGGTGCGCTTATTAACGACAACAGCGGAACAGCAATAAATTTCAATTTTGGGGCTTCCGTAACCACTCCGCAGACTATAGAGTTTAACTACGGAACAGGTACGGGTGAAACTCCGGTTGGTGATGGATTTGATGGCACAACGCAGTTTGCATCGGATTTTACCGTTATGAACATAAGTCAGAATGGTTATTCATCCGGGTCTTTGAAGAACATGGCTATTTCAGAGGAGGGGATAATAACAGGGGCCTTCACCAATGGCCAGACAAGGGGAATAGGACAGATTGCACCGGCAAGATTTGTTGCACCGGCAAGCTTGACAAAGCTCGGGAGAAACCTTTATGCAGAGTCCTTTGATTCAGGCATACCAATTGTTGGTAAGGCAGGCACATCAGGTCTTGGCAGAATTCTTTCGAATAACCTTGAGCTCAGCAATGTTGACCTCGCAGAAGAATTTGTGAAGATGATTTCTGCACAAAGGGGATTTCAGGCAAATTCGAGGGTAATAACTACAACTGATGAACTGATGCAGGAACTTGTGAATCTGAAGAGATAATTATAGTAAACGTAACTACTTAGGCACAAAGTGGCAAAGGCACATAGGCACAAAGCAGGTAACCGTTCACAGTGAACGGTTACCGGTTAAGGCAGCCCTTGATCTTGCTGCCGTCTGTACAAGATCAAATATTCTTTTTCCAGATTTGCATATTCCTCTTCTTTCCCCTCATACTTTTTCTGTATTTCATCCAACAGTTTGGTTTTTTCCTGTAATTTATCCTCAAATTCCTTCACCTTTGTTATTAATTCATCCCTATCCCTTAATATTTCAATATACCTGTCTTCATCAACAGCTTCACCCCCCCCCTGAGGAACCTGCAACTCTTCAGTGGCTTTTACTTCCTGCACTTCCTCTACTTCCAGTCTCTGTTTATGTTCCTCTGCTTTTAACATTTCCGATTCCTTTATAGTATTCTTTGCCTCTGCAAGTTCTTTTAACGTTTTCAGATTTAGCGCTCTATACATCCTATTCTTCAAAAAAAGGTATACTGCCGATACCAGCAGTATCACTGAAAACTGAATAAGCAGCAGAAAATAAAGGGCATCAATCTTTATCATCATTGCCAGTATCCCATAAAGTATATAACTTTTTTAACCACCCTATTTTTAAAAACCCATCCTTTTTGTATTTCTTGTATAGATATATAATTGTAACTATAAATAGTAATAACAGGTTTATCATGCCAAATTTAACGAGAACTGATTTCCATGAAACATCTGTCTCAGACAGGGTCTTTTTCTTCAATGGGGGTTTAGAAAGTGTTATCTGTTTTGCCAACTGTGCAGGTTTTGAAACAGCCTTAAACTGAATAACTTTTTCTCTCTTGAATGTTATACTTTTTGCGGTTACCTTAATGGCATATTCTCCTCCTTCGTTAACCACAAACTCACGGGAGGATATCCCATCATCAGGCTTATCATCTCCATATTTTCCATTGTCCAGGAGATCCAATTTCACACTTTCTCTACCGGGAGTAGCTATTTCAGAAGAGAAGGATACCTGTCTAAGAACATCCTTTTCTGTTAATATTTTGCCATCTCTTTCGAGCCAAACGTCAATCTTTATTTTATCTCCTTTATAAACAAAGCTCTTGTCAAAGGAAGTTTTAAGATTAAGGTTTGTTATCACATATATCTTATTCCCTTCTCTGGAGCTTAGTTTCACCTTCCATTTTCCCACGGCAGGTTCCTTAATGGTAATCATATCAAAGATGTTTGACTTATACCATTCTATGTTCTTTCCATATTTCATGGAGGTATGTTTCACTCTTGATGGATCTATGAGTTCGGTGGATGTTCCGGGTGTCTTACTAATGAGCAATATCGCCTCCTTTATATCCTTGTCTGTCTCGAAGGTCTCACCTTCTAAAGGAATGGTATTCGGAGATTTAATCTTCTCAAAGATTGATGCAAATATTAGATGGATATCCTTATCATCTTTAGCAAATCTAAAAAATCCCCCTGTTTCCTTTGCCATGTCCTCGAGAAGTTTCACGTCGGATATTTCTGTAAAGGCTACGGTATAGAGCTTGATATTGGACTTTGTCAACTCGGGTAGAATTCCGGATAGTTCCGTAAAGGCCGCATCGTCTTTTTTCTTTGAACCTAATGCAAGCTTGCCATCAGACATCAGAATGATAATCCTGCTTTTCTTCTGACAGGATTTAAGCTCATCAAACCCTTTTTTTACGGCATCATAGATATTTGTAGAAGATTCCTTTGAAGATATTTTGTTGATAGTATTAAATAGTACCTCGCGATTTTTCTTGGTGACCTCTGTAAGAGATGCCAAAACCCTAGCTGAATCCCCAAAACTTATAATTCCTATACGATCACTTTCCCCAAGGAGGGATACAAAGAGCTTTGCCGCCGGCTGTCTATAATCTTGGGGATCGGTCTTTTTCATGCTTCCTGAACTATCCATTAATATAATAATATCAGCCCCTTCACGATCTGACGAATTATTATCCGAAGTCCTCTGAACTTTTTGAGCTTCCTGCTTGTCAGGGGAAACATCATCAGCAGTCAATCGTGCAGACAAGAATAAGAGTGAGGCAAGAACTACTGATAATGTCAATAATCTTTTCATTCTGACTTATGACTCCTGGATTCTGGATTCTCTGATCTATCAGGGAACATGAGCATTATGCTTATTCTTCTATTCCTCTGGTCCTTCGGGTTTTCTTTTACAAGGGGCACTGTATCTGCATAGCCTGCGACTCTGATAAGGCGCTTAGGTTCAAGCCCATTTTTTTCCAGTTCCTTTTTTGCCGCCAATGCACGTTCTGTAGATAGATCCCAGTTGCCGTAACCTTTAGAGCCATATACCAATGAATCGGTATGACCCTCTACAGCGACAGAATTCGGCAGTAATTTTATGTTGTCTCCGATTACCCGTAATATCCTTACCGCAAGGGACGTAGGCTTTGTTGAACCGAGGTCGAACATTGGCCTCCCTTCTTTGTCCATTAACTGAACACGAACTCCACCCTCAAATGTATCTACTATTATCTGGTCTTTAATGTCACCGAGTTTTTCTTCGATAGCTTTCTTTATTACTTCCCTAAATTCCTCGGGTTTCATATTATATGTCCCCTGTAATTCACGTGGAACCTTTCTGAGAGCTTTACCAGCCTCATTAAAGACCTCGCTCTCTTTTCCCATGAAGGATTGACCGCTCTCATTGAACACCGTGAATTCCTTAAAATATGAAGCAAGACCCATCCTTTTTTCAGGGGCTATCATGGCTAAAAGCCACATCAGCAGAAAGAATGCCATTAGGGCAGTAACAAAGTCTGCGTATGCAACCTTCCATGCCCCACCGTGGTCACCTTCTTCCGCCTGTTTCTTTACCTTCTTGATAATTATATTTTTATCCTTCATTTGAAATGATCTCTTCCGGTCAGGCACAAAGTGGCAAAGGCACAAAGCAGAGCAGGATCGTGTCGTTCGAATCCTTGACCCCTTGACCCCTTGAATCCTTTTTTTATCTATCCATCCCGTATCCCCTTTTCCAGTTCATCAAAGGTTGGTCTCTCCTTGCCCGGTATCGCCCTTCTGGCAAATTCTACCGCCATCTGTGGCGGTGAACCTCCAACAAATGCTACCAGCGCTACTTTTATAATCTGAAAATATACACTGTCTTCTTTTACCTTATATTCAAGATTTGTCGCCATTGGGCCGACGAAGCCATAGCACATTAACACCCCAAGAAATGTTCCCACCAGGGCAGCGCCTACGCAATGCCCAAGCACTGAAGGGGGCTGGTCAATTTTACCCATAGTGAGGACAACACCCAAAACCGCAGCAACAATACCAAGCCCAGGCAGAGCATCTGCTATCTTAGCAAGACTGCGGGATGGAACCATAGCCTCGTGGTGATGGGTTTCTATTTCGAGTTCCATTAAGTCTTCGAGCTCGTGTGGAGGGACATTTGTTGTTATAATTACCTTCACATTATCGCATAGAAAGTTAATGATATCGAGATTTGTCATGACACTTTTGTATTTGTTGAAGATTGCACTCTTATCAGGCGCCTCAACGTCGGATTCTATTGATATGAGTCCCTCCTTTCTTATCTTTGAGAATAATTGATACAGGAGAGAGAGAATTTCCAGGTATTTTTCCTTGCTCTGCTCTTTAGAACTTATTATCAAGGTAATATGTTTGACAACAAGCTTCACAACCCTCGAGGGAGAGGCTATGAAGAAAGCGCCGATAGATGCACCAAATATAATAACCAGTTCAGCAGGCTGAAAAAGTACATGGAGGTTGCCTCCCTCCATCAAGAAACCACCGATGATAGAACCTAAAACTACAACTATGCCTATAATGACGAACATAATGAATACCTCTCCACATTTACTCCTCCAGGCTATTTGTTATCCGTTCACAGTTCACGGTTTGCAGTTAACAGTTGGCAAAAATGCTTCAAGCTTTATATAACAGCGGGCTTAAGCCTGCTGTTGTAATTACCGTAAACTGCAAACTGAGAACCGTTAACGGTTACGCTATTTCTTAGTGGTCTGTTTCATAAATACGGTTGCATAAGGATAATCCACCCCCACCCAAACCCTCCCCCTTCAAGGGGGAGGGTTTGGGTGGGGGTGAAGCCGAAAATACGTCACCGAATTTATGGTCCAGAGCACTTAGCTAAAGGAATCTCTATAAAGAAGGTAGTGCCTTTTCCTTCAGAACTTTCAACCATTATGTTGCCTTCATGTTCAACAATTATACCGTGGGATATGGAAAGGCCCAATCCTGTTCCGGTGCCGGCAGGCTTTGTGGTGAAGAATGGATCGAATATGCTCGAGATTATATTTTGTGGGATTCCGGGACCATTGTCAGAAATCTTTATTATTATCTTACGATTGTCCCGATCATACCTTGTGGTAAATTTAATTCTTCCATTATCTACATTAGAGTCAACTATCGCATGTTCGGCATTGAGAAGGATATTGAGGATTACCTGCTGAATCTGCTGTGAGTCGACAAGGACAGTAGAAATAACATCATAATCCTTCTCGATCACGATGTTATTTACTCCAAGCCAGTACCCCCTGAAATCTACGATCCTATCAATAATATCATTCATTGACTCAAGGCTCTTTGATGGGTTTTTCTGCCTCGAGAATGTAAGCAAGTTTTCGACAATCTTCTTACACCGCTCAGCGCTGTACATTATCTTTTTTAATTTCTTACCGGTCTCTTCATCCACGACACTCATCCCGAGAAGCTCTGTATAGGCGATTATTCCTGTTAGCGGGTTGTTAATCTCATGGGCAACCCCTGAGACCAGAAGACCCAGGGATGCGAGTTTATAGGAATGATATAATTGCTCCTTTAATCTCTTCATTTCGGTGATATTTTTCATTACATGAATTGTCATGGGCCTATCATCGTCATACAGAGGGAATATACTTATCTGATATGTATCGTTACCTATGTTTTTTTCATAAATATATGGAGTGCCATCCTTTATAACATCTTTTAGGCAGCGTTCATCAGGTACATCTATGATGTTATCTAAGTCGCTGCATCTCTTGCCTACAAGTTCCTTTGGATGCATACCTAAGACTTTTGCGAGTGCACTATTTACCCTCCTTAACCTGTAATCGTCGTCTATCACAAAAATAAAGTCTGTTATGGCGTCGATAATTGCCCTCCACTGTTTCTGACGTTGGATAATGAACTTATCTCTCTTGGTCCTCTCACTGCTTAGTTTATGTCTATATCTGAAAAGGGAACGCTCAGATATGGAAGGAAATGCCCTGAAGGTTTTTAGGCTCTTGGTCACACAATCCTCTGCGCCTTTCTCCAGCGCCTCAGCAACTACCATTTTGGCTTCATCTATTGCCATCATAATCACGGGCGCCTGAATCTTCAGCATCTTAACTTCTTTTAGGAATTCAAATCCATCCATGTCAGGGAGTTCCTGACTGACAAAAATGCACTTTACCTGTTCCCTTTTGATGACTTCAAACCCTTCCTTTGCTGTAGATACGAATTCCAGATGATAATCCGTCGGATGCCTGCTGAAGGACATCTTTATCAGATCATGGCCAAAAGGACTGCCATCAATAAAGAGTATTTTAGCTACCATATCTGTTGCTGACAAATACTATATCTACCCTCCTGTTTTTTGCCCTTCCTTCAGGGGTCACATTGGATGTAACCGGACGATATTCCGCATATCCTGAGGTGGAAAATCTTTCCGGGCTCATGTTATTATTTTCTTTCAGAATATACATAAGGACACCGGCAGCCCTTGCTGTGGATAATTCCCAGTTTGAAAGGTATTTAGACTTTATAGGTATATTATCTGTGTGTCCCTCAACTATTATATTGTTTTGTGTCCTCTTTATAACAGATATTACTGATAAGAGCAACGGTTCTGCTTCATCCTTAATCACTGCTGAACCTGTATCAAAAAGAACAGAATCTCCAAAGGATATTGAGACGCCTCTTTCATCTCTTGAGATACTAATTCCCTCCAGCTTACCAAATTTTTCAAATGTTATCCTGATATCCTTTTCAAGCCTAACATCTGCATAATTTATAGGTTTGATGCCTTCTATAATGGTGGTACCGGCAGAATTATCCGTCCCCGTTGTCTTAAAGGCAGACTTCATCGATCCTGCAAACATCTTGAGCTTGCCTGAATCCACATTACTGATGGCATACAGGGTTGTGAAAAATGCAAAAAGAAGGGTAATGAAGTCCGCATATGATATAACCCACCTATCTGCATTGTCATGATCCTCCACCTTTCGTCTCTTTCTCATCTGGAAATCCTTGTTCTATCCCTCTCTATAAAAACCCTGAGGCTCTCTTCAAGGTAGTACGGATTTATTCCGGATTGTATTCCCACAACCCCCTCCAGCACTATCTCTCTTACAGATAGTTCATGGTTAAGTTTATTTAATAGTTTTTTTGATATTGGCAGCAGTATCAGATTCGCTGAACCAACGCCATATATGGTCGCCACAAAGGCTACAGCAATGCCGGAACCGAGTCTTGAGGGATCGGAAAGATTCTCCATCACCTGTATAAGTCCTAAAACCGCTCCTATTATTCCTATGGTAGGCGCAAACCCCCCAGCAGTCTCAAAAACCCTTGCTATCCGTCTTCTCTCTTCTTCATAGGTAAGGTTTTCCTGCTCCATTGCCTCTTTCAGTATTTTTGGCCCCATACCATCAACTGCAAGTTTCAGTGCCTTTCTGAGAAAGTAGTCTTTGATTTTAGATATCTCCGGTTCCAGGGCAATTAAACCCTTTCTTCTCACTATATTTGAATACCGGATAATGCTATTTATAGAAGTTTCAGGATTTGTCTTTCCATCCATAAAAATATCTCTGAGAGAGGAAATGGCTTTCAGGATATCCCGTAGTGGGAAACTCAACAGTACCGCGCCAAATGTTCCACCAAATACAATCACCGCAGCGGTTAGCTGCATGATAGAATCAAGCCTTCCCCCCTCGAACAGATTCCCGCCAACAATTGCAGCTATCCCGAAAATAATTCCCATAACGCTTGCACGGTCCATCAAACATCATTTCCCTGTAACTACTCAGGTTCAAAGTTGTTGTTTGTGCTTCCTTAGAATCTCTCTCTGGCGCTTGAGAGCATATTGGATTATCTCGTCCTTTACCTCATCATCCATATCAGAAAAATGTAAGGCGACTTCATATTCGCCGTTTCCAAGATCCTTCACCTGTACTATATTTCCATAGGTAAGGATTCCGACGGGAGGATATGTGGGCAGAAGCATTTTTATCTCAATTACATCCCCTATATCAACCTTTTCCTTCATTTTGAATCTTATGCCCGATGCGCTAATATTAACCGGCATGTCTTCAGCCTTTATAAGTCCCTCGCTCTCCAGTTGCAGGTGCTCAAGTATCAGTCCAAGCTTTGTGTTAATATCAACCAGCATCTTCCATAATTGTGGATTTATTGTCCCATCAGACACATCCATATAGGAAATTTCCATACTATATCCTGGAAAGACCTTCGATTTCCTATATGGAGAATCTTCCGTCACCTTCCTTGAGATCACGGGAAAAACATCATCCACCCGGAAATATCCACGTGCTTCCGGCTCATTTTGTTCCAATCTCAATGTGTTGTCCTCTCTAGTGATAACCTTGCCCCCCCCTTCCCTGCCGGTGTTTGCAAAAATGCAAGAACAATCTCATCTTCAAGCTGAGAAGATGAACATCTTTTTAGCTCTTTTATTGCAGCATCATGACACATTGCATTTCTATACGGCCTCGAGGATGTCATAGCGTCATAAGTATCGGCAACGGCAGCGATTCGCGCGATAAGGGGAATCTTATCGCATGCAAGACCATCTGGATAACCACTGCCATCGAATCTCTCATGATGATGTCGAATAATATCCATCTCGTTAGGAAAAAACCTCAAAGGTTCTAATATATTATACCCTATAACGGGATGCAGCCTGATTTCTGTCGTTTCTTCGGGTGTAAGCATCCCTGGCTTCACGAGAACGGTGTCCCTGACACCTATCTTTCCTATGTCATGGAGATAGCCGCCAAACTTTATAGCATCCTTATCTTCCGCACCCAGATTTATGACATCTGCAATCTGAAGGGAATATAAACTAACCCTTTCTGAATGATGCTTTGTATAGGGATCTCTGGCCTCGATACTGATGACCAGTGATTTCAATGTATTCATGAGATTGGTATAAAAGACTTCATAAAGGGCGTTGTTCTCTATTCTCATGGCCGCTTTCTCTGCAAAGGTAAGCGCAAAACGTATCTCATCGTCTGTGAATGCAGTCCCGTCTGCCTTGTTTGAGAGGTTCAGAATTCCAAAGACCTCATTATTCATAGTAAGGGGGACCGAAAGAAAAGGGGAGGTAAGAAGAGTGCCATTGTGGGGATTAACCTCTCCCAATGAGGCAAGGCAAAAGGTTTTTTTCTTTATCACATTTTCAAAAATACTGTTCGCAATGGAAATATCTTTTACCATTGTCCCTATGCTTCCCTTTATTTTCAGGTGCCCATTTTCAATAGCGCCAAAGGATGCCTCTTTTACCATAAAGAGCTTTGATGCCATCGCTACAATCCTTTCGAATATCTCTTTATTATCACACAGGCCATCAAGCTCAGTGCTTATGGATTGTAAGATGCCTATCTCCTGAAGTTTCTTAAAAAGCTCTGCTTTCAGCTCCCCGACGGATGCCTCGTAATCATCTTTTACCGCAAGTTTGTTTAAAAGTTTTTTTTCACCGGTTATCCTGTCTGCAATAGATATTACCGTATCAATCCTGAATGGTTTTGTTATGAAATCCTGTGCACCTTCTTTTATGGCATTTACCGCCATGTCTATAGAGGGAATGCCTGTAGTTATAACCACAGGCATAGAGGGGTTAATCTTTTTTATCTCTCTCAGAAAATCCATACCATTCAATCTTGGCATTGCCATGTCTGCAAAAACAATATCGTATTCGTTATTTTTGATCTTTTCTATTCCGTCAAAACCATCTGCAGCAACATCGGTTTTATAGCCACCAACATTATAAAATATATCCGAGAGGACACCTCTCACGAGAGGGTCATCATCAACTATCAATACTCTTCCCCCCCCTTTTCTCTTTCCCTTTCCCTTTTCCATTCCCATTTCCATTCCCCCTAATCAACCTTTTCTTTAATTTTTCCGATTCCTGTGCTGAAAGGATATTCATCTCCTTTAATCTTTCTATCCTCTCTATCCAACCTGTTATAATTAGGGGATTATTACTCCCCGAAACTGTCTTTATTACCTCGATGTCACCATAAATATCCCTGAGATGTTTGATTAATTCCCTGTTTTCATTTATTAATTCCACCCGTTTATATGCTCTTTCCGCAAGAATGAGTATCTCCTGAACCTTGAACGGTTTTGTCAGGTAATCATATGCTCCTCCTTTTATTGCCCCAAGTGCGGTATCCAGCGTTCCATAAGCAGTGAGTATAACAACGGCGGCTTCAGGATTGATTATCAGAGCGTGCTTAAGAACATCAAGCCCATCAGCTCCGGGCATTCTGAGATCAGTTATAACGAGGTTTATATCCTCAAGTCTGAGAATATTTATAGCCTCAATGCCATTTGTTGCCGACACAACAGAATACCCCTCTTTGCAGAGAATACTGCTGACAATATCTCGTGGTATCTCATCATCATCTGCTACTAATATCTTAAAAAATTTTTTATCCATCTTATTTTGTTTCTCTTATCCTTTCCAACACCTCGGTTTTAGCCTGTCCGATAATTTGCTTCTTTTTTGCCTCTGCCGATATATTTATAATATCATGTGGCTCTCCCTGCTCTTTCTCAAGAAGGACCGAGGGTTTAAGTTTTGATACCCTGTTATAAGCATGCATTGCCTCATTAATCTGAAAGGGAAATATTGTCATGTTATCTACCTTAGGGACACAAAAACAGTCAATGCCATTGGGCATGTTATGGCTGAATAGTTACAATTTGGATTACTGAATCGTCCCTTACTACATCTATCGGGATATGTTTAAAAAACTTTAGTCGGAATATCAGTTAAAAATCTATCCCTTAGTCATTTCTTTGACACATATTTAATCAGGGATTATTAAAAAAACACTCTATTTTCAACATGTTTCTATTGGGCATAGTTTTTGATACATAAGATAAATTATGTTTTGAGTTTTGTATTTTTAGCTTTGGATTTATTTAGGATGTAGAGTTTTAAAATGAGGGGGAGGAAATCCTAAACACTAAATCCTAAACTCTAAATAAACTCAAAATGGATAAAACTCAAAACCCAAAACCATATGATTTAGGAGAATATAAATGGACATAACAGAAGAAACGCTTGATATCCAAGCCGAACAGTCTCAACAGAAACAACCCGTCAAGGGCAATAAGAAGCTGATAATAATCGCCGGTGCAATTTTACTTTTGTTAGCAAGTGGTTTCCTTGCCTATATAATGCTCTATGGTGAGAAGGAGAAGGCAGACACTGCAGCGCATAAGAAAGAAGAAAGTTCGGGGAAGGACATGTTTGTCTCCCTTGACCCTTTTGTAATGAATCTTGCAGAACAGGGGAGGTTTTTGAAATTAAGCATGCAATTCGAACTTACTGATAAGTCGTATCAACCAATAGTCTTGGATAAAATCCCTAAGCTAAGGGATGCCATTATTATCCTTATAAGCAGCAAGGATAGCGAATCCTTATCAAGCCCTGAAGGTAAGTTTCAATTAAAGGATGAGCTTCTTCTCAGGGCTAATCAGATAATAGGGAAAGGTGTTTTCAAGAATCTCTATTTCACGGAGTTTATAATGCAATGAACGACATATTATCACAGGAAGAAGTGGATGCGCTCCTTAAGGGGGTGCAGTCAGGAGAAATAGACACAGAAACGGCAAGGGATAAGATACTTGCAGGTGTCAGGCCCTATGACCTTACTAATCAGGAGCGGATAGTTCGTGGGCGAATGCCGGGATTCGAAATCGTCAATGAGAGGTTTTCAAGGTTTTTCAGAAACTCAGTCTCAAACCTCATCATGAGATTTGTTGATGTAAGTGTAAGCAATATAGGAATTATAAAGTTTGGGGAATTTATGAAGAGAATTCCTTTCCCATCAAGTATTAATATATTTAAGATGGATCCGCTCAAAGGCTACTCGCTTTTTGTGATCGAGGCCCCCCTGGTTTTTGCATTCGTAGAGTTTTTTTTTGGTGGTGCCAGCGCACAGAATGTTAAGTCTGAAGGAAGGGCATTCACAGCTATAGAACAGAGGATTATCAAGAAGGTTACGACAGTTGCTTTAAATGATATGTCACTCGCATGGAATGCTGTTGCACCGATTGCTCCAAAGTATATTGGCTCTGAGATGAACCCACAATTCGTGACGATCGTTACTCCCAGTGAGATAGTAATAAAAGTAGAAATTGATTTAGAGATTGAAGACTTCACAGGAAAGATTTTCTTCTGTATCCCCTATTCTGTGATAGAACCTGTTAAGGAAAAGCTCTATTCAGGCATCCAGAGCGATAAATTTGAGATTGACCATAGATGGATTGAGAGGTTGAGGACAATGCTTATGGATTCTCATGTTGAGGTTGTGGCAGAAGTGGGCAGGGTGGAAATTCCTTTTTGGGATTTGATGAGTCTTGAGGTAGGCAGTGTGATTAGTCTCGGCAAATCCATAACGGATGAGCTTGTCATCAGAGTAGAGGATATTCCGAAGTTTAGCGGGGTTCCTGGATATAGCAGGGGAAGTCAGGCTATAAAAATAACAGGGGGGCTTGTGTAATCTTAAATACAGGTAGATAGACCGTAGGCTGTAGGCTGTTAGGCTACAGCCTAAACAAAAGGAGTTCGCAATGGAAGAGAAGATAGAACAGCTGCCTGATGAGGTAGACTTTGAAGAGTTGAAGACTGAAGATAAGAAACTTATGGGTACGAAGGATATAGATTTTCTCCTCGACATACCGCTTCAGGTAACGGTGGAACTGGGCAGGACAAAGATGCTTATAAACGACCTGTTACAGCTCGGTCAGGGCTCGGTTGTCGAGTTGGAAAAGATTGCAGGGGAACCGATGGAGATACTTGTTAACAATAAGCTTGTGGCAAGAGGTGAGGTGGTGGTGGTCAATGAAAAGTTCGGTGTGAGATTGACAGATATTATAAGTCCTACAGAAAGGATAAAGCAGCTAAAATGACAGGGGCATACATCCAGATGATAATAGCCCTTGCAGCGGTAATTGGACTAATACTTCTCATGGGCTTTTTCGTCAGAAAGAAGCAGGATAAGGCGGGTTTAATGAGCATTCTTGCTTATCGGTCATTTGGACCAAGAAAAGGGGTAGCGGCACTTAAGATTGGGAAAGAGATACTCCTCCTTGGCATCACATCAACAGAATTCAAGTTGCTAAAGACATTTGCTCAAGATGAATTAGATGCAGAAATAGGCAGTGATATTACCTATAGACTGAGTAGATTGAGAAATATCAAGGAGCATTTGAGTGAATATAAATGACAAAGTCATCGAAGTATTTCTGCTAATAAGCTTCTTCTCCATTCTGCCGCCGATACTCATAATGTTTACGTCATTCACAAGGATTGTGGTAGTGCTTTCATTTTTGCGCCAGGCCATCGGCGGTCAGCAGATACCTCCAACACCTGTGATAATAGGCCTCGCACTATTCCTAACACTATTTATTATGTCTCCGACAATAGATGTAATTAACAGGGATGCAATAAGTCCATATATGAATAAACAGATAACAATGCAAGAGGCTTTCAAAAGGTCTGAGTCGCCTATCAAGACCTTTATGTTAAAGCAGACAAGAGAAAAGGACATCGCTTTATTTTTGAACATAGCAAAGGAAAAGGTGCCTTCTGATTCCGGAAAACTTTCGTTAAAGATTGTTGTTCCTGCATTTGCCATAAGCGAGCTTAAGACCGCTTTTGAAATAGGCTTCCTCATATATCTTCCATTCTTGGTGCTGGACATGGTTGTGTCCAGTATACTGCTCTCTATGGGCATGATGATGCTTCCACCTGTATTAATATCTCTTCCATTCAAACTACTGCTTTTTGTCCTTATTGATGGGTGGAACCTTGTTGTGGGTTCTATTGTAAGGAGTTTCCAATGAGCGTGGATTTAGTCAAAGAACTTTTAGGAGAGGTATTCAAGACAATACTGCTTGTGTCAGGACCTATACTTCTTATAAGTCTGCTTGTAGGACTGGGTGTGAGTCTTTTCCAGGCAGTAACACAGATACAAGAGTTTACCTTAACATTTGTGCCAAAGATGGTTGCTGTGTTTGTATCTCTTTTTATATTCTTTCCATGGATGGTCAAGACCTTGATATCTTTTACAATTAACATCATAGAAAAGATACCGGTATATATAAGATGAAACGTAACTACGCTAGGTTGTCAGGTTCAGGGTTCAAGGTTCACAGTTGGTTGCCTTATCTTCATACTGGTCTGTGTTCATCGCTCTCTAACCTTGATGAACTCGTAAAAAGTCCGAAATCCCCTCCCCCTTGACGGGGGAGGGTTAGGGAGAGGGATTTTTTCGACTTTTTACGAATGCATCAACCGTGAACCGTGAACCTTGGAACTTTGAACCTGAGTAGTTAGAATTTTTCTTCATAGGTTAAAATGGATATCTTCGCAAAATATATCCCAAACTTTCTATTAATCCTCCTGAGGGCAGGGGTTGTCGTTAGTCTGCTTCCATTTTTGGGCAGCAGGAATGTCCCGGCACGGTTCAAGATAGGTTTTGTTGTTGCCATAGCCTTTATCCTCACGCCTGTTGTGGAATTTAAGATCTCACAGACAGAGATGCCTATTTTAGTTTTGCGTGAGGTTATGTTAGGCATTACCTTCGCCTTTACAGCCAGGTCTATTTTTTTTGCTGTGGATATGGCAGGCCAGATGATGAGCAATGTAATGGGTCTGTCCATTGCTACTGTATTTAACCCCGAACTGGGGCAGTCAACAGAGGTGGCACAGATATATGGTGTTATCGCTATGCTTATTTTTCTTGCTATGGATATCCATCACGACCTTGTATATGTTTTTGTAAAGAGTTATGAATGGCTTCCGGGAGGACATATAGATATAAAAAATCTTGCTGTTTATATGATCTCGTTAGGCGGAAAGATGTTTATCATTGCATTGAAAATAAGCGCCCCTGTGGTTATAGCCATGGTCATCTCAAATCTATTGCTCGGATTTATATCTAAGGCGGCCCCGCAGATGAATATCTTCTTTGTAGGATACCCTGTGTACATTTTTGTGGGTTTTATTGTGATGCTATTTAGTATTTCTGTGTTTATGCCTGTGATCGGCATGTATTTCAATATCATAAAAGATGAGATGGTTAGGGTTATTGTTATAGCAAGGGGTTAAGATTTGTGCTGTTTGAGGGATTGAGATGCCTGAAGGACATGAAAAGATAGAGAAGGCAACGCCGCGAAAGCGACAGAAGGCCAGGGAAAAAGGTCAGGCTGCCAGGAGCCGTGAACTCACATCAATAGCCGGTACGGCAGGAATCCTGCTCATGTTTTATTTTGCAGGGGATAGTTTCCTAAAAAATATGATGGTAGAAACAGGGAAACTCCTGGGACTCCAATACGGGCAAAACCCGATTACTGTTATGAAAGCAGCTTCATACAAAATGCTCTGGACATTAATGCCATTTTTAGGAACTGCAGCAATATTCGCTATAATTGCAGGGGTATTGCAGGGAGGGATCATTCTCAAACCTTTGAAATTCGAGATTGAAAAGCTAAACCCTCTAAACGGACTTAAGCAGTTGTTTTCCATATCTGGTCTTGTGAATTTCCTCAAGAGCTTTTTAAAGTTTGTTGTGGGCGGATTCATGTTCTACTACATCATTAAGAAGCTTATACCTATCCTTCCCTTCACAGCTGGCATGGATATCAGGGGTCTTCAGGAAATATCAGGCAGGCTTATATCTAAAGCTGTGTTATCTGCTTTAGTCATTTTCTTTATCATCGCAATTATGGATTATCTCTATGAAAGATGGAGATTTGAGCGTTCCATAAGAATGACCAAACAGGAGATAAAGGAAGAGTATAAGGAGTCAGAGGGTGAGCCGTTAATCAAATCGAGGATAAAGAGCCTTCAGAGGGAGATGGCAAGGAAACGAATGATGCAGGAAGTTCCAAAGGCAACGGTGGTCATAACAAACCCGACACATATTGTTGTTGCCCTGAGATATAAGAGAGACGAGATGTCAGCGCCTGAGGTTATTGCAAAAGGTTCAGGATTCATAGCTGAAAAGATCAAAGAGATTGCAAGAAAACACCATATTCCTGTTGTTGAGGACAAACTATTGGCCAGGGCTCTCTACAAGCTTAAAATTAACTCATATATACCCGAGGAACTTTACAGGGCCGTGGCCAGGATACTGGCGTATATATATAAGCTGAAAGCTGAAAGCTCAAAGCTTTCACCTTTGAGCTTTATAAGCAGAGGACAGGTATGAACTTTCTCGAACTGATACAAAAAAGAGGGGGTGTCTTTGTTGCCGTAAGCGTAGTCTCTATTTTGGGCGTGATGATACTGCCTGTCCCACCTTTTGTACTGGATATCCTTCTGTCATTCTCTATATCCCTGTCAATAATTATACTCGTAACCGGCATATATATTAAAAAGCCTCTGGATTTCTCTGTATTTCCTTCAATGCTTCTCATAACAACACTCTACAGGCTCGCATTGAATATTGCGTCCACCAGGTTGATACTGCTCAGAGGGAATGAAGGTATGGATGCTGCAGGGGAAGTGATAAAGTCATTCGGGAATTTCGTTGTAGGTGGAAACTATGCGGTTGGTTTTGTAGTCTTTCTGATCCTGGTGATTGTAAATTTTGTGGTCATAACAAAGGGATCAGGCAGGATAGCGGAAGTTGCTGCAAGATTCACTCTTGATGCAATGCCGGGTAAGCAGATGGCTATAGATGCAGACCTTAATGCCGGGCTCCTCGATGAATCAGAGGCAAGGAGAAGGAGGAAAGTCGTTTCTCAAGAGGCTGATTTCTACGGGGCAATGGATGGGGCCAGTAAATTTGTCAGAGGTGATGCCATCGCAGGGTTAATAATAACGGGTATAAATATTATCGGCGGTTTCATAATAGGTACGCTGCAGGAGGGTATGCCCCTTTTAGAAGCTGCAAAGACTTATACTATATTGACCATTGGTGATGGCCTTGTTTCACAAATCCCTGCACTGCTCATTTCTACTGCTGCGGGCATTGTTGTTAGCCGTGCCGGAACAGATACAGATATTGGGAAAGATATAACCAGACAGCTATTAATAAATCCGAAAGCACTGGGTACTACATCGGGGGTAATGGTTGTTCTCGGCCTTGTACCTGGGCTTCCACACATTTCTTTCTTGCTTCTTGCGACTATATCAGGAGCCCTGGCATATGTCCTTTCAAAGAATGCAGTTGAGGTCGAAAAAGAACAGGAAATCAAGCCAATGGCCCAAGAACCCGCTATAGATACTGTCATAGAGATAGAACCGCTTACCTTCGAGATAGGCTATGGCTTAATTCCTCTTCTAGAGGGCGGGAAGGTAGACCTTCTTAACAAAATAAAGGCAATGAGGAGACAACTTGCCTCTGAGCTTGGTTTTATTGCGCCTTCAATACATATAAAGGATAACCTCCAGATCAGGCCGCATGAATATAGTTTACTCATACGGGGTATTGAGATTGCAAGGGGTGAGGTTATGATCGGTCACTGCCTTGCTGTCGCATCAGGAGAAGCAGAAGAGATAGAAGGGATACCTACAAAGGAACCGGCATTTGGACTTCCAGCCTTCTGGATCAGTGATAAAGATATGGATAAAGCTCAAACAAAGGGCTATATGGTTATTGACCCTCCGACAGTGATTACTACACATCTGACTGAACTAATAAAAACTCATGCGTGGGAGCTTCTCACAAGGGCAGAAGTCCAGAGTTTATTGGACAATCTCTTGAAAAACTATCCAAAAATTGTTGATGAGCTTATTCCGTCTCTTTTAACATTAGGCGGTGTTCAAAGGGTACTTCAGAATCTTTTGAGGGAAAAGGTGCCGATAAATGACCTTGTTACCATATTTGAGACCCTTATTGATTGGGCACCTTCCACCAAGGATACGGAGTTGCTCACAGAATATGTGAGGCAGTCCCTTTCGAGGTATATAACCAAACAGTATATCTCTCCTGACGGGAATATCTATGCTATAACCCTGGATCCGGAGTTTGAAAGGGCGATTTCTCATGCCGTGGAAGCCGGAGGTGCAATAAGCCCTGAAGTTGTAAATAAGTTGATGAGGGCAATAGAGACCGCCATCACAGAAGGTAGGTTTAAAGGTTCCCAGCCAATTATTCTTTGCTCCACGCAGGCGAGGAGATTTCTCAGAAAAATCATAGAGAGATTCATTCCGTCGCTGGTCATTCTTTCCAATGCAGAGATATCTCCATCAGTAAAACTATCTACCACGGGGGTGTTGAGATATGAAGATTAAAAAATTTAAAGCAAGGAATTTTGCCGAGGCTCTCGAATTGGTGAAGAAAGAACTTAGCGAAGACGCAATAATACTGTCTACAGAGGAAAAAAAAGGTGTCCGGCCTTTTGTTGAGGTGACCGCGGCGGTAGACTATGACAATGAAAAGTTCAAAGCTCAAAGCTCAAAGCTCAAAGTTAGAAATTCAGAAAATACGACAGTCGCCTTGACTGTTAACGAAATCGAGAGGCCAGAGGTCAGAGGTCAGAGGTCAGAAATAGAAAATAAGATATTCGAGACTCAAGACTCACGGCTCACAACTCACAACTCGTCCATTGAAGGGATTAAAAGTGAGATCGAAATCCTACGCGAGACCGTAGAAAACATGAGGAATAACGGCTATGAAATATCATTGCCGCCAAAGAAGAGGATGATATTCTCTTTTCTCAGAGAAAGGTCGGTACGGGAGGAGTTTGCCTTAAGTCTCTGTGGAAAAGCCAATGATTTGAATGACATCCCGCCGTTAATATCGGCTGATATAAAGGTAAAGGAATCCGGCATCTCAAACGAGGGGTGTAAAAAGGCTGTTATGCTCATTGGGCCAACAGGTGTAGGAAAGACTACAACTATAGCTAAACTTTCAGCCCTTGCAATAAAGAATAGCAAGAGAGTTGGGATTATTAATCTTGACAGCTATAGAATAGGGGCGCTTGAACAGACGAGAATATATGCCAGGATCATGGGCATACCGTTATCTATTGTCTCGAATGCCAATGAATTAAAGAATAGTTTCTCGAAGTTTGCGGAGAACAGGGATATTATTTTTATAGATACCACAGGGAGGAATCCAAATGATGAGGCATATATCAATTACATCATCGAGATATGTAAAACAGAGATACCTCTGGAGCTTCATCTCCTCATGAGTGCAAACTGCGATAATGAGTTCATGATGAAAGCTTATGAATTTTACACTAAATTGCCGATTGATTATGTAGCCCTCACAAAGGTTGATGAGGCCGTGAGATTTGGTTCCTTATACAATTTTCTGCTCACATACCGCAAGCCTGTCGCATATATAACAACAGGACAGAATGTGCCCGGAGACATCGAATCTGTTACGGTGGATAAGCTCGTAAATCTCATATTAGAGAAGGGGGCTTATAAATGCTGAAGGAAAGACAAAAGGAGAGAAAACGTGTGAAGACAATAGCTGTGGCCAGTGGTAAGGGGGGTGTCGGCAAGACCAATGTTGTGGCAAATCTCGCCATAGCGATGAAAAAACAGGACAAAGATGTGATGATTTTAGATGCTGACCTTGGACTCAGCAATATAGATATCCTCCTTAATCTGTCCCCGCGCTATAACATACAACATGTAGTGAATAGTGAAAAGACACTCAAGGATATTGTGGTTGATGGTCCCCATGGGATAAAGATAATACCCGCCAGTTCCGGTGTGCAGGAGTTAACGGCGCTTGACGAATTCCAGAGGTTGAAGCTCCTGGAGGAATTTGACGCTTATGATAATGCTACTGCTCTTGCGGATGTCCTCCTCATAGATACCGCTGCCGGCATATCAGGAAATGTAGCCTTTTTTTGTATCGCAGCACAGGAAATTGTGATAGTAACGTCACCGGAACCTACAGCCATTACAGATGCCTATGCCCTTATTAAGGTTCTTTTTACCAGGTATCAGGAAAAGGAATTCCACGTTATTGTTAATTCAGTAAAGAGTCCTAAAGAAGGCTTTGAAGTCTTCAAAAAGCTCTCCATGGTAACCGAAAGATTCCTGAATATATCCCTTGATTATCTCGGACATATCCCTTTTGATGATTCTGTGCAGAAGGCGGTAAGTTTACAGAAGGCATTTGTGGATATATATCCAAAGAGTCTTGCCTCAAAACAGATTTTTGAGATCGCATCTAGAATTTTAGACTCAAACTGCAATGTCAAGGGGACATTACAGTTTTTTATCGGAAATTTGCTGTCTGCTTCAGACAAAACACCTGAGTAGTTACAGGTGTTTTGGGGAAAAAGCTATGTCTGGATATAAAATGGGATTAACCGAGGAAGAAAAAGAAAAAATAATCAAGGAATCTCTCCCATTCATAAAATATACTGCCTACAGATTAACCTGGAGATTGACTCCACAGCTTACTGTAGATGATCTCATAAGCGTCGGGATAGTGGGCCTTTTAGATGCCCTTCAGAGGTTTGAACAAGGAAGGGTAAAGCTTAATACATTTGTGAAGTTCAGGATAAAAGGAGCAATGCTTGATGAACTGCGGGCAATGGAATGGATACCTATATCCATAAAAAAGAAGATTGGTTCAATTAAAAAGGCACATCTTAAGCTTGAGAGAGAACTCGGGCGCCAACCAGAAGATGAGGAGGTCGTGGAGAGTCTTAAAATAAGTTTGGATGAGTACTACAGTATACTCCAGAATACAAATATCACAACGTCGCTGAGGTTTGAGGATTTCAATGATAATAGTGGAGAAGATGGGGTAAGCCTTACCGAATGTATTCCTGACCCAAATGCCAGTGACCCTTTTGAGGTATTAGAAGAAAAAACCAGAACAGAGTTGCTCGCGCTCCTTATTGATGAACTTCCGGAAAAAGAAAAGCTTATTTTTTCCCTTTATTACTGGGATGAAATGACAATGAAAGAGATAGGCAATGTGTTGAACCTGACAGAGGGTAGGATATGTCAGATCCACAGCCAGGCCTTGATAAAGCTTAAGGCAAAACTGAGCAGTAAGGAAAAACAGGTAGATAGACTATAGTTTAGGCTATAGACTATTAGCTTACTACAGCCTACAGCCTAAACACCTGTGCAGTTACTATATATTTATGAAAGGGGGTATCCGTGATGCCTGATTATAAAATGAAGTTCCTGGTTGTTGATGATTTTTCAACAATGAGGCGGATTGTAAAAAACATACTCAAACAACTGGGTTATGAGGATATCGAAGAGGCAGAAGACGGCGTTAATGCATATGCAAAATTAAAAAATGGAGGGTTCGGCTTCGTTGTGTCTGATTGGAATATGCCCAATATGGATGGCATGCAACTCCTGGAGAAAATTAGAAACGACCCTGAATTAAAAGATACGCCATTCCTTATGGTTACAGCCGAGGCAGAAAAACATAAGGTTGTAGAGGCTATAAAGGCAGGCGTCAATAATTATATCGTAAAACCGTTTACAGCAGAGTTATTGAAGGAGAAGATGGAGAAAATATTTGAAAACCTTGGGAAGTGATACGCCGGGGATATACTGGAAAGGATAAGATAAGATGAAAGACAACTCAGGACTTATCAGTGCCGTTAACACTATAGTAGGAGAGGAAAGGGTGGATGATCTGTATAACCTCAAGGGATTTTTCGAAGAGATGGGGATAGATTCTCAGGACCAGAGGCATGGGATATTGGAGGAGATAATCAGCTTCATGGATGCCCTTGTAAGTCAGGATTATGAAAAAGCGAATAGTGCTGTACATAGCATGATGAAAAAAGGACAGGATGACCTCTTTAAGGAGGTCGGCAAGATTACAAGAAAATTACATAACGCTATTAATGGATTTAAAGAGGCAATTGACCCGAGATTCAAAGAGATAGCCACGGTTGAGATGCCCAATGTCATTGACAAGCTCCAACTTGTTATTGATGAGACAGAAGAAGCTGCCAATAAGACGATGGAGACGGTGGAAAAATATATATTAAACATGGATGACCTTGCCTCACATATAAGAAATATAGAAGGGCCGGAAAGTTCAGTGGATTATCTGAAGGAGTTTAAGAATAAGCTTGAAAACGATTTGACCGGGATACTCATGACGCAATCCTTTCAGGATCTTACAGGTCAGACAATAAAAAAAGTCATTAAACTTGTGGGAGACATAGAGGAAGAACTTGTAAGGTTGATAACAACATTTGGTCTGAAGATAGAACAAGGTACAAAGATAGAAAGGACAGAAAGCGAATTGATTTCCCAGTCGGGTGTGGATGACCTTTTGAAGGAATTTTGGTTCTAATGGTAACTACTCAGGCACAAAGTAGCAAAGGCACATAGACACAAAGCAGAGCGGAACAGGGTCGTTTCGTTGTTTTTTCCTACTTTGTGCCTACCTAAGTAGTTACCGGACATTACTGATATGGAGAGACAAATGTCTGTAGGACCAACAAAAAAGATTTACGAGGCCCCGATGAAAAGAGAAGGGGATAAGGGACTATCACAGCGGAAAATACCAAAATCTTCCAAAAAGGAAGAAAAGAAAAAAAAGGAAGAAAAGGGGAGGATAGATATTGAAGTTTAAAATGTTTAAGAAAATTTTCGAGGCCGTCAAGTTTTTAGTTGAAATTTTTAGAAGAATAGGGAAGGACAATGGCCTTCTAACTCGTGAGCTTGTGGAGGTTAAAGAGATTGCAGACATCATATTTGAAAGACTGGGGAAAAAGATTGAGGCATTAAAGGCAATAGAAGCCTCTGTGGACGAAAAGATAGCAACCTTCGAGAAACTTAATAAAACCGAGATGTCTGTAGGACACTATTCGAAAAGCATAAACGGCCTCGAAGTCGAGTCGTACCGACAACATAAGATTATTGCCCTTAAGCAAAGAGGTCTGAAAATTGACGAGATAGTAAATATCCTTGACGTCCCTGTGGGCGAGGTAGAACTCATTCTGAATCTTTATCTAGAGAGATTTTTTAATGACAACTGCTCAGGTGCTTAGGAACAAGTTACATTGGAATCGTTGATCTCTCTTCACTCAATTCAAATAACCCCTCGGGATCCAAGATCAACCCAACATTGCCATCTCCCAGGATGGCCCCGGCAGAAACCCCCTTAATGTTTTTTAACCCATCACCGAGGCTCTTGATTACTACCTCTGCTTTACCTATGATCTTGTCCACAAGCAGACATTTGGATCGGCCATCTCCGTCAACAACCGCCACGATACCTTCCCAGGGGTCTCTGCATTCAGGTTTTATATGGAATAAATCATATAATTTTACAAGGGGCAGCAATTGACCCATCACGTTAATTGTCTCTCCTTTGCCGATAATGTTGTTGTATATATCCCGAGAGGGACGTAACATCTGACGAATCGCCATTGTCGGAAGGATATAATATTCAGTGCCCACCTTTAAAATTATCCCATCAATGATGGCCATGGTAAGAGGGAAACTTACCATGAAGGTGGTGCCATTCCCATAAAGACTTTCAATCTCTATTTTCCCCCGCAGTTTTTCTACCGCTTGTTTAACCACGTCCATGCCGACCCCACGTCCTGAGACATCTGTCACCGCCTTTGCTGTCGAAAGACCGGGCAGGAAGATGAGTCGGAAAATATCCTGATCTGTGAGACTGTCGGCGCTGTTGATGATGCCGTTCTTAATGGCCTTTTCCAGGATTTTTTCTTTGCCCAATCCCCTTCCGTCATCGGATATTTCGATGATGATGTTTCCCCCTCTGTGGTAGGCTTTCAAGCGGATCAAACCCTGTTCCGGTTTGCCGAGTTTTACCCTTTCTCCCGGCATCTCTATGCCGTGATCAACAGAGTTCCGTATCATATGGACAATGGGGTTATAGATTTCATCCACCATGTTAC
This sequence comes from Deltaproteobacteria bacterium, assembly GCA_003599365.1. Taxonomy (GTDB): domain Bacteria; phylum Desulfobacterota; class UBA8473; order UBA8473; family UBA8473; genus UBA8473. The sequence continues at coordinate 6,428 of QZJR01000098.1, read as the reverse complement.
GATCAATCTCCGTTTCTTCGCCCTGCATCTCGACGGCAACCAACTTTCCGGCGTCTTTGGCAAGATCTCTCACCAGGCGTGATATCCTCTGAAATGTCTGTTTGATCGGTATCATCCTCAGACCTGTGGATACCCTCTGTAGCTCCGATGTAATCCGGAAGAACTGAGAAATGTTTCTCATGAGGTTTCTGTCTGTATTTAATTGGTTTTTAAGAGCCTCCTGAATCATGGACTGGGTGATAACCAGTTCACCAACCATGTCAATCAGGTCATCTAATTTTCCGATATCCACCCTGATTGTTGCTGTATCGGTGATCCGATCCGCCTGTTTTCTCAATGCCTGGGACAACTGTTTGGGGGTAATCTTACCCTCGCTTATCAGTGCCTCTCCGATCTTTTTCCCGGGGGATACCTGTGCTATCTTCAAACTCTCTTCAAGGACATCCTCTGTAATGATGCCATCATCCATAAGGATTTCTCCCACCTTTTTTACCTTGGGAACCTCCTCAACAAAGCGGTGCTCTTCAATTTGTTTTATCCGGCTTTCTATGCCGGTAGTATCCACTTCAAACGGCTCTCCTCCCTTGCCTTCCAGATTGTCCTTCAACTGACCGATCATCGTTTTTAAGGCATCGGCTCCATCCAGAACAATATCTATAAGTTGGGGTGTAACAGGCAATTCGTCGCTTCTCACCTTGTCCAGAAGGTCCTCCAGATTATGGGATAGATCACGGATTCCTTCGAGATTAAGGAAACCGGCTACCCCTTTTATTGAGTGAAAGGGTCTGAAGACGGCATTTATATAGTTTTTATCCTCTGAATTTTGCTCCAGATTGAGGATATTTATTTCGATCTGTTCTATATATTCCAGTGCCTCGGTAATGAAATCTTTCAGCAGTGACTCATCCTCAATCTGAAATTTTTCTTCCGCTGCCCCCTCTTCTTGTGGACAAGGGGGAACCGTTTCCTCCGTACCTTTGGCTATCTCCTCCCCCGTAGGGGAAAAAACTGTCTCAATAAACTCCCTTACGTTCCCCTGATACGTGCCTGTGTTCTCATATCTCTCGGTAATTTCCTGCATCAGGGAGATGCCCTTTTCGAATAGAGATAATCCTGCCTCTTTATCATCCATGGCATCAAGTATGATCTTCTCCAGAATATGAATCGATGCCCTGGCCACTTCCGTAATCTGACCAATTTTGAGGGTTTCTGCCTCCTTTATCACGTTGTCGAGCTGATTGAAAAATTTACCGGCAGATGGGACATCGATATCGTCCTTGCCAAGGATCATGAATTCAGAAGCAATTCCGTTCAGCAAATTGATTAATAGAGCATATTCCATATTCTACACCATCCTTACTATTTCGGAGGCGATTTTCTCTAACGGCAGGACTTTGTCCACAGCGTTTAATCTTATAGCCTCCTTTGGCATTCCAAATACCACACAGGAGTTTTCATCCTGGGCAATTGTGGATGCCCCTGTCTGCTTCATTTCCAGAAGTCCCGCTGCGCCATCCGAACCCATACCGGTCAATATGACTCCTATCGCATTTGCCCCCGCGTACCTGGCTGTTGATCTGAAGAGGATGTCAACAGCCGGACGCTGATGGTTAACCATGGGCCCGTTTCTCACCTCTACATAGTATCTGGCACCGCTCCTCCTTAAGATCATGTGAAAATTACCAGGGGCGATCAGTGCCGTTCCAGGAGTTACCGAGTTATTATCCTTAGCCTCGCTGACGTTGATATGGCATACGCTGTTTAAGCGTTCTGCAAATGCCCGGGTAAAGTTTGCCGGCATGTGTTGAACCACAAGAATCCCCGGTGAATTCGACGGCATTCTGGTTAAAACCGTCTTTAATGCCTCCGTTCCGCCCGTAGAAGCACCGATTGCAATAACTTTATGAGATGTCTGGGCAAGGGACTTTATCGGCTCATGCCTTTCTGAATCTTCGGCATCTTCTGTCTTCTTTCCGATTATCCTCGCTTTTGAGGCTGCCCTGATCTTCTCGGCTAACTGTGTGCCCATATCTCCAACAGAGTAAGAGCCTCCCGGCTTTGCCATCACATCCACTGCCCCGATATCGAGGGCATCCAGTGTCAACTTCCCCCCCTTTGGGGTTAGGGAACTCATAATGATGGTTGGTAGCGGATGATACTTCATCAGCTTCTTCAGAAATGTTAAACCATCCATTCGCGGCATTTCTATATCGAGGGTAATAACGTCCGGCTTGAGATTTACGATCTTGTCTCTGGCGACAAATGGGTCAGGAGCGGTACCAATCACTTGAATATCAGGGTATCTTGAAAGCTCCTCTGAGAATATCTTTCTTACAATAGCAGAATCGTCAACTATCAAGACTTTAATTTTCTCCATGCTGTAACTACTCAGGTTATCAGGTTCACGGTTGGTTGTAAGTCTTAGCTTCTTTGCTGTAACTACTCAGGTTATCAGGTTCACGGTTCACGGTTGGTTGTAAGTCTTAGCTTCTTTCAAACTGTTCAATCTTCATCGCCCGTTAACCTTGAACCGTGAACCTTGGAACTTTGAACCTGAGTAGTTACGAATTTTAGAGTTAAAGAACTAAAGCGGGGTGTAGGCCATGGTCATGATTACCTTGAGTACCTCACCGCTTGATACAAAGTTCAATCTAAACACCTGTAAATCCGGCCCCTGGTATCTAATGGTTCCTGGGTTTCTCCCAAATATGGGGATGGACAGGTTAAATGCTTCGTCAGCATTGAACTTCCGGAGGAAATTCCCCCAGATCATGTTTGCCGCCTCTTTAGAGCAATCTTCTATGTCTTTTTCCGTGATTTCACAGGCGTCAAGACTCAGCATGTTTTGCGCCATCATCTCTGTCATCCCTCCCGAAAGAGATATCTGCCCTTCTCCCCTTACAGATCCGTCAAAGTTTATGGTTACCGCTATGTCGCCTTCTCCCCTTGCAGATCCATCAAGGCCTATGATTGCCGCTATATCGCATACTTTATGATCCGCATTGAGAGCTTCAAGAGAGATGTAAAACATCTTTTCAAAGACCTCAAAAGTCGAATCCATCAAGATCTTTTCTATCTTCTCCGTATTCACCGTCATTTCCCACCCCTATAACCTGGTAAAGAACCCTTCTCAGTTCTTCCGGCAAAAAAGGCTTTTTTATAAATCCCTTTGCCCCAAGGTTAAAAACCTCTTCCATACGTTCGTTACTGCCTTCCGTGGTTACGATAACCACGGGGATCTCCTTATAAAGAATGTCTTGCCGTAACTTGTTTAATAATTCCAAACCATTTACCTCGGGCATGTTAATATCCGATATAATTACATCCACCCAATCGTTTGCCAACACCGCCAGCGCTTCTCTGCCATTGCCTGCTTCAAAACAACAGTCCACCTTAAATCCTGACAAGGATATAACCTTCTTAATTACCGCCCGCATTGAATTTGAATCATCTACAACAAGTATATTGAACGACATAACAACCCCCTTAGAGTTCCTTCATCTCCTCCGTGGAATTTTTAACGTAACACCTGCCATCGGAAATACGGAGACGAACGGTTCGGTTATGGTTTTCACCGGTATCTTCTGCATGTATCATTACATTGTTCTTCCAGAAGATCTTCCGGACTGCTGTGAGATTTCTTTGACCGATCCGAAAGTAGTTTGAATCATCGAGGATGTTTGCTCCTCCGATTATCTTTACAAGCATACGCGTTTTTACTGCCCCCAGTCTGTAGCAGGACTTAAATAAAAGAGGAATGCCGGTATCGGCAAACATTGCCGGCTTATCGCCGGCTTTATTTATGTCTATTGATGATTCGGGAAGCATGAAGTGCAAAAGACCACCCACTTTTACTTTAGGATCATAAACAGCTACTGCAATACATGAACCAAGGGCATAGGTAATCAGGACATCTTCGTAATTATTGCTCACATTCATATCCGAGATACCAACGATAATATCACCCATTAACCATGTTTCCTGTAAATGCTCGGTTCTATATATTTGAAGGGATGCGAGATCCCTGACAGGCTTTCCGCATGACCCACAAAAAAATATCCGCCATCTTTTAGGCAATTGTAGAACCTGTTCACCAGTAGCCCCTGGGTTGTTTTGTCAAAATAGATCATGACATTCCTGCAAAATATGATATCAAAAAGAAAACCAGGGGGCGGCGGGTCCATCAGGTTAAACTTTGTAAATTGTATCATCCTCCTGATCTCATCTTTGACGCGATAATATCCTGCCCATTCACCACAACCGTACTGGAAATATTTCTTCAAAATTTCAGGCAATATATTCTTGAGTTTCTCGTTTAAGTAGATACCGTTTGTCGCTGTTTTAAGAACCTTCGAAGATATATCTGTAGCCAGTATAGTTGCTTCAATTTTGTTACTGTGTTCTTTTAAGGTGATTGCCAGTGAGTAAGGTTCTTCCCCTGTAGAACACCCTGCGGTCCAGATCTGCAATTTCGGGGTATGGCCATTATGCCCTTTCTCCTCTGTCATGGCAGGTATGATGGTGCGCAGTTTTTGGAAGTGACCATCCTCTCTGAAAAAATATGTCATATTCGTGGAGATCGAATCAATCATGGAGGTCAATTCGTAACTCCCCTTCTCTGAGACTACATAGTGATAATAATCTGCAAAGGAGGTGAAGCCTGCCTCTCTCAGCCTTTTCGAAAGCCGTGCCTTCACCAGTTCTCTTTTGCCGTCATGGAGATTGATTCCACACTGCTCGTATACCAAGCGGACTATTTTTTTAAAATCATTATCCTTAAGTTCGGGAGACATCATATTACTCTAAGAGTTGCCGTAACAGTTCACGGTTCACAGTAATTACAACAGCAGGCTTAAGCCCGCTGTTATATAAAGCTTAAACGAACTCCGGTTCTTTTAAGGGCATAAAATTCCCGGGGATTACTTCTCCACCGGGGGACGAAAAGATCATTTTTTTTCTGCTGCTCTTTTGGGGGTGTAGCTTCTCTGGGGTAATCTTCCCTCTATGATTCTCTGTTTTAAACATAGACATGATTGAGGCTAATTCTTCTGAACTGGCAGCATTCTTCTGTGTCACCGTACTCATCTGAGCCACGGCCTTATTGATCTGATCTATTCCCTGGGCTTGTTCCTGAGAGGCTGCTGCAACCTCGCCCATTAATTCCACAACCTTTGTGGAGTTGGTCGTTACCTGACTGAAGGCATCGTTGGTGAGGGAAACCAGACCTTCCCCGTTCCTGACCTTTTTGACGATATCTTCTATTAAACCGGATGTGCCTTTGGCGGCCTCCGTTGCCCGTAGCGCCAGATTCCTCACCTCGTCGGCAACTACGGCAAAACCCGCGCCTGCTTCACCCGCACGGGCTGCCTCGACTGCCGCATTCAGAGCAAGAAGATTGGTTTGAAAGGCAATTTCATCAATACTCTTAACGATTTTCTGTGCCTGTTCGCTGGCACCGGCAATTTCCTTCATTGATCTGGTTAAATCAGCCATGGAAATATTGGCCTTTTCCGTGGTCTCCATGGCCAACGCCATCAGGTTATTGGCCTCGGTTGTATTGCCGGCGTTTTGCCTGGTCATAGAGGCTGTTTCATCCAGAGAGGCAGATGTCTCCTCCAGCGAAGCAGCCTGCTCGGATGCTGATTCGGATAAGGTGTGGGAAATTGCTACCGATTGACCGACTGCCTCTCCCATTTTCACGCGCATCGTGTTGATAGCCTCTGCAAGTTCACCGATCTCATCTCGGGAGTCCACTTCAATATCCTGAGTTAAATCACCATCGGCAACATTTTTGATGACATCCATTGTTTGTTTAACCGGTTGGGTGATAAGCCTGGACATAAAGAGGCTGCTCAATACCGATATTACAACGGCGATTACCAGCAATATTACAAAGACGGTTAATACAGAGTTGAAGCTTTTGAGAGAAAAATTGTACCTCTCTTCACTGACCATCTCTTCGAATACGAGGAGTTCCCTCAGGGTTTGGTTGAGGATGTTGTATTTTTCGTCGGCAGTGCCCATAAACATAGTTGCCATGCTGACATCGGTCTTTACCACATCACATACCGCTAATGCCTGTTTCTGATACTCTATCAACTGTTCCAGAGAGGCTTGAAGAAGCTTCTTTTCCTTCCCTGTGGACATCTTAAATTTTAAGATATTTTGTATCGGCTCAATATTCCCTTTAATCTGGGCTTTCTGTTCATCGGAGAGAGCCTGGATTATATCCGCATCACGATTTGCACCTGTCCAACTGATGATCTTGTAAAGATTTGCATGTACATTGGCAATGCTTTTGGCAATCTCAGAGCTTCTCTGGTATGCCTTAAATCGGTTGTTAACGATGTCCTCTATTGCCATTTTCTGATTTGAAAGTCCGGTATAGGACACGTAGGAAAGAGCAATGAGAAAGATGAATACGACTG